>NZ_MUXB01000157.1:0-1489 GCF_001994935.1 Herbaspirillum sp. VT-16-41
ATGCGGGCGGGCAAATCCGGCGCGAAGCCGTCGAATGTGGGTTGGCTCGGCGGTTCGTCGCCGGGGCCACTCGGCAACTGTTGTTCTCCGGGGTAGAGCGTCGGAATCCGGCGCAGATCGCCATGACCCAACAGGGCTTCGTCTTGGTCGTCGAAGTGCCCCATGCCACACGATCGTTCACCACGTAGGCCGCTTCCTTGCCTCGGCCCAGCCGGACAACGGAGATCCATTTCTCTGCCACAAGGTCGCGCACGGCCCGCTGTACCGTGTCCACGCTACACCCCATGAGCTTTGCCAAAACGGTGCCCCATCTGCGCGACCAGGTGGTGAGCCAGCGCCGCCGCCCTGGGCTTCTTCGTAATCAGCCGCGCCCATGCTTCATGGGTTTTCCGCGTACCTGTTGATTTTAAGCCTTATATTCTATCTTGGAGAAAAAGATATTTGGAATTTAAAAATACTAACCCAGATAATAAGATTGTCGCTAATTTGATTGCTAGTTATATAGACCATTATGAAAATGAAGATGCAAACCATGAAATGACCACACAAGAGCACTATGTAGTATTAAAGGAAAAAATAAAAGATAAAAATTTTATGTCTCTTCAATTTGCAGAAAAAAATCTAAGTGAAAAAGTTGAAGTCATTCGAAAATCGCTAGAATCACAGTTTCAGCATTATGACTTACAAGTAAGGAAATTAAACGGATATGAGTGCAAAAAAGTGCTGCATTTATTCATGAATTTCAATCAATCCTGATGAAAGGGGTAAATCAATGAAACTACTAGAAAAATTACGACCAACGCAAAAGAAAAACGATATGGCAGAAGAAGCTTTAGTTCCGAAAGAAGATTTATCCAATATTGATCAGTTTTTAGATGGTTCTTCTTTATATGATATTTATCCTTTTTCATGGCAGGAAAATCGGTGACTTGTGTGATCCTACCTGACTGTTCTAAACCCTTTTGATATTTATGCACTGCTGCTGCTGGCAAGAGTACTGGAGTGGGGTGCCATTGCCTTCTCCAATATATATATATATATATATATATATATATATATATAAAACTTTGTGCAGAATATACTATAAAAGTAAAGGTATTAGTTATCGTTGTTTCCTTACTACTCCCTGTATTTGGTCAAATTATTGGTGAATACATTTTTGCATTTGTTGGATTATCGGATAGCTTTTTACAATTGTGGCACACATTAAGATGGGTATTATCTTCTGTTATATTTTTTATTGTTTTACTTTTCTTATACAAATTAGCCCCGAATAAACATATTTATTTCAGAGAAACAATTTGGGGAACTATTATTGGTACGATTGCTTGGCAAATTGTATCCTATGGTTTTTCCTTCTATGTGAGTACGTTTGCTAATTACTCTGTGAAATATGGAAGTCTTGGCGCAATTATTATTATGATGATTTGGTTTTATCTACTTGGCGCGATTATTATTATAGGCGGAATTATTAACTCGGTCATTAGTA
>NZ_MUXB01000027.1:0-469 GCF_001994935.1 Herbaspirillum sp. VT-16-41
TTTCGGGTGCGGATAAGAAGACAGGCCTTTGCCATGAACTTCCTGACGGAAGTTGTTCATCTGCTCTTCAGTCAGACGACCTTCCAGGAAGGCACGTGCATAGATGCCCGGAGAGATGTGGCCCTGGAAGTACACCAGATCGCCGCCGTCTTTCTCGTTGGCTGCACGGAAGAAATGGTTAAAGCACACTTCGTAGACAGTTGCGGAAGACTGGAAGGACGCCATGTGGCCGCCCAGTTCAAGGTCTTTCTTGGAAGCGCGCAGAACCGTCATGATAGCGTTCCAGCGAATTGCCGAGCGAATACGACGTTCCAGCTCCAGATTACCCGGGTATTCCGGTTCGTCTTCAACGGCAATAGTGTTGACATAGTTGCTAGCTCCGGTACCAGCGGCAACTTTCACGCCCCCTTTGCGGGCTTCGGAAAGCAGCTGGTCAATCAGATACTGAGCACGCTCAACACCTTCTTCA
>NZ_MUXB01000234.1:0-467 GCF_001994935.1 Herbaspirillum sp. VT-16-41
CTTGTGTAGCCCAGCCTCTCTGCTGACTGTGCCAGCTGTACAGAGGCTTCCAATGCTTCTTTGGGTGAATATCCCGATGAAATGGGAGCCTGATCCAAAATGCTTATTTTCAAGGTTTATCCCCTCTTTCAAATGTGCTTGTTTCCTAAGACTGCGGCCATTTTAAAATGTAAAACGAATAATAAAATGCTGATGAGTGAAACTTATATTATGGCCTCTTTGTATAAGATGAATCTTTAAAAAGTATAACAAACCAAATTTTCTTTATCGTTTTATTGATATTTTATACTGCTAAAAAATCTTAATTAATGGAGTGTTGAATATGAAGGCGGTCACCTATCAGGGCCCTAATCGTGTAGCTGTTACCAATGTGGATGACCCTAAGCTAGAAAAGAAAGATGATATTATCGTTAAAATTACATCCACAGCGATCTGCGGTTCTGACCTGCATTTATATCAGGGCAACA
>NZ_MUXB01000020.1:0-182570 GCF_001994935.1 Herbaspirillum sp. VT-16-41
CCTCGCGAGTTCAGACGGGCTGCAGCATCAGTAACTTAACGATGTCTGAGTGTCCTGAATTGCGGGGGCAACTACAGGGCTTTTTTATTTCTGGTGCTCACATGATCGTCGACATGGGTTTGAATAGTCCGCTGGGTTTGTCGGACACCTGGACGGAATGGTGCGATGTCGAGATCACGAAGGATGGCAGTGACCGGCCTGTGAGCATCGTTGCAACTCGTTCGGATGGCGCGGTCTACACCAAAACCATCGTCTACAGCACCGGCAAGACGAACGTCTCCAAGTGGACGAGGACCGCATGAACATCCTTTCGGCATTAATTCAGGCGTCAATCTGGGGTGGTTCATCTTCTGCGTCCGTTTCCCCCAGCAGTCTTTTCGAAATCAGTGATTGGATCAACAACACTGATCGCCCGAATTTCAAGGTGGGCATGCATGGTGGAAAGCATGACGTCATGCCTCACCGCCCCCAGCGCGTTCGCAGCCTGGGTAACTGGCGCTCCAAGGCGGACGTGTACAACGCCACTGGCGCCTATGTGGATGTGGCGCAAAGCACTCCCTTGTATGGCGCCGTTGGGGGCGCGGAAGTGCAGTTGACCCTTGCTACTGGGAACAGCGCATCAGTTGCCTTTGATGCCACTCAGGTTAAGGGCGCCGGTAACGAAATTGACGTCTCCAATGCAGTCATCGGTTTCGTGTTCCGAGGCATCCTCAATACGAACCTGTACGTTGGCACCTTCAACATCCAGCTGTTCGACACAGGAAGCCCCGCGGCTGTCCCGGCAAGCTATCTGCAGTCCAATAGTACCGGTTTCGAAATGCAGAACTGGAGTACCAACGAAGGGGTTACGGAGGGTCGCGCTCAGCGCCTGGGCATCGATATCAACCAGTTCACCATGACAGGCACGGTTGATAAGACCAAGATCAAGTGGGGTCGCGTCAACCTGGGCGCGTCTGGCGGCACGATCACGATTGCGCCGCTGGGCATTGATGTGGTGCAGCGCGCCAGCACCAAGGGCCGGGTTAGCTTCTCGTTCGATGATGGTGGTTACTCGCAGTATACTTTCCTGGCGCCTCTGTTCCAGCGCTACGGCATGCGTGCCACGGCATATCTGTCGCCCCTGGCCACCATTCTGGGAACTACGAATGCCAACTATCAGACCGTGCAGCAGGTCATCAACCTGCTCGAGCGGTTCAGCTGGCAGATCGGCAGCCAGGGCTTCACCACCGAAGCCGCGACAATTCTGGGCTGGACGAATGATCAGCTCATGGCCGAAGGCAACAAGCTGCGCGCTATGCATGCGGCGCTGGGCGTCTGGGGTGGTATTGACGGCAGCTATTTCGGCGGCGTGAACCATGGCAAGGTCGGTGTCTATGATGCGCTCTTCCGTCGGCATTTCCGCACCATGCGCAGCTTCCGCAATGGTCGAGCATTCGCTGCGGGAGCTATGACACCCATCGGCGAGACGCTGCCATTCGGTGATCCGTCGATCATCCGGGCGTTTAACTTCAGCTCTGGTTATGCCACGGGCGACGCTTACACCATGTGGAAGGGCCTTGTTGACCAGGCCATTGCCAACAAGGGCGTGGCGTTCTTTGCAGGTCATAGCGAATTCACTTCGACCGCGTCCACCCTGTATCCCGACCTGGTCAATCTGTTGTCGTACTGCGAGCAGCAGGTCGCGGCCGGTAACCTGGAATGCAACACCGTCGGGGAGCTTGTGTCGCTGGTCAACACCTATGCGTGAAGTCGAGGGAGCGCGATGGCCAAGCTAACGATGCTGAAGCCTCGCTTGCTCCCGACTTCGACAAGCCGTGTCCCCGTGCAACAAACTGCTGTAGGTGGCACACCGCGGATTCGCGGTCGGCAGTGGATGAAGATGAAGACCGATGCCTTGGTTGCGTCAGATGGCTGGTGTGTCATGTGTCTGGCTGAAGGCATAGAAACTCTTGCTGTTGAGGTGGATCACCGAGATCCGCTGTGGCGAGGCGGCTCCAATGATCAGGGCAATCTCCAAGGTTTGTGCAAGGATCACCATGACGAAAAGACGGCGCGTGAGGCTGCCGAGCGGGCCAGGGGAGGCTGACGCGAGGTCAGCTCCCACCGGGGGTATCGAAAGTTGACGAGGCGAATCCTCGGAAACCGCATTCCCTCCCACGCGCAGAAAAAATCCCCTTTTAGGAGTTTTGTTAATGGCTTTAACAGCTAAGAAAAAGCTGTTTGCCGATGCGGTAATACGCGGGAAGTCCAATAAGGACGCGGCTATCGAGGCCGGTTACAGTGCCGCGACTGCCTCGGCAGCAGGCTCGCGACTTGTTAAAGACCCCGCTGTCGCTGAATATCTGAAAAAGTGCCAAGCGGAAACTAAAGAGGCGCCGCCCAAGCCGGCGGCTAGCTCTTTTGATATCAATCGGGCGCTGCAATACAGTGACCCTCAAGCGTTCTTGTTGGCAACAATGAATGATCCGCTGACCGAGGGTAAGCTGCGCGTCGATGCGGCCAAAGCGCTGATGCCTTTCATGCATCAGAGGTTGGGGGAGGGCGGGAAAAAGGATGCGAAGGACGAGGCGGCGAAGAAGGCGGCCAGCAAGTTCGGCGCGCTGCCTCCACCCCTGAGGCTGGTCAATAAGAGCTAGTAGAAACAATAGACGGAAACTCCGATGCCTGCTTGGTCCACTGCCTGCCCAGACTGGGGCGCAAAACTGAAGGGCGGCGCGTCGATCATTCCGCCGCCCATTTTCCCGGAAGAGGCTGAGCGAGCACTTGCGATCTTCAAGCAGCTCAAGATTGTGGATGCGCCAGGCTCCCCAACGTTTGGAGAGGCGGCCGCGCAATGGGTATTTGATCTGGTTGCATCTGTTTTCGGCGCGTATGACCCTGAGAGTGGTCGCCGGCTGATTACGGAGTGGTTCGTTTGCATCCCCAAGAAGAACAGTAAGTCCAGTTTGGCGGCGGGCATCATGATGACCGCATTGATTCTGAATTGGCGTCTATCCGCCGAATACACCATCTTGGCCCCGACCATCGAGGTGGCTAATAACAGCTTCGCGCCAAGCCGAGACATGGTGAAGCACGAGGAGGAGCTTGATGATCTCTTCCAGGTCCAGACGCATATCAAGACGATCACGCACCGCACTACCGATGCGACGCTGAAGGTTGTTGCTGCAGATGCAAATACGGTTGGCGGCAAAAAGAGTGTTGGTACGCTGATCGACGAGTTGCACCTTTTCGGCGAACAGGCTGACGCGGAGCAGATGTTCCGTGAAGCTATAGGTGGCTTGGCGTCGCGTCCGGAGGGGTTCGTGATCTACCTCACGACCCAGTCGGCAGAGCCGCCGGCCGGTGTGTTTCGCGAGAAGTTGCAGTATGCGCGGGATGTGCGTGATGGAAAGATTCATGACCCTCGGTTCCAGCCGGTGATTTTTGAGCATCCGCCAGAAATGGTGGCTTCGAAGGCCCATCTGCTCAAGGAAAATCTGGCGCTGGTCAATCCGAATCTTGGCTATTCGGTAGATGAGGAATTTCTCTACCGGGAATACGACAAGTCCAAGGCTGGGAGTGAAGAGTCGTTTCGGGGCTTCCTTGCGAAGCATGGCAACGTCGAAATCGGCCTGGCGCTGCGGTCGGACCGCTGGTCAGGCGCTGACCAGTGGGAGGCGCAGGCCAAGCTGCCAGGTCTACAACTGCGCGACCTGCTGGAAGAATGTGAGGTCATCGATGTCGGCGTCGATGGCGGCGGTAATGATGACTGGCTTGGGCTTGCGGTCGCTGGCCGGCATAAGAACACCCGGGAATGGTTGCTATGGACGCACGCCTGGGTCAATCCACCGGCTCTGGAGCTTCGGAAGTCCGAGGTGCCGGCTTGGCGGGACTATGCGAAGTTGGGCGAGCTGACGATTTGCGATTCGGTCGGGCCTGACGTCATCGCGATGGCGGAAATGGTCGCATCCATTGAGCAAGCCGGCCTCCTGGATAAGGTAGGTGTGGACCCTGGCGGTATGGGTGGCATTCTGGACGCGCTGATCGAGGCTGAGGTGCCGCAGGACAAGATCGTAGGTATTTCGCAGGGCTGGAAGCTTGGCGGCGCCATCAAGACCACGGAGCGCAAGCTGGCCGAGGGCGTGCTGGTGCATGGCGGCCAGAAGATGATGAATTACTGCGTCAGCAATGCCAAGGTGGAGCCGAAGGGGAACGCCATTCTGATCACCAAGCAGGCATCTGGTACCGCGAAGATCGATCCCTTGATGGCCACTTTCAACGCAATTTCTCTGTTGTCGCTGAATCCAGCGCCGGCAATCAACACAATCTACGAGCGGCGCGGCATTCGCTACGTGTAAGGAATCCATGGATCTGTTCAAAATTTTTCGCTCGGCGAGTTCGAGCGGGGGAGCAGTGCGCCCACGCGCCGAAGATCCATCGGGCGGACTGGTCTTCAATGGGCTGAATGACCCGGCATTTCTGGAATATGTGAGGGGTGCGCAGGCGGCCGGCGGCCCTGGCGCACTGAAGGCGCTGCGCAATATGGCGGTACTCCGCTGCGTCACGCTGATTTCGGAAGCTATCGGCATGCTGCCGTTCAATCTGATGTACAGCGACCCGGGGAAGGGTAATGCGACGGATCACCCGGCCTTCCGCCTCCTCAAATATCGCCCGAACAGCTGGCAGACGCCGCTGGAATTCAAGCGGCTGATGGAGTTTCACCTGATGTTCAAGGGCAATGCCTATGCCCGCGTCATCAAGTCGGGGTCTCGGCCCATCGCCTTGATCCCGATGCATCCGGATCGAGTGGATCCGCAGCTGTCCGACACCTGGGAAATGACGTATGTCTTCACCAGGAATGACGGGCAGCGCATTGTTCTTCCGGCCAGCGAGGTCTTCCACCTTCGCGACCTGAGCGAGGACGGAATTAAGGGGCAATCCCGCGTCCGCCTGGCTGGCGGCGCAATCGATCTGGCCTTGAAAGCAGAGGAAGCCGCGTCCCGCACCTTCGAATCTGGCGTCATGGCAGGCGGCGCTTTGGAATTCCCGCATGAGTTGTCGGACCGGGCTTATACCCGCCTCAAGGATTCCATGCGCGAGGAGCATAGCGGCGCCGAAAACTCCGGGAAATTCATGATCCTGGAAGGAGGCGGCAAGGCTGGCAAGTTCTCGGACACGGCATCGGCAGCCCAGCATGTCGAGAACCGCGGCATGCAGATCGAAGAGGTCGCCCGCGCTTTCGGTGTGCCTCGCCCGCTGATGATGATGGATGACACCGCCTGGGGCAGCGGCATCGAGCAGCTGGCCATCTTCTTCGTGCAATACGCACTGGCCTTCCGGTTCACGAACTGGGAGCAGTCGGCCGCCCGCGTACTGCTGACCGAGTCCGAACTGGATCAGGTGCAGTTCAAGTTCAACGAGCGCGCTCTTCTGCGCGGGACGTTGGAAGCGCAGGCGAACTTCTTCACCAAGGCGCTGGGCGCAGGCGGTCAGGCGCCCTGGATGACGCAAAACGAGGTGAGAAAGCTCAGCGACCTGCCCGAGTCGGACGAACCACAAGCCACTTCCCTGAAGAATCAAATGTCAAAGGCACCCAACAATGAGCCACCTAAAGCTTCCTGAAATCAAGGCCGACCACCGGCTGAGCGGTGAATTCGAAATGCCGGACGATGCGCTGGAGCGCTGGGACCCCGAGATCCGTGCCGCTAAGGAAGATGCCGACACGTCGATTTCCATCTATGGTGCCATCGGAGATACCTGGGACGGCAACGGCGTGACCGCTCGCCGCATCTCGGCCGCACTGCGCACCATTGGCGAGCGTGATGTTACGGTCAACGTGAATTCGCCGGGCGGCGACTTTTTCGAAGGCGTGGCGATTTACAACCTCTTGCGCGAGCACAAAGCGAAGGTGACCGTCAATGTGCTGGGCCTGGCCGCCTCCGCCGGCTCCATCATCGCCATGGCGGGTGACGAGATCAGGATGGGTGAGGGGACTCACCTGATGATCCACAACGCCTGGGCGGTGGTGGTCGGCAATCGCCACGATCTGGCTGATTCAGCCGAAGTCATGGCGACGTTCGACGCTTCCATGGCGAGCTTGTACGCCGCCCGCACCGGTCTCTCGTCGAAGACGGTAGCCGACATGATGGATAAGGAAACCTGGCTGACGCCGGCAGACGCGATCCGGGACGGTTTTGCGACAGGCATGTTGTCGGCCGCCGATATCAAGGCGGACCCCAAGGCCAATGGCCGCCAGCATGCCAAAGCACTTATCGAAAAGGCCATGGCCAAGGCCGGCTACTCCCGCTCCGTCCGCAAGGACGTTTTCAAGAACCTGTTTTCCGGCACGCCTGGCGCTGCCGACCCACCGGCCACGCCCAGCGCTGGCACCAATGAAATGGCAGCGCTGCTGCAATCCACCATCAACACATTGAAAGGTCAATGATGCAACAATCGAACATCATCACCCGTCGTCGCGGCATCATGGGCGTGCGCGCTGACACCGGCTCCCTGCCGCCTGAGCTGCGCCAGTCCGTGGAGGCCATGAACAAGGCTTTCTCGGACTTCAAGGCCGAGCACACCAAGCAGCTGGACGACATCCGCAAGGGCCTGCCGTCGGCTGACCAGACCGCCAAGGTCGAAAAGATCGGCGCCTTCATGGACGAGCTGCAGAAGCAAATCGCAGATGCCCATACCAAGATCGCCGCTTCCCAGATGAACGGTGGCGAAAAGAAGCTGCGCGACGCCGAATATACCGGCGCTTTCCAGGCCCACATGCGCTCCGGTGATGTCCAGGCTGCTCTGAGCAAGGGCTCGGCGGAAGACGGCGGCTACACCACGCCCATCGAATGGGATCGCACCATCATCGACAAGCTGGTTCTGATTTCGCCCATGCGAGGACTCGCATCGGTCATGAGCACATCCAAGGCCGGTTTCAGCAAGCTGTTCAACATGCACGGTACGGGCAGTGGCTGGGTCGGTGAGACTGCCGCCCGCCCCGAGACCAACAGCCCGAAATTCAAGTCGCTGACCTTCTCGCACGGCGAAATCTATGCCAATCCGTCGGCCACCCAGCAGCTGCTGGACGATTCCGAGATCGATATCGAGAAATGGCTGGCGGGCGAAGTTGAGACCGAGTTCGCCAAGCAGGAAGGCGCGGCCTTCGTCTCGGGCGACGGCACCAACAAGCCCAATGGCGTACTGACCTACGTGACCGGTGGCACCAACGCCGCCTTGCACCCGCTGGGCGCTATCGGCCTGGTCAACAGCGGCTCGGCCGCCGCCCTGACTTCGGACGGCATCATCGACCTGATCTACAGCCTGCCCTCGGCGTTCGCTGGCAATGCCAGCTTCATCATGAATCGCAATACCCAGGGCGCCATCCGCAAGCTGAAGGATGGTCAGGGTAACTACCTGTGGCAGCCGTCCTACATCGCCGGCCAACCAGCGACCCTGAATGGTTACCCGCTGGTCGAGGTGCCGGATATGCCGAACATCGCCGCCAATGCCGTGCCGATCCTGTTCGGTGACTTCAAGCAGGGTTACCAGATCATTGACCGTATCGGCATCCGCGTGCTCCGCGATCCGTACACCAACAAGCCCTATGTGCAGTTCTACACCACCAAGCGCGTGGGCGGCGGCCTGCTCAACCCTGAGCCGCTGAAGGGCCTGAAGGTCTCGGCCTAATCAGGTCAGGGTCAATCTGAGGGGGAGGGCGCGATTCGCGCTCTTCCTCTTTCATAGGAGAAATGTATGAGCTTGCGAGTTTTTGCGAAGGCATTCGAAGGCGTGCGCGATGGGGAAATCTATCCGTCGCAGTTCTCTAAGGGCGATGAGTGCCCGCCCGAGCTGGTGGCGGGGGCGCTTGCTCTCGGCGCCTTGGAGCGCGCCATTGATGAAATGACCGTCCCACAGCTGAAGGCGGCGCTGGATGATCTGAAGATCACCTATGCCCAGAACGCCAAGAAGGAAGAGCTGGTCGAGCAGTTGAAGGCGGCCGAGCAATCGAAGGCGGCAGAGGCGAACTGATGGGCCTGGTCAGCAGGGACATTGCGCTCCAGCATTGCAAGGCAGATTCGGGCGCCGAAGATGAGCTGATGGATATTTACCTGGCTGCAGCGGAGCAGGCGGCTGCGGATTATCTGAATCGGCAAATTTTCGCGGACCAGGCTGCGCTTGATGCTGCGGTAGCGGCCGGCACCGGTGGCGTCGAGCCCATCGTGGTGGATGCAGCCATCAAGGCCGCGATCTTGCTGACCTGCGGGCACTTGTACGCCAATCGGGAGGATGTGGTGATTGGTGCGAGCGCAGTGGCTCTTCCCAACGGTGTGCAAGCCCTGTTGCGCCCGAAACGTAACAACATGGGGCCATAGCATGCGCGCCGGAAAGCTGAATCAGCGCATCACCATCCAGTCGCGCTCTGCTGCCAATGACAGCGTCGGCCAGCGGGTTCTCGTGTGGGGCGAATTCGCCAGGATCTGGTCGGACGTGCGCCTGCAGAATGGCAAGGGAGTTGTCACGGCTGGGAGGGAGGCCGGGGTGATCGCTGGAAGCATGCGTATCCGCCCGCGCAGCGACCTCACCACTGACATGCGCGTGCTCTGGGGCGGCCAAATTTTCGATATCAAGGCTATCGTGCCTTTCCCGGATGGCATGAGGGACTGCATGGACTTGGTCGTCGAGTCGGGAGCAAACAATGGCTGATTTCTCAGGAATGGCAGAACTGGAGGCGGCTATCGCAGCCAAGATCCGTCAGGCGCAGGCCGCGCTACCGGAGTTGGTCAAGGCTGGTGCCGCGCCTATCTTTCAAGAAATCGACAAGCGCATGCCACGGGATACCGGGGCTACCGAGCACGCGCTGGAGACCACTGTCGTGGTCTCCGGTCAGGCTGCAACGGCAACGGTGCAAGTGCGGGATTCCGCCGTCGGCGAGGTCAATGAGGCCGCCGTCTTCCTGGAGTTCGGCACCAGCAAGATGCCGGCAGAGCCCTCGTTTCGCCCTGGCTTCAGTGCCGGAAAGGACGCTGCAGTGCAGGCAGCATCCGCCACATTGAAGGTAGCGCTGGAAAAATGACCCTCGAAGAAACCATTGTCGCCGCTATCCAGACTGTTCCAGCCTTGGCTGCGCAGCCGATCCGCCCGAATGCGGCCGATGATGCCGATCGGGCGCCGTATGTCATCTACCGGCAGGTCGGAGGCCGTCGCGAACAGGTTCTGCGCGGAGATTGCGGCCTTGCCAATCCCCGAGTGCAGATCGATGTGTATGCGGAGACTGCTTTGCAGGCAGCCTCCCTTAAAAAGGCGATCCGTACCGCGATCCTCGATACGCCAGCGCTCAGCGCAACCCTGATTGACGAGGGCAGCGGTGAAGACCCTGCCTCAAAGCTTCAAAGACAGCGCCAGGACTTCTCGTTCTGGTTCCAAGACCCCAATTGAAAGGAAAGCCATGATTTTGAACCGCGATTCGCTGCTGGAAATGTTCAAGGCCAAGACCGTTACCGTCGATATCGAGCCCGGCCAATCGGTCACCCTGCGGGAATTGACTGTGCGCCAGATTGAGCAGGCCCGCGAAGAGCAGAAGGCAGCGGAGGCCGACAAGCAAAAGCCTGCTGCGCCGTTCGGCCTGCGCCTGCTGTCCTGGTCCCTGGCGGATGCCGAGGGTAATCGGATGCTGGAATCGGCTGACATTGAGCAGCTGCAGCAGAGCGGTAACCAGCATATCGAGCATCTGGTCGGCAAGGTGCTGGAATTGAATGGCTTCTTGAAGGTGCCGGAAAAAAACTCCGAAGCGACGAAGACCGTCGCTTCCAATGCCGACTAGCACTCGCCCTCGGCATGTCGCTCGGCCAAGTGGCGGCGATGCCCTCCAGTGAATACGAAACCTGGCGAGAGTTCTATGAAATCGAGCCGTGGGGGCTGGCGGTTCACGACAGCTTAGCCGCCGGCCTGGCCACTTTGCTTGCGAATGTGCATCGCGATCCCAAGGCGCGGCCGAAGCCGTTCCAGCTCCAGGAGTTCCGGTTGTTCAACGAGCCGGCTCCAGAGGCGGAGGGGGTTGTATCCACTTCTGAGGGCCTGCTGGCGTCTCCCGAGCAGCATTCGGACATGGTGTTGGCGCTCTTCGCCGGCATGAACGTCATCCGCGCATAGTTTTATCTGTTTTTCTCAATCGGGCTACCTGTTGCGGTGGCCCTTTTCTTTTTAGGAGTCCTCATGACGTCCACCGCAATTTCCGCTCAAGGCACCAAGCTGGAAACCGAAACCGGCTCTGGCGGAGCCAAGAACATCACCGGCATCCAGCCCGGTTTCCCCACCATCATCACCATTGCCGCACACGGCTTCAACGGCGGCGATGTGTTGGCGCTGGCCGGCATCACCGGCAGCATTTCCGCGAAGCTCAATGGCCTGTCCTTCCCAGCCACGAACAAGACCACCAACACCTTCGCGGTGCAAGTCGATACCACCGGCCTGGTCTACACCAATGGTGGTACCGCGACCCCTTCGACCTACACCGAGGTCATCAATGTCAAGTCGTTCAATGGCTTCGACGGCGCTGCCAGCGAAACCGACGTCACGAACCTGCGTAGCGTGGCCAAGGAAATCATGATCGGCCTGCAGGACTTCGGGAAACTGAGCCTGAACATCAATCCCGATTTCGCTGATCCGGGGCAGAGCGCAATGCGCGCAGCACGTGCCGCCAGCCTCAAGCGCTGGTTCAAGTTGACCCTCCCGAACGGCTACATCGCCGCCTTCCAGGCCTTCGTGAAATCGATGCCCTGGCAAGGCGGCGTGGACGCTGCCGTCGAAGGCACCTGCGAGCTGCGCATTTCGGGTGATGTGACCATCACCGCACCGTAATAAACCGGGCCTGCCTTGCGCAGGCCGCAACCTTCAAGGAATCGTGATGAGTGGATCGCTTGGAAATTTGCAGATCAGCGTCACTGCAAATATTGCGGGCCTGACCTCCAATATGGATCAGGCCGCACGGGTTTCCAAGGCGTCCATGGTGGCGTCGGCGGCATCGGTCAACGACTTCCGGACCAGCGTGCAGCAGGCCGCAAACGACTCGCAGCTTGCTGCGCAGAGCATTGCCTCCAATATGGAGGCGGCCAATGACGCCATCATTTCCAATTCGCAGAAGTCTGCGGCGGCGATCCAGAGTGTCGCTGATACGGCGAATAAGGCTGATTTTCAACCGATGAGCGACCGCTTGGCGGAGGCGGTCGGGCGCGGCATCGGCGCCGGCATCGTTGCGGCCGAAAAGGGCTGGGACACCTTCGTCGAGTATTCCAAAACAAAGGCCGTGATTGTCGGCCTGGCCGTGAGCGCGGCCTTTGCCGCAGTGGGCCTTGGCGCGATCTACACCGCGTATAAAGTGATTTCCGGCTCTCTTGGCTTCATTACCGGGCTGCTAACCGGTGACAGCTACAAGAGCGACAACATCGACGCCCTGATCGAGGCAAACAATCAGGTCAAGGAAATCCAGAAATCCCTTGCGCTGACCGCGCAGGAGGCTGCGGCCACGAATGCAGCGCTGGCTGCGCTCGGCGTGGACAAGTCCGCTTACATCAGCACTTTCCAGGCTGCAGCCGATGCGGTCCACGAGAACACGGACGAACTGGATCGGCTGGGCGTGGCGTACAAGGATGCGCAGGGAAAGCTGCTGCCCTTGTCGGACGTCATCAAGAACGCGAATGATGTCCTGGCCAGCTATACCGAAGGCTGGGATAGGAACAAGGCGGCGACCGCAATCGGCCTGGGTAGTGCGGCTGATGTGGCGGCGGCTGCGACCGTGACAGCGGAGAAAATCGAGGAGGCGCGCAATCGCCTGAACGATTACAACCTCGGCATCGGCACGGAGTCTCAAGCAGCCGTCAAGGCCTACGAAGATGCCATGCGTGCCTTCAACCGGGAAACCGAGTTGACCTCGCAGGGCTTCAAGCGGGCGGTGGCTGACAACATCATGCCGTTGTTGACCGACCTGGCGGAGTTCTTCAAAGAGGGCTTCCCTAGCGCGGTCAATGCGTTCCGCTATTCCATTGCGACCGTCACGACCCTCTTCTATGGCCTGAAAGAGGCCATTTACATCGTCGCCGAGTCGATTCTGGGCAGTATCGATGCTATTGCGAGGGGTGTGACCGGCTTGGCGGTGGCCGCAGCCAAGGCCCTGACCGGTGACTTCTCCGGCGCGCAAGAGGCAATGGTCTCTGGCTGGAACGAAGCCAAGGACCGAATGGCGCAGATCGGCGCCAACATTGTCGCGCAGCATCAGCACAATGCGGCAGCAGTGCGCCAGGCGTGGGCGATGGATGACCGTGCAGCGCCGGCAGCGGCGGCCGCCAAGGGTAAGAGTTGGGTTCCTCGTCCGGATGATCAGGGTGCGACGGAGGCGCGTGCCGCCGTCGATCCGTTCGACAAGGAAATCATGAATCTAGACCGGACAAAGGCCAGTCTTGATTATGTGATTGCCAACTTTGATAAATTCTCGGGGAAGGTGAAGGAATCGAAGGCCGCGATGGCGGAATTCGATGTGACCCTCGGCAAGTATTCTGACAAGCAGCGGGAATCGGAAAAATTTGCCCCCCTCACGCCAGAGCAGAAGGCCCAGTACATCGAGAAAAGCAAGCTGATTGACGAGGCGGTGCAGAAAGAGCGCCAGCTGCAGGTCCTTCGCCAGTTCGACAAGTCGGCCGACGAGCTGGTTTTCCGGGAAAAGCAGAACCTTGATGCACGGCGCCAGGATATCGATCTGATGGGGCGGAGTCAGCTGGAAATTGCGAAGCTGACCGAGGCGCGGCGCATCGACGCCGAAGTTCAGGCACTGATCTACAAGACTCAGCTGGATCTCGGCAAGGAAGGGCTCACTATCACGCAGCAGCAGATCGATTCGATCAACCAGCGTGCAGAAGCCGCGAAGGCGGCGAGCCTTGAACTTATCGAGAAACAGGACCAGAAGGCGCGAGATCCATGGTTTAACGCCACGGAGTCGGTTCGAAAATATGGCGAGGAGGCTGCTAACGTCGGCGCGCAGATCGGTAGCGCAATGACGAATGCCGCTAAAACCATGGAAGACGCCTTCGTTAAATTCGCCACGACCGGCAAATTTTCCTTCTCCAGTCTGGCCAATTCCGTCATTGCGGACATCCTGAGAATGCAGGCGCGGGCTGCGGTATCCGGCGTCATGGGCTATCTCACCAGCATTGCTGGTGCATATTTCGGCGGGCCGTCCGCAGCTGCGGCGGCCCCTGGTGCCGGCGATATCCTGGGTGGCGCCATTCAGTTTGCGGCCAATGGGGGGTATATCAGCGGCCCTGGCACGGGGACATCGGACGATATTCCGGCCCGCCTGTCTGACGGCGAGTTCGTCGTCAACGCAGCGGCGACCGCTCGCAACCGATCCTTGCTGGAAGCGATTAACTCTGGACGTCGTTCCACTGGTGAACTTCGCTTTGCTGCTGGAGGATATGTGGGTTCGGGCTCTGCTTCTCAGGTAGGCGGAAGCGCACCAAATGTGCAGATCGTCAACCAATCAGGTACTCAGCTGGACGCATCTGCTCAGATGGATGGCAGTGGAAATCTGATTGTCACCTTAACGAAGTTGGTATCGCAGTCCATTGCTAATGACATCCTCAGTGGTACGGGTGATGTAAATCGCTCGCTGAAGAGCCGCTATAACCTCAAGGCACCTTCCGCATGACAACTACATTTCCCGATTACGCAAAGATCCAGGTCGATACCTTCCAGGAATCTCCTGGCTCGGTCATGAAGCGAACGGCAATGGATCGTGGGGTGCCAAAACAGCGGCGCGTGCAAAGTGATGTGCTGGTGACGGTCTCATTCTCTGTATTTCTGACAAGCCTGGAGGATCAGCAGGGATTCGAGGATTGGTACTACGGTGATGCCGGGATGGGGACGGTGTGGTTTGACTGGCTAGATCCACGCACGAACATTATTCGTAGCGTGCGCGTGGTCGCGGATTCACTCGGTCCACTGAAGCAGCTCCAGCCATTGGCGATTGGTCTGGGTAGCCGGTCTATTCAGCTTGAGTATGTGAAAAACCTATGACTTCGGCTAATTTTTTGGCGGGCCGGCAACGGGTCGATGATCGGAGCGGAATTCTTCAGTTTCTCGCGCTTGAACATCCCAGTTTCAGTGCGCCGGTCTACTTGGTCAACGATACACGCGATTGGGTGAGCAATGGACGTACCTATACCAGCTATCCATTTCGCTTCAGCTACCCACAGGACAGCGCTGACGAGGCCCCGCAGGCCAAGATCGAAATCGACAACGTCGGTCAAGATTTGGTGGGAGAGCTGGAGGCTCTGCCTCCTGGTGCTTGGCTTAGCGCCACAGCGTCCATCGCTGATCGCGCTACCCCTGATGTCATTGACTGGAGCTGGAAGGTGCCGCTGGTCTCTATTTCTGTTACGCCAGCATTGATCACCGGAACACTTTCTGTGGACTGGCTGTTGCGACAGAAGGCGGTGCGCCTGGTTCATGATCCGAGTACCTCACCGGGGATTTTCTAATGGTCGCCGCACGCGATCTTGACCGCTATATAGGTCGGCCCTATGACGCTCAGACGTTTGACTGCGCCGACCTGGCTGTGCTCGTTCAGCGCGAGTTATTCGGTCGGCAGATCACGCTGCCTGCCGATCGTCTGCGTCGACATGCCCAGGTTGCCAGTCTGGCGCGCTATCGGGATGCCTTGGCAGTAGTGATTGGCCCAGAGGAGATCAGCGACGGGGATGCCGTGCTGATGAAAGGCGACTCACTACACATTGGCACATTGTTCTACCTCGCCGGCTCCTGGCGCGTGCTGCACAACAGCCACGCCCTGGGCGGCGTATGGCTACACAAACTCGCGGATCTGCGTTTGTTTGGCCTGTTTATCGAGGGTTTCTATAGATGGAAGTAATCGACTCTGTCGGCAACGTGATATGCCGGTTGGATGACCGGGAGCAGACGTCTGCACTGAGCACCGGTCTTATCGTTACTCCACACCCGGTGACGCTGGATGGCCAGCGGATTGCCGCAGAATCGCTGCTGCACGGGGAAACCCTGTTGGCCTTTCTGGAGCGTGTCGCGCCGGACGTTGTCGCAGGAAACTGGGCTGTAGCGATCAATGGTAGCGAAGTGCCGGCAAGATTTTGGTCTCTTACCCGTCCGAAGGCGGGCGTGATTATTTCTTGTCGCCGTCTGGTGCGCCAGGATGTGCTGAAGATAGGCGCACTGATAGCAATCTCGTATTTCACGCTCGGCGCAGGCGGATTGGGTGCCGGTGGCCTCTTCGCAAGCGGAGGTCTGATTGGTGGCGGCTTCTTGGCTGCAGCTGGCGCTTTCATTGCGGGGACGATGCTGGTCAACAAAATGCTCGGCCCGAAACAGCCGGATGCTGCGACGTTGCAGAGCCAGGCGGCAGGTAAGACGTACAGTCTTTCCGGTGGAAGTAACCAGCGTCGTCCCTATGAGCCGCTGGGGCTGCTGTTTGGGGAGGTGCGAGTTTCTCCTGATTTCTCTTCGCAGCCCTTTGGCTGGTTTGAGGGAAAAGAGCAGTACCTCTATGAGAACCTGCATGGGGGTATCAATTGCGGTTCGGTCTCGGATGTGCGGATCGGCAAGACACCGCTGACCAGCTATTCGGATTGGGATTCGGCGGCCACAGGGTTCTCCGCCATGCCTGATCAGCCACTGTTGAACTGGGCGAACGTGGACACGATTGCCGGCGCGCGCCTGACCGGTGGCCCGGATCTGGGTGGGTGGCAGGACTACACACCCGGAGAATGGGTAACTCGCACTACTTCGGCCGGAACGGTCTTCATTCAGGTGGATATAGAAGGCTCGCTCTATTTCACCGCTGACAACGGCAGTGGGGAGGAGCGCACTGCAGATATCGAGGTTCAGCACAGGCTACTTCCTGATGGAGATTGGGAGTTGCTGGAATTGAAGCGCTATCGTAGTTCCAGGACAGATCCAATCCGCGATACGCTGAATTACAACCTGGCCGAAGGCCAGCATGAGATCCGGATCAGGAAAAACACGACCGATAAGAATATGGGGCGTGAGCAGAATACCTTTGCCTGGTCTTATTTGAAGAGCATCCAGCGTGACGGGGGTTACTACACCGGTATCGGTCGCTTCGGACTGAAGATTCGGGCGTCCGGGCAGATCAATGGCACGCTGGACACGGTGAATTGGTTGGCGCGGGCGAAGGCTGTTTCGCTTTGGAACGGCTCAGCCTGGGTGACGGCCGCCACCCGGGCAGAGGGTCTGAACAACCCGGGTGCTTTGATGTTGCAGTACATACGCGGTATCTACGACAGCGAAGGCCGGCTACAGGCCGGCATGGGTCTTTCGGATGACATGATCGATCTCGAATCCCTCCAGGGCTTCATGGTCCGCTGTGCGGCAATGAGATTTACGTTTGACTGGTATGTGGATCAGACGACATCGCACCAGGAGGTGCTGAGCAATATGGCGGCCGCCGGGATGGGGAGCGTTGCCTGGCCTCGCGGAAAGCTCGGTGTGATCTGGTTTCAGGAGAATGAGCCGGTTAGCGGTGTGGTTAATATGGCGACCATGACGGCAGGCTCGTTCAAGATCGACTACCTGACGCTCGATACCGCCGATGGCTTGGAGTATCAGTATTTTGATCGCGCCCAGGACTTCACCTGGGTTCCTGTTCGCGTGAAGTCACCAGGCGTAGATGTGCCTCTCAACCCGTCCAAGATCACCTCGGTTGGCGTGACAGAGGAGGTGCATGCGGCACTTCTGGCCCGCTTTCACATGGCGCAGAGCATCTATCAGCGCAAGTCAATTTCTTTTACGACTGACCTTGAGCACCTGACCTATCAGCGAGGTTCGGTGTTGATGCTGAGCCACGACGTGACGCAATGGGGCTATGGCGGACGCCTTCAAGATGCTCGTACTGAGGCTGGCCTGGTGCATCTGACGCTTGACGACTTTCTGCCTAGCGGTGGCGGTGGGTATATCGGATTGCGGCTGCTGGGTGATCGGAGCTATACCGTCTTTGCAGTGCAGGCGCTGTCGGAGGAAAGCCGGGAGATCGTTTTAGCCACCGCCTGGCCTGAGCTCCTTCCATTTCCGGGGACTGGCGGGAGCGCTGTTCACGATGTGATCTGGATCTACGATTTCAAGACGACACCAGGCTATCGCGTTCGGGTGACGGAGGTTCAGCCGGATGCGGACTTGGCGACCGCGTCCGTCACATGCGTTCCAGAGGGGCCAGAGTTCTGGAACTACGTACTCAACGGCACCTATGAGCCACCTCCAAATCAGTCCCTCCTGCAAGGATTGCCACAGGTCCAGAGGGCGCAGATATCGGAGCAGTTGGACCGGCAGGGAAATACCTTCGCTCTGACACTGACGGCCACGCTCGATATTGTCGGCAGCTTTGCCAGGGCTGAGATATGGGGAGGCCTCGGTGGGGCCAGCGCTGTATTGCTGGGCTCCACAGAAAACCGGGAATTCAAGTTTGCGGCAGGCCTGGATGACAAGTGGGATCTGACGATTCGACCATTCGATGGCCTGGGAAGATTGGGCAAGCCTCTGCAGGTGCATTACGAGGTGGTTGGCCTGCGCTACCCGCCCAGCGATGTGTCGTGGCTATCGATCAACGGAAATACGTTGACATGGCAGACCGTTAGTGATGCTGATCTCGCCGGCTACGTCATCCGATTCCATTACGGATACAACCGATCGTGGGGCGATGCCAATCCGCTGCATGAGGGCATCGTGACGGCAACGCCTTACACGCCGGACGTCACGCCGCAAGGCCCGGTGACCCTGATGATTCGCTCGATTGATACGACGGGCAATCTTTCGGTTGGAACGGCTTACCTGCAAACCGGTTTCGGTGACCCGATAGTGGCCAATGTCGTCCAGACCGTCGATTTTGCCGCCTTGGGATTTCCGGGCGTCGTCATCGGTGGTTCGGTTGAGGGTGGCCATCTCAAGGCCAACGGCACCAGCGTGTTCTTCGGCAACGACCTTGGCAGCTTCTACAGCCAGATGGGTGACACGGAGTTTTATCAGGATCAGTTCGAAAAGCTGGTCTACGAGACTTCGTCCTTCACTCCGGTGGTGCAGGCACTTGGTTCGAATATGACGCTGGATTGCGATCTGCTGGGCGGCGCTCGCTCTATCGAATATCGCGCATTTGACGGCGAGTCGTTCTATGGGGTCGATCCTACCGCGCTGTTTTATTCGAAGGCCGACAGCGAAACGTTCTATCCAGCGCCGCCGGATTATCAGCCCTGGCCCGGTGCCGTGCAGCTGCAGGCGCTCAGCTACCAATTCCGCTTGACGGTGGAGCAGGGCGGCACGCGCGGCGAGATTGATGCCTGCGCGGCAGTGATTGACGTGCCGGATATCGAGGAGAGTTTCAGCCTCATTGATATTCCCGCGGGCGGTGTGCGGCTGCCGATCCGGAAGAAGTACATGGCGATCACCAACGTGCAACTGACATTGCACTCCGATAGTTCGGACGTCGCACAGATCAAGTGGATCGACAAGAACCCTGTACTGGGACCGCTGGTGGTTGCCTTAACCAGCGCTGGTGTCCCGACGGCAGGGAAGGGCGATGCCCGAATCCAGGGATATTAAACATCGAGGGAAATATGACAGCACTACCAGCAAAGAATATCTTGGACGGCTCCAAGGTGCCGGCTACATCGACGGCGGAGATGAAGGCAGCGCTAGGGCAGATCCGCGACTACCTCGCGGCTCTGCTAGGTGATGACAGTGATAACACGGCGGCAGCGCGCAATTTGCTTGGCGTGACAGCCTTGCTCGACGCAAAGCTGGCTACGACCGGTGGCACGCTTTCGGGCGCGCTGGTACTGCCGCCCGGTACTGTGTCGGCACCAGGCCTGCGGGTCGGCGCTAGCGCCAATACAGGGGTGTACTCGCCCAGTAGTGGACAGATTGCCTTGGCAAGCAGCGGAGTCCAGGGAATGGTGCTGGATAGCGGCGGACGGGTACGTAAGCCGACAAATCCGCATACGCGCTTCTATCGAACAGGCGATGGCGTCAACTATGTCACGACCAATCAGGGCGGGCATTTCAACGCATCGACCGGGCTTTTTACTTGCCCAGTGGACGGCGTTTATCTCGTCACCGCGATTGTTGTGGGTGACGGTGTCGGCCGAACACTGGTCAATCTTCGGGTGAACGGTGCGACGCCCGCCGGCTTTACCGGGGCAGAAATCATCGATACGACCGACAGCAGCTTTTCAACTTCGCTCAACGTCGGTAGCTCGGTAGCACTTTCGCTGGCGGCCAACGACACGATCAGCATGAACCTTGGCGCTCTAGCGGCCGCCACCCAAGTAATTTTATCCATCACCTACCAGGGGTAAGCACATGAAATATAGCGTTGAACTGAATGAGGCTCAGGCCAAGGCGCTGGCCACCGTCGCGTTGAATCCGGCTGACTGGATTCAAAATGCCGCCTCGGAGCGGGCGCGGGTCGCCTACGACGAAATCTGTCGCAATGAGATTGATCGTCTACTGGCTGCTGGCCAGCCGATCCCGCCCACCAAAGACGAAATCGTGTTGGGCGCGCCGGTGGAATCGGCCGCAGAGCGTCAGGCTCGCCTGGACGCGGAGGCTGGGGCTGCAGCTGGCCAGGATGTAGCGGCGCAAGAAGCAAGCGCATAGTTCACGACCGCAGGAGCAAATCGTGTGCGGACACCTGCACATGTCATAGGGCCGCCGGAATGGCGGTTTTTTTATGGGGGGCTCAATGCCAGAACCAACAACCAGCGCGGCGACGGGGTACGCCGTGGCTGTGGGAACGGTCACGCTGACCGGATCGTTTCTCGGGCTGCAGTATGACCTGCTGCTGGCCGGGATCTTCGGGGGCTGCGTGGCGCTGTCCTTCACGCGGCAGACGCCGCTGCTGCGGATGGCCATCACGCTGATCACCAGTGCGCTGGTGGGCGCGTATGTCACGCCCATTGCCGTGGCCTGGGCGGCGCAGTCGTCCTATTTCGATTGGACGGCCAAGATCCCAGAGCAGATGCGGTTCTTCAGCGCGTTCTCCATCGGAGTCTGTTCGCAGACCTTGGTGCCGCTGGCGCTGCAGCAACTGAAAATTCGATTCGGAGGGGGCAATCCACAACCGGGAGCCTCCCAATGAGCAACTACTTGCTGATCATCAATCTCGTCGCCGCCGGCCTGGTGCTGGCGCGGGCCGTATGTGCGCTCAACGAGATGACCGCCGGTGCCGAGCACCATCTGGACCGGCTTTTCATTTCGCTGGTCGCGGCCGGCGAGAGCGGCATCCTGCTGGGGCCGCTGTTCGGCCACATCATGGCGCCGGCACTGGCCCATGTGGTGCTGAACGTCGGCGTCGCCGGCCTCTATGCAGTCCCCTGGCTGTACGTTGCGGCGCGCCAGCGCCTGTGGAGAAAAGCAAATGGATAACCGAAAGGCATTCCTTGACACCTTGGCCTTCAGCGAAATCGGCGCCGCCCTGCTGAAGGTCTCGGACAATGGCTACAACGTCATCGTTGGATCGACACCATCAAAGCCGATCCTGTTCGACAGTTACGCCGACCATCCGCGGCGCCTGATTGTGCTCAATCCGACACTGTCCTCAACCGCTGCCGGCCGCTACCAGCTGCTGGCTCGCTGGTTTGATGCCTACAAGAAGCTGCTCAACCTACCCGACTTCTCGCCGGCCAGCCAGGATGTCATCGCGCTGCAGCAGATCAAGGAGCAGGGTGCCCTCGCTGACGTGGACTCCGGGCGCTTCGATGTCGCCGTCGGCAAGGTGCGGAACATCTGGGCTTCGCTGCCGGGCGCGGGCTATGGACAGCGCGAAAACAAGCTGGAGATCCTGCGGGCGCACTTCGCGGCCTTCGGCGGGGTGCTGGCATGAGCGTCCTGGCACTGCTGCGCATCGTCCCATCGTGGTGCTACTGGATTCTGGCGGTGGTGGCGCTGTGCTTGGGCTGCGAGATCCACGGCGCCGGCCGCGTGCAGGCGAAGTGGGACCTGCAGGAGGCAAGTCGGAAAGCCGCGGAAGCGCAGGAGGTGAAAAGCCGAGAGGCCGAAAACCAAGCTTTGAAGGCGCAGTTCGCGGCCGACAGGGCTCTCATGAAGAAAGACTACGATGCGAAACTTTCTGACTATGCTGATCGCCTTGCTCGCTCTGAGCGGCTGCGCCTCGGCGCCGCCTGGTGCGACGGAGCAACTCCCGGAGCGGGAGCGATTTCAGGCGCCCCCGGAAGCAATGCGGCCGATACCGACCCTGGAATGGTTGGAGCAGACCTTCAACGAGCTATTGACCGCTTCAAAGAGCGCATTGCAGCCGGGTTCGAAACTGGACGACTTGCTCAACAAGTGATCATCAAGAACGGCTTGGCGCCCGCGCCGTGACCTATACCCCGAGCTTCCCACGTGGAGGCTTGGGGCTTTTTTGTTTGCAGTTCCTTTTCAGAGGGCTAGCGGAAGCTATACGCCGCAAATTGCTTTATGGGCAGAGTTTACTTTTTAAATAAAGCCCTGACCGCCTGTCGCACTGATGAAAGTAGATGGGAACCTGAAGATCTGAGAGGGGGCATTCGACCAGATTTCCTTCCAGAGATAATGCATCCTACAGGCATGACGATGAATGCTAGTCCCCACGCCATAACTACAGCGCCCATGACATGCAGGGCCAAGTCTGCGAAAGGACGCAGCCAATTTTTGCTGTAGATCCCGAGAGTCACCACAGCGATGGTCGCCTCGAAATTCCAAAGGCTATACATCGCGCAGGCTCGCCAGATTGAATATGTTTTGGTAGCGCCTGATTGAGGTACGTACTTCGCCTCTTTCACATAAAGTGCTTTGATGTTTCTTCCATCAACTGAGAGCACATCTTCGTTTTGCCTGAGTATTTGGATGTCGTTCGCGAATCGTCCAGTGAACTCTCCACGACATCCCTTCCAAGTCAGATACAGAGTAGGCCACGCGCATTTTTTGAACTCGACACCACAGCCGGGTTGGAATACGACGACTTGCAATTTTCCTAAATCGGTATTAATGCCAAGGTTGTAGTTGTTCTGGTGTCCCACCACGTAGACACAGCCATTTGCATTTCCCCACACCGACCGACTGTCCGAAATCGTTTTCAGATTGCTCGTGAAGTGGTAATAATTGCCTGTCCCATCGTCACGCAATTCGGGTTTTGTATAAAGCCACCCCATAGATTTCCCCCTTTTTTTAAATCTTATTTCGTGGGAATTTATTATATTTCCTTTGGGTAATTTTTTCCACCCACTTCCGCCTGCGCGGGGCGCGGCAATTCGCCACAAAGAAACAAATGGCCAGTGGCCGAAAACCTGTTGCAGGTATGTCTTACCCAATCCAAGGCGCTTAACTGCATTTAGCCGCTTCCGGACGGCGCAAATATTGCGCCCCGAGCTTCCTGATGGCGGCTCGGGGCTTTACTTCCCAGCCAAGACCTAGCTTTCTCCCGAGATTGAACAGATCAAATTTGGCTGAGAGACGAAGATCGTTCTGAGTCCATTCGACCCGTCATTGATCCGGAACTCAGTCGTTCCGTTGCTAAGCATCACAGTTCTGATGGAGGAGTTGGCGGTGTCTTTTACCGTGACGACTCCCTGCTGGTTGATGCAACTCAATTGGCAGCCAGAGGATGAACAGCTCCGTGTTACGTCGCTCACAGGCGGTGCAATGTTGTTCTGAGCAAAGGCGCTTGACGCAGCAACAGTGAAGATCATTCCACACATGAAGTATTTCATTTGAGCTCTTTTTATTGCGGATCGGAAACTAAATGTAGCAGATTTTTCTTTTGATACTCAGTTGGCGGTCAAATTTGGGCAAATAAGCGAAACCCATTCTCCGAGAATGGGATGGCGAATATCTCTTGTGATAGTGCCTGAAAGAGCTTCGGTTTGATGTGGGTAGCATTGCGGGTAAAGGCTACGTCGTTGGATGGGGAGCCATATCCACCGCGACTTTCCGGCGGAATAGAAACTGGCCCCCTCTCCGCCAGGTTTTACTAAGCCCTTGATTATTCAAGGGCTTTTTTATTGCCTTCACGGCACGAATGATGAGTGTGCCAGGCCTGTGTCCTCCGCATTCCCATATCCCTTCGTTGCGTGGATTCCTCTTGAGAGGATCGCCTCGGATGGCTTTGCGTGATGCCTGTAAGCTTGGTCATCGACGCGAGATCGCTTGTTACAATACCGCTGCAATCCTGAGACTCATCAAAAACGGTTTGCAAATCAGGATTCGATCCAACAAGTGGTAATCGCGCATCCTCGGGGATCTTCCGCGGGATAGCTCACTCAGCACCGATAATCAACAAGCATGGAATCAAATACAAGCCTCGAAGCAGTGGAGGATAGCCCGCCGTTTATCGAGCAAGTCTTCGATGTGCTTCTCTTCGACATTGCTTTCTGCAAGCTTGAGCCGGGCGAGAGAATTCGTCAGTCGGTATTGGCGAGCCAGCTCAAGGTTTCTCGCCAACCCATCAGCCATGCCTTGCAGCTGCTCAAACATGAGGGCTTGCTGCAGGATTCTGGTCGTCAAGGACTTCAGGTCACACCGATTGAACCGGAGTACATGCGCTTGCTATTTCAGGCGCGCAGACCGCTGGAGGCAAGCGCCGCGGCGCTGGCGGCCCAACGTGTTGCAGATCATCGTGCGAGTGACGAGGAGTGCGAATTCCTGCGGCGGATGCTCGTCGCCGGTCAAGATAAGGTGAGAGCACATGCGCCGGCGCCGGAGATTGCCATGGCGGAGTTCCAGTTTCATGTCGCGCTTTACAGGCTGTCCGGAAATACGGTGATCGAGCAGATGATGAATGGTCGTTGGGCTCACATC
The DNA here is from genome assembly GCF_001994935.1 of Herbaspirillum sp. VT-16-41. NCBI lineage: Bacteria > Pseudomonadati > Pseudomonadota > Betaproteobacteria > Burkholderiales > Oxalobacteraceae > Herbaspirillum > Herbaspirillum sp. VT-16-41. The sequence goes on from NZ_MUXB01000020.1 coordinate 23,839, forward strand.
ATGCGGGCCTTGATCACCATCCATGCCAGGGCGGATATCCTGGTTGCGTGGGAAGAGCATGCTGCCATCGCAGATTGTGTTTTGCGTGGTTCCGTTCTGGAGGCTTCGGAACTGGTATCGAGGCACGTGCAGCGGGGTGGCATTGCGCTGTGCAAGCACCTTGAAGAGGTTCTTGCACAGCCCTCTCATCTCTGAAAGTCTTGGTATTGGTCGCCTCAGGATGATTGTCCTGATCCCTGAAGATCGCGGAACCGCGAACACAAATCTCGCCGCTTCCTGATGGATTGGGACGCTATTGGCTGTCCTCTGGATCCGCGATCTTCATCCGCGCCTGGTCGAGTTAGCCGAGCTTGCCGGAATAGGTCTCCAGGACCGCCCATGCTTCCGCGCCGAACTTCTTCTTCCACTCGGTGTAAAAGCCAGCCTCCGCGAGTTTTTTCCTGAAAGGTGCCGGATCGGGCTTATTGAATTTGAGTCCCTTTTGTTCGAGCTCTTTCATGAGCGTGATGGCCAGCTTCTCGCTGTCGGCACGCTGTGCGATTGCAGCAGCATTCATGTTCTTCGCGACGACTTCGCGGAGATCTTGCGGAAGCCCCTGCCAGGCGCGACCGTTTGCCAGTAACCAATAGCCATCCCAGACATGGGAAGTCTGCGAGCAGAATTTTTGCACCTCATATAGCTTGGCTGTCGCAACGATAGGGAGGGGGTTCTCCTGGGCTTCCACGATTCTGGTTTGAAGTGCGGAATACAACTCGCTGAAGTTGATCGGCGTAGGCGCGGCTCCCAGCGACTTGAAGAGTGATACCAGCAGCGGGCTGACCGGCACGCGAATGCGTGCTTTCTGCAGATCGGTGGGGCTGCTGATCGGGAATTGTGAGGTGATCTCGCGGAAACCGTTGTCCCAGACCTTGTCCATGACCACCAGTCCGGTCGCCTTGATTTTGTCCCGGATCAGATCGCCGACACCGCCATCCATGGCCTTCCAGACAGAGGGGTAATCGGAGAACGCAAAGCCTACGCTGTTCAGCGATGCCATTGGAACCATCGTCGCCAGGATCACGCCGGGCAACGTAAGGAAATCCATTCCGCCACTGCGCACCTGGCTGAGCATTTCGGTATCACCGCCCAGCTGGCCATTGGGGAAAATGCGCATTTCCACTTTCCCGCCGGTGTCCGATTTCACCCGCTCGGCCGCCTCCATCAGGCGTAGGTAGATTGGATGGCTGACCGGTACGTTTGTCCCGACCTTGAAAGAGTAGGTGGGGCCGGCGGCATATAGAGGTGCTGCGGCGATGCCGGAAAGCCCGAGCGCGGCGCCCGCGGCGATGATGGTGCGACGTTTTTGATCCATGATTGTCTCCGTATTATTTTAGCTGGTTGCCATTTTTCAAGCGCAGCGTGCTGTCAGTCCGCCGTCGACCACGAGACTCGTTCCCGTGATGTATTTGGATTCATCAGAGGCGAGGAATAGTGCTGCATAAGCCGTATCCCATCCATCGCCCATCTTTCCCATTGGGACTTGCTTATCTCTTTTGTCGATCATCTCGTCGACATTGCCGCCGTAGGTTTCTTTAAGCGGTTCCTGGATCAGTGGCGTATTCATGAATCCCGGCAGGATGCAATTTGCCCGTAACCCTTGTGGGGCGTACTGCACGGCAATGTTCTGGGTCATCGCAATCATTGCTGCCTTGGCGGCGCTGTATGCCAGGTAGGGAAAGCCGATCCAGCGAATTGCAGCAATTGAGGCAATGTTCACAATCGAACCGCCGCCTGCCTCAAGCAAGTGCGGGATGACGTGCTTGCAGGTTAGAAAGACACTCGACTGGTTGATTGCGATCACCCGATTCCAGGACTCCTCTTCAGTCTCGATCGGACCACCGACTTCGACGATGCCCACGTTGTTATGCAAGACATCGACGCGGCCGAATTGCCTGACGCATCGCTCTGCCATTTCCTTGACGTCTTCGGAACTGGCGACGTTAGCCCGGGCGGCGACGCACTTCCCCCCTTCGGCAGAAATCAGCTCGGCCGTCTCCTGTGCGGCTTCCATTCGATTGTCTACGGCGAGCACCGACGCCCCGTGCCGGGCGTACAGCACCGCAGCGGCTTTTCCATTTCCCCAGCCTGGCCCGGACGAGCCGGCTCCAGTGACAATGACCACCTTGCCCTTCATTCTTGACGACATACAAATCCTTTGGCTCTTGCGGTTTCGTAAGACGGCGAGGCGACCTCCTGCATGCCGCTTCGCCGATATCTCGGGGCTCTCTCTGCCAGCCCAATCGGGTCTTCCGGCCTCAGGCCGTCACTTCCCTGGCAAGAAACTCCTCGAAGTCCTTGGGAGATGTTTTTTGGACAGGCGTGAAATCGCGGTGAGCAATGAAGTCCGGGCGAGTCGGCTTGACGATCGCGTTGGAGAGTGCAGACAGGGTCAGATAGGCGATGCGGCGAGGGTAGGGCGTGATATTTCCGGCGGAGCCATGCACGATGTTGGCGTGGAACATCAGCACTCCGCCCTTCTTGCCGGTCGGGGTCACGATGCCGTTTCGTTCAACCAGATCGGTAACCGTCTTGTTGTCCAGGGTCCAGAGCGGATAGGACGTGGTCTTGACGTCGTGAGACGACTCCAGTGCTCCCGCCTTGTGGCTTCGTGGAACGACCATCAGGGGACCATTGATCGGCATGACATCATCCAGAAACACGGCGATGTTCATCGCGCGAGGTTCCGGCATTCCATCGTCCTTATGCCATGTGGGGAAATCCTGGTGCCATTGCCATACGTCGCCCGTGAACGCGGCTTTCGCATTGATCTTGAATTGATGGAGATAGCAGCGCTCGCCAAACAATTGCTCGACGGGGGTGACCAGGCGCTCGTCAGATGCAAGCAGCTTGCACGCCTCGCTGTATTGCTGGCAGGCGAAGGCCATCCGGGGGGCGCCGTCCTTTTCGCGCCAGACTTCGGCGCGATGTTGAGCAAAGACATCGCTGGCCGCCGCGCGAAGCGCTTCCACCTGCTCCACGGGGAAGCACTCCGGTAAAAAGATGTAGCCCAGTTCGTCAAACTCGGCGAGTTGTTGTTTGGTCAGTTGCATGTCGTGTCTCCATTTTTTAAGAAAAAGCGACCCCGTGACCCGGTGTAATCGAGCCAGTCAGTCGTTGCTGTGAATACCGAAACTAGGGCCTGCTCACATTTAATCTACGAGTGCGAGAGGTCGCCAAGCGTTGTCTGCCTAGGCGCAGCGACGCGCCGTAGTGGTGCTACGGCAAGGAGCTGCAACAACGGCAGGCGACGCTTGGCGGCCTCTCCCGGAGGGTTGGTCCCAGAAGGCGCGCTGGCGGCGTTGCACGTCAGGGCTGGTGGCACCACCACCAGCCCTGACGCGCGCCTTGCCACCACGCCTTCTGGGGCCAACGCATCTCGCAGATTAAATGTGAGCAGGCCCTAATCGGCGGATTCCGTAAACTTCGTAAGTCGTCGGTACATGTCGTTACTCGCCCTCTGCATGTGACGCGCGGCCAAATCGCTTCCTTCGAGGACGTTTCCCGACAGGAGGTATTCGGTCAGTTCCTCATGCTCTTCCCACGCTCTGCCCGGGGTTTCCGGCTCATCCAATACGATGAGCATGGATCGCATCAGGTGCGCCCAGCGCGTATTCATCATTTGCTCGATGACGTGATTTCCGGAGAGGCGATAGATGGCGCGATGGAATTCCAGATCTGCTCTCACCAGGTTCGCCAGTGGCTCGCCGCTTGCATAAGCTCTTTTCCCTTCCATGAGCGCAGCCTTGAGCGCCATGACCTGTTCGGGCGTGGCGATCCTGTCGGCCACGCGTTGTGCGGCAAGCCCGGCAACAGTGACTTCCAGCGCCTTCCTGGCCTGATACATCTGTTTCATGTAATCCGGATCGATAGGGGACACGACCAGTCCTTGCCGTCCCGAATCCTGCACCAGGCCTTCGTGTTTAAGGAGCTGTAGTGCGTGACTTATCGGTTGCCGGGACACGCTCAGTTCCGCCGCCAACTCGGCTTGCCGAATTCGTTGCCCGGGCTTCAGCGTTCCGAGGGCGATCGAGGTCAGCAACTGCTCGAATACCTGATCAATGAACGGGGAGGTGTCTTCGATCATCATGATTATTGAATTCCGTATTCCGAACTCGAATAATAGGCAGCGGTTTTTGGACTGTCAACGATTGTTGGCGCGAAAAACGCCATAATTAAGGGGTAAGCAGCGGATGGGTCTTGAATTGTATTGCACGGCTCGGATGTAAAAACTTCATCAGACTCCAGTTTTATTGCTATTCTAATAAATATTTCTTAGCTGTTTCGAGTCAAATACTTCAATTAATGCAATTGAGTCGCCAAAATGGAATTCTGAATTTAGCGGAATTACTCGGCGTAGTGCCTGGATTCGGCTGGCACCTTTCAAAGGTGGATATGCGAAACGGCTTAATTTTTGACAAGGAGGAGATTGACGATGGAGAGCGAAGAACAAAGGAGGGTCGTGGAACATTGCGTCGCCACGGTCATGCAGCTGGCGATTGATGCGGAAACAGCGCTGATTCAGAGGCTGATTGATGACGCCCTGCGGGCAGGTGATGGATGTGCAGACAATGAAAACCGAACAAGGGCGATGCTCGGAGCGTCGCTGCGGGCCAAGGCGAACTTGTTGGCAGTTGCCGAACCGGAGATTGCGGAAATGCTGATGCGGGCACATCAGGCGACACAAATCTTGCCGGCACGCCTTAATCGCTGAGGTCAAGGCCTCCTCCCCCATCGCCAACCCCGATGGGGTTTCATGGTCCACCTTGTCCAGCTGCTCTTGGCGTAGTTGCGGTTCTTGGCCCGGATCGCCCCCCCCTCAGGGTGCGACCACCAGCTGTTCCCAGGTGCGATGTACGTGGCGGCGCAGATAGCTGCCGAGTTTTTCAGCATCGCGGCCGCTCAGCAGTTCGACGATCACCTCATGTTCGTCGACGGCGGTATGCCAGATTTCCGAGGTCACGCTGCCCTGGTAGCGGTAGCGGTACAGTTGCCGGTTGAGTTGGCCATGCACATCGCTGAGCGTCTGGTTGCGGGCCGCCGTGACGATGCCGCGGTGGATCCGCTGGTTCAGCTGGAAGTAGGCCATCCGGTCGCGTCGCTCGTAGGCGGCCAGCATTTCATGATGCAGTGCGCGTATCTCACCAATCTCCGCATCGGTGGCCAGCTTGCAGGCACGGATCGCAGCGAACTCCTCAATCACGCCCAGCACGTCCAGCTTTTCCTCGATCTGTTCCGGCGTCAGCTCGGCGACAACCGCGCCACGGTTGGGTAGCAGTCGTACCAGGCCGTCGCTGGCCAGGATCTTGAGTGCATCCCGCAGGGGTGTGCGCGAAACCTGCAACTGCTCGGCCAGCGTACGTTCGCGCAGAGGCGTGCCGGGGCGCAGTTCGTCGGTGACGATCAGGGTGCGCAGACGCTCGGCCAGCTGTTCGGAGAGCAGCTCCTGCGCGCCGTCCAGCGCAGGTTCTTCGGATGGTGCCGGTTCCAGTCTTGCTTCCTGCGTCATTTCTTTCCTTGCATGCCTGTATTGCTGCTCGATGAGCGAGAGCTGCGTCGAGCATGTTGTTGATTTTGGTATTCCATTTTATATAAAAATTTAGTCATATAAATCAACAGCTTAAATTTAAAAATAAAAAATAAGTCGTTCTTTTTGAATTTTGGTATACCATTTGATGGCCGGTTTAGCCCCGGTCACCGCACTTTTCACTGAAAAAACATACTCCAAGCGGGAGACAGACAATGCCTATCACCGATGCCGCCACGCTGCGGCCAAGCCATCACCGCATCTTTTCGTCAGGGTCCTCCCGCGCCAGCGGCAGCCACGTCCTTCATGCCGGTCCGTTTCCGTCCTGCGCCGACCACAGCTGAGGCCGGCGCCATGCGCGCACAAGCGCAACGCAACGATTCCTGAACCCACGAAAAGAAAGCAACCCATGCATCCCGATGTCTATCAACTGGTCAGCCCGGTGCTGGCGATTTTATTACTGATTCTGCTCATTACGCGCCTGCGGTTTCATCCTTTTCTGGCACTGATCCTGTCGGCCGGCTTCCTCGGCATCGTCAGCGGCGTGTCGCCGGTGGATACCGTCAAGAGCTTCCAGAAGGGATTTGGGGGCATCCTGAGTTCGGTCGGCCTGGTGGTCGGCCTGGGCAGCATGCTGGGCGGCCTGCTGCTGGAGTCTGGCGGCGCCGACAAGATCGCCAACGCCTTCGTCGGCATGGGCTCCAGACGCTGGATTCCCACCACCATCTGCGCCGCTGCACTGCTGATCGGACTGCCCCACCTGTTCGACGTCAGTTTTGTCATGCTGGTGCCGCTGGCCTTCGTCATCGCCCGTCGCACCAATAACTACATTCTTCGCATCGGCGTGCCGCTGGCGGCCGGCCTGTATGTTTCGCACGGCCTGCTGCCCCCGCACCCGTCGCCCACGCTGGCCATGGCCGCCTATCACGCCGATGCCGGCAAGACCATCTTCTACGGTTTCCTGATCGCGGTGCCGATGGCGATCATCTCCGGCCCCTTGTTCACTTCCTTCATCATGCGCTGGTTCCCGGCCTCGGGCGGCTTTGGCGAGGATGCCGCGCCGGCTGCCAATCCGGTGACCGAGTCGGATGGCCGTCGCCTGCCTTCGCTGCCGCTGGTGCTGGTCGCCGTGCTGCTGCCGCCAGGCCTGATGATGCTGCGTACCTTCGGTCGCGACCTGTTCGACAAGCACAGCCCACTTCACACCTGGCTAGAATTCGTCGGCGACCCGATTGTGTCGCTGCTCATCGCCGTGCTGTTCGCGATCTACGCGCTGGGCATCCGTAGCGGGTTCTCGCTGACCCAGATCCAGAAACTGCTGGGCAAGAGCCTGGGCCCGGCGGCCGGCGTGATCCTCATCCTCGGTGCCGGCGGCGGCCTCAAGGAAATGCTGGTGGCCACCCACGTCAGCGACCTGATCGCGCACTGGGCGGTGACCTGGCAGATCAACCCGCTGATTCTCGGCTGGGCCATCGCCGCCCTGATCCGCGTGGCGATCGGGTCAGCCACCGTGGCCACCGTCACCGCTGCCGGCATCGTGGCGCCACTGGCCGCAGCCGATCCCAACGTCAGCCTTGAACTGCTGGTGTTGGCCACCAGCTCCGGCGGCCTGATGCTGTCGCACCTGAATGACTCCGGCTTCTGGCTGTTCAAGGAGTACTTCAAGCTGAGCGTCTCGGAAACGCTCAAGAGCTGGACCCTGCTGGTATCGCTGCAATCGCTGATCGGCCTGGCCGGCGTGCTGATTCTCAACGCCTTGATCCATTGATCCACCGTTCAATCGCAACAGAAGGAAAGACATGAACTACGAAACCCTCTTCCAGGAACTTCAGGGCCGTACCATCAGCATCGCGCTGACCGGGGCCAAGGGCGGCTTCGGCCGTTCGTTGCTGGTGCAGTGCCGCCACATCAAGAGCATCCGCGTGGCTGCCTTGTGCGACCTCGACCTCGACGGCACCCGTGACATGCTGCTGGGCCTGGGTTATGCGGCCGACGCGCTGGCTGTCTGCGCCGATGCCGCGCAGGTGCGCGCCGCCAATGCCGCCGGCAAGATCGCGCTGATCAGCGACTATCGCCTGCTCGACGACGCCACGCTGGACATCGTGGTGGAAGCCACCGGCAACCCCGATATCAGCGCCCAGATCGCCATCAACGCCATCCACCGCGGTGTGCATGTTGCCATGGTCAGCAAGGAGACCGACGCCGTGGTGGGGCCCTACCTGAACCGACTGGCCTGCGAGCGCAAAGTGGTCTATACGACTGCGGACGGCGACCAGCCAAGCAACCTGATCGGCCTGGTCACCTGGGCTCGCGTACTGGGCTTCGAGGTGGTGGCTGCCGGCAAGTCCAGCGAATACGACTACGTCTTCGATCCGGTCTCCGGCCAGCTGGAGTACATGGAGACACCGCATGCGATAGCCGCCTTGAGTTCGCTCCTGACCCTGGGCGAGGATGTGCCCGGCCGCCTGCAACAGCGACGCGATGCCATCAGCGCCTTGCCGCAGAGCGCTACGCCCGACTATTGCGAGATGAACGTGGTGTCCAACTCAACCGGCCTGACGCCGGCCTGCGATGCCATGAGCTATCCGCTGTGCCGCATTGCCGAACTGGCTGACGTCTTCATTCCGCGCGCGGATGGCGGCATCCTTGATCGCGAGGGCGTGGTCGATGTCTTCAACTGCCTGCGCTTGCCGGACGAAGCCAGCTTTGGGGGCGGCGTGTTCGTGGTGGTGCGCTGCACCGATGCCGAAGTGTGGGAAACCCTCCGCCAGAAGGGCCACGTGGTCGGCCGCAACGGCAAGTACGCCGCGATCTACCTGCCGTATCACCTGATGGGCCTGGAAACACCGATCAGTCTGTTCTCTGCCGTGCTGCAGGGGCGTGCCTCGGGCAGCCCGACGCAACAGGTGCATGCGGTGATGGCGGCCCAGGCGCAACGCGCCTTCAAGGCCGGAGAAGTGCTGAAGATGGGCGGTCACCACCACAACATCGAGGGCATGAAGCCCTTGCTGCTGCCGGCTGCACAGGCGCACCGCGTGCATGCGCCGTTCTACCTGGCGGCCAACCGCCGGTTGAAGGTCGACCTGGCCGCAGGCGACATCGTCAGTCTGGATATGCTGGAGTTCGGCCAGAGCACGCTGTATTCGGCATGGCAGGCACTGGACTGAACAAGGTGGCAAGCAGCGTAGGCCGCTTCGGCGGTGTGGGCTGCTTGCCCCTGGCAGCAGCAGTTTTTTTGACAGACCCCGCTGGTCTAGGCTGCCGGCTTGCCGATATCCGGATTTCCACTCGCATCAAGCTGTACCTGGCGTACCGTGTGAATGATTTCCTCCAGCGGGCTGGGCTTCCACAGGAACGCTGAAAACAACTTCAGCGTAGTCCGGGAGTCCGTCAGTGGCGTGGCGCTCAGCAAGACGATAGGGATGTGCCGATAACGGCCATCCGCCCTGAGCGCTGTGGCGAACGTCAGCCCATCCATGACCGGCATGCGCAGGTCCGTCAGGATGACGTCGACCCGCTGGCCCTCCATGACCGCCAATGCTTCAGCGCATTGTCCGGCCTGGAGCACGTTATAGCCCTCCATCTCGAACACATCGGCGAGCAGGGACCTGACATACACATTGTCTTCGATCACCAGGATGGTAGCGGCAGCCGACTTCGGGTTCATGACAAGCCTACGAGCGAAATTGAATAAGACATATCTGCGCGGACCGAGGCATGGCTTGCCCATGCACCTCCTGCACGATGGCGCGAATCAATGGAAAGTCGTCGCTCTGTGCGCATTGAAGCCGGCGCGTCCCGCCAGCTCATCATGCTCCTCGATGAAGAGCAGGAATTCCATGTGATTTCTGGCATTGACCCAGGTATCCATTGCCCGCGCATTCGGAATTGCCGATGAGCTGATGTGTTCGCCGATCAGGCCGCCGACCCAGCGCCGGATTTCGGCGCACTCCGCTCCCGCAGCATGCATCGCGATGAGGCAATTCCTGGTAGCCGCCCGGACCAGATCTCCTACGATCAGGTTGGCGCCAGCCATCTCCGCCAGTCTGGTCACGATCAACATGTACCGGCTGGCGATGTCTTGCGCATGACTATTTAGCATTTTTTCTTCCATGGGCGTCGTTATACGCCCCTGGAGAATTCATGCCATCAGGATAATCCTTAGCGCCTGCACAACATCGATCCTGCCCCTTCGCCCCCTCTGGGTGTTGCAGCTCAGGTAATTTCTGATACGTGATCCTTAACGGACAGTAAATAATGTTCCCATTGGACGTCACCGTGGAAGGGGGGTAGTTATGGACGTTTGTGCTATCAAGGTGGCGTCGAGATCGGCCAAGCGGTTCGTCATTGTCGTGTGTCTCATCATCGTCGGTCTGGAAGGCTGGTCCAGCTGGCACGAGCGCCGAACGGTGATCGAGGACTCGTTCCGGTCGACGGCCAACATGGCCGTGGCGCTTTCGCAGCATGCGGACCAGGCGCTGGACGAAGTCGATATCGTGCTCAAGGCCGCGCTGGAGCAGTCGATCAGTACCGGCAAATCAGCGGCCGACAGGACCCGGCTGCACAACTTCCTGGTCCAGAACGTCAGTGATGTCCCGCAACTGGCGGGGCTGTTCATCTATGACGAGAAGGGGGCCTGGGTCGCAACGTCGCAACCGATCCTTGAAACCCGGTTCAATAACAGCGACCGCGACTATTTCATCCACCACAAGGAGCAGCGCTTGAATACCGCCTTCATCGGCAAGCCTGTGCGCAGCAAGTCGACCGGCCATTGGGTGCTGACGATGAGCAGGCGCATCGACAAGCCCGATGGAAGCTTTGGGGGTGTCGTACTGGCGACGCTGGACATCAACTTCTTCGAGCGTTTTTATCACCAGTTCGATATCGGGAAGAAGGGGGCCATCCTGTTCGGCACCAATGCGGCCACCGTCCTCTATCGGCGCCCGCTGCTGGCCGATTCGATGGGCAAGTCTTTGACCGATTCCCCCTTGTTCCAGCAGCACGTCAAGCTGGCCGATTCCGGTGCGGTCGAGATTCGCTCGACCCAGGATGGCGTGGTGCGGATCAACAGTTTCAAGCACCTGACCAATTACCCGCTTTTCATGATCGTGGCGGTGTCGAAGGACGAAGTGCTCCATAACTGGACGCGTCATGCCATTGAAAAGGCCGTCGGTATCAGCTTCCTGCTCCTGGCCGTCTGCTATGGCGGCAGCAAGATGGTGACCCAGGTTGCCCTGCGTGAGCGCGCACAGGCCGAGGCCGTCACAGCCCAGGAGAATCTGGAAAAGATGTTCCAGCTGCTGCAGGTGCAGTCGCGCCGGGATGGGCTGACCGGCGCCATCAACCGGCGCTATTTCGACGAGTTGCTGGAGCTGGAAGTGGCGCGCTTCGGCCGTTCAGGTGGAGCGCTCTCGTTGCTCATGATCGATGTCGATCACTTCAAGAAATACAACGACAGCTACGGACATGTCGCGGGGGACCAGTGTCTGCAGAAAGTGGCCGCTGCCATCGCCGAGGCGGCCAGGCGCGAAGTCGATGTGGTGGCCCGCTACGGTGGTGAAGAATTCGCCGTCCTGCTGCCGGCATGCGGCCGGGCGGGCGCAACCGTTGTCGCCAAAAGAATTTGCGCCGCCGTCAGGGCACTGGCCATTACCCACCCCTCCAGTGAAGACGGCGTGGTTGGCGTGAGCGTCGGCATCAGCTCGATCGAGTCGGACAAGGGCTTCACATTCCAGCCCCGGGAAATCGTGGAGGTCGCAGACAAGGCGCTCTATGTCGCCAAGGAAAACGGGCGTGGAAGGGCGGTCTACCGGGAGTTCACCTACCGCCCGCCAGTGCTGGTCTGGTCGGCCTAGAGATGGCCCGATCCCGCGTGTTTCACCTGTAACTTTTCTGCGGCCCGATGCAACCGGGCCGTAACCAGCGCAGGCCAAGATGACTAGAACTCATTTCATAAATAGGCGCGAGTGCGAGCGAGTCCCGTTTGGGATGAAGTGCCAGGCGCGAATTTGGGTCAAGACTGGGCGTCTTGACCCAAATTCGTAACGCAGCAATTCGCCCAAACGGGCCGCTCCCTCCGGGTTCTGTCCAGAAAGGGCGCTGGCCGCGTTGCGCTCCTTGCGTGTGGCACCGCCACACGACGCGTCGCGCGCCTTGCCAGCGCCCTTTCTGGGCAGAACGCATCTCACGACTATTTATGAAATGAGTTCTACCTATCGAAACCCCAGTCATCGGAGAACACCATGCGCTTCTACCTCTTCTACTTCGTCGCCGTCGTCAGCCTGATGGCAAGCACCGTGGCCGAAGCGGCTACCGCCGGCCAATATCACAGCCCGGATGAATGGTGGTTCTTCCAGGTCATGGGCGCCCTCGGCGGCTTCTCGTTCTAACTGATCAGACAAGGAGAACATCATGGCCGCAGCACTGCTCCACCTCGCCAGCGAGATCTACACCCGGTTCGCACCCGCCCTCCAGGAGATGGTCGCGCATACGTTTTGAACGCGATTCGATGCAAGTTGGGCAGCCTGCCTCCGGGGCGACCAGACACCCGTATCAGATGTCCAGCTGGAACTGCACCGGTTGCGCCTGTTCGGCAGCACCTGGCTTGAGCAGGCCGCTTGCCTTGACTCCCAGCAGGCGGATGGATTGGTCGAAAACGATGCGCTTGAGGCAATTGCCGGCGGCCTTCCTGATCTCCCGTGCATCGGCCGTCGCCGCCGCCAGCGTGGCATCGCGGGTCACGGTTGAGAAATCCTTGAAGCGCAGCTTGATCCCGACCTTGCGGCAGAGGTAGCCTTTGCGGTCCAGATCGGCCGCCACCTGTTCGCACAGTCGCGTGAAGATCGCCCCCAGTTCATTGCGGTCGCGGACGGCATCGAGATCACGTTCGAAGGTGGTCTCGCGGCTCATGGACACTGGTTCGGACTCGGTGACCACCGGTCGATCATCGATGCCATGAGAGACGCGATACAGCCAGGCGCCATAGCTGCGGCCGAAATTCTCCACCAGCCAGTCTTCCCGGCAGGCGGCCAGTTCGCCGATGGTCCGGATAGCCAGCGTATCGAGCTTCTTGGCCGACTTGGGACCGATGCCGTTGATCTTGCTCACCGGCATGGGCCAGATGCGATCCGGGATGTCCTCCATCGTCACGATGGTGAAGCCGTCCGGCTTCTGGATATCGGAGCACAGTTTGGCCAGCAGCTTGTTGGGGGCAATGCCGACCGAACAGGTCAGTTGGGTGGCCTCAAAGACCGAGCGCTTGAACATCGCGACGATGTCTTCCGATGTTGCCTCCAGCAAGGAGATGTCGGTATAGATTTCATCGATGCCGACATCCTGGATGGTGGGGCTGATGGCCCTGATGGCGTCCTTGAAACGGCGGGAATAATGGCGATACAGCTCGAAATTGACCGGCAACAGGATGGCCTCCGGCGCCAGACGCGCCGCGCGCATGGTGGGCATGCTGGAATGTACGCCCAGCGCACGGGCCTCGTAGGTCGCCGTGGTCAGCACCCCCCGGCCGACATAATCCTTGAGCCTGGCGAATTCCAGCGTGCCATCCTCCAGCGCCTTGGGCGCGTGCGTCTGTCGCCCGCCGACGACCATGGGCAGGCCGCGCAGTTGTGGATAACGCGAAAGTTCGCAAGACGCAAAGAATGCATCCATGTCGATATGAGCTATGCGCCGCGCAGGGGACATGTTCTTCAGGGACCGAACTGCCAGGATTCGGGGTGGGGAAAGCCGGAAAAGGGGAGATTGTATCCAGAATCCGCTATTTCCTGGGAAAGCAGACGGATCCCATTCTGCTGGTCCGGTTGATCGTAACCGAACCGCGGCGGGTTTGATCGCGCCGGGCTTGATGGTGATATCGCGGGGGAATACTTGAAGGAGCCGGGTCGCGGGCTGATCCGACGGCAGGGGGGGGCGAGCGCCCTCGACTCCGAATGCCAGCCCCACCTGGCGTCAGGGCTTGGGCGTTTCAGGCTTGCCTGCCAGGGCGCCTTCCTCGACCAGTACACCACCCCGACCGCTACGCTGGATCCCGGCCGGGGCATGCAGGGGCGGTTGCCCGCCCAGCGTACCTTCATGGCCTTTCTCTTCCTTCTCGAACTGCGTTACCGTCGGCGCCTCACCGGGGCGCACTGGTTGGTCTGTGCCCGCGTTGGCGGGATCACGTTGATTTTCTGGCCGATTTTCAAGCTGATTCATCGCTGCTCTCCTCAAGATAGTCCAGAGCGTTCACGATAGCGCCAGCGACCCACCGCGTGCATCAGGCAGGCTCGCAATCCCGCGTCAGCCAAGGCCTGACAAGGCTCATCATGGGGCAGCGTCTTGTTCCATTGCTCGTGTGCGTATCGTTTGCATGGCACGCAGCAGGAGCTCGCGCTCACTGGCGCTCAGCGCCTGCAGCAGATAGGCCTCGCGTTCTTCGACCATCGGCACGATCTTGCGGTAGAGCCTGCGCGCCTGGGCGGTCGGCTTGACGATGCGAGCACGGGCATCCTCCGGGCTGGGTTCGCGCAGGATCAGGCCTGCCGTTTCCATCCGGCCCAAGGCACGGCTGACCTGCATCTTGTCCAGTGAGGTATGGGGCACCAGATCACTGGCCTGCATCTGGCCCTGTTCGGCCAATGCGGCCAGGATGCGCCACTCGTCGCGGCTCAGGCCGAAGCGGTCGGCGTAGACCGAGGCGACCGAGCGACTGACGGCCTCGGCCAGTTGCGCCAGCTGGTAGGGAAAGAATGCTTGCAGTTTCATTCCGACATGGTAACAGACGTTACCAAACCGCCAAAGCCGGGCAGAGCTTGATGCAGATCAATTCCCGCTGCGAAGCTTGTCCATCGGTAGCGCCTGCGCGTTGACCGCACTCCTCATGCATCCATATAGTAACAATCGTTACTAATAAGGGCCGCGCCCTACCGAGGAGATCCACCATGCATATCGATCGTATCCACCACGTCGCCTACCGCTGCAAGGACGCCAGGCAGACCGTGGAGTGGTATGGAAAATACCTGAACATGAATTTCATCCTGGCCATTGCCGAAGACCAGGTGCCCTCGACCAAGGCGCCCGATCCCTACATGCATGTGTTCCTGGATGCCGGCCAGGGCAATGTGCTGGCCTTCTTCGAGATTCCCACCTCGCCGCCCATGGGGCGCGATGTCAATACACCCGCCTGGGTCCAGCACATCGCCTTCAAGGTCGACAGCGAAGTCACGCTGCGTGAGGTCATGCAGCGGCTGCAGGCCGATGGCATCGAGGTGGTCGGTATCACCGATCACACCATCTTCAAGTCCATCTATTTCTTCGATCCCAATGGTCATCGGGTCGAACTGGCCGCCGACTGCGCGACGCCGGAACAGTTGCAGCGGCTGGACGCGGTGAAGTGGGACATGCTGGAAGAGTGGTCGCGCACCCGTCGCGCGCCCCGCCATGCCGCATGGATGCATGCGGATGAATTCAGTGAGCAGGCCCGCTGAAGCAAGCGGTCGTGACAACAATATTCCAAGGAGACTTCTGTGCAGAGCACCTATACCTACCCACGCTTTACCTATCGGCAATCCGACGAGCAACGCGACGGCAAGTCGCAGCTTCATCCCGTGGTCATCATCGGCGCCGGGCCGATCGGCCTGACCGCCGCTCTGGAATGCGCCGCGCGCGGCCTGCCGGTGGTGGTGCTGGATGACAACGACACCGTCAGCATCGGTTCACGCGCGGTCTGCTATGCGCAGCGCCCGCTGGAGATATGGGACCGGCTGGGCGTGGCCAGGCGCATGGTGGACAAGGGCGTGAGCTGGCAGGTGGGCAAGGTGTTCTTCGAGGACCGCCAGGTCTATCGCTTCGACCTGCAGCCCGAGGCGGGGCACAAGATGCCCGCCATGATCAATCTCCAGCAATACTATCTGGAGCAATACATGGTCGAAGCCTGCCAGGCCCATCCCCTGATCGAGCTGCGCTGGAAGCACAAGGTACTCAACCTGAAGCAGGACGATCACTGCGCCACGCTGTCGCTGGAGACACCGGACGGCTTCTACCACACCCAGGCGGAATGGATCATCGCCTGCGACGGTGCCAATAGCGATACCCGCAGGATGGTCGGCGCAGCGTTCAGCGGGCAATTCTTCCAGGACCGCTTCCTGATTGCCGACGTCATCATGAAGGCCGGCTTCCCCGCCGAACGCTGGTTCTGGTTCGACCCGCCTTTCCATCGCGGCCAGAGCGTGCTCTTGCACAAGCAGTGCGACAACGTCTGGCGCATCGATTTCCAGTTGGGCTGGGATGCTGATCCGGAAGAAGAGAAGAAGCCCGAAAAGGTGATTCCTCGCATCCAGGCCATGCTGGGCAAGGACGCGGAGTTTGAACTGGAATGGGTCTCCGTGTACCAGTTCGCCTGCCGTCGCATCGACAACATGCGCTACCAGCGCGTGCTCTTTGCCGGTGACGCCGCGCATCAGGTCTCGCCCTTCGGCGCCCGTGGCGCCAATACCGGAGTACAGGATATCGACAACCTGGTCTGGAAACTCAAGCTGGTCATCGATGGCCATGCCCCGGTCAGCTTCATCGACAGCTACCACGAGGAGCGCGCCTGGGCGGCCGATGACAACCTGCGGCAATCGACCCGCTCGACTGACTTCATCACCCCCAAGAGCCCGGTGAGCAAGCTTCTGCGTGACGCCGTCCTGAGTCTGGCCGAGACCGAGGCGTTTGCGCGCACCCTGGTCAACAGCGGCCGTCTGTCCACGCCCACACCCTACCGCGACTCGTCCCTCAATACCCCCGACAGCGCTTTCTTCAGCGCACACATGGCCCCCGGCACTCCCTGCGCCGACGCCCCCATCCTGCGCGATGGTCGCCCCGGGTGGCTGCTGGAAGAACTGGGCGAGGGCTTTACCATCCTGGTGTTTGCGGCCGAGGCGCCGGATCTGGTCATTGACGTTCCCGGCGTCGAGGTCAGGATCAAGACCATTGCCGCACCCGGTTCAGGCGCCGACCTGATCGACCTCGAAGGCCTGGCCGCCCGTCGGTATGCAGCCCGTGCCGGCAGCACCTACCTGATCCGTCCGGACCAGCACGTGGCGGCCCGCTGGCACCAGGCCGATGCTGCCGCGATCACGGCGGCCCTTGCGCGCTGCGTCTGTCATTGTGTGGCGTAGCTGGCGGCGCTCTGGCGCTGGCGCTTGAGGTGGTACATGCCCTGGTCGGCGCGCGCCAGCAGTGCGTCGATGCTGCTGCCATCATCCGGGTAGCGGGCGTGGCCCAGGCTGGCGCTGATGCACAGCGCATCGGCGCCGATCTGGAAGGGCTGCGACAGCGCCTGATGCAGCTTGTCACGGATGATGCCGATGTCGCCGGCGGATACGATCTCAGTGAGCACCACGAATTCATCGCCGCCGATACGCGCAATGGTATCGGCGTGGCGCAGACTGTCTGACAGGCGGCTGGCGATCTGCATCAACAGCAGGTCGCCCGCCGCATGACCGTAGCGGTCATTGACCGTCTTGAACCCGTCCAGGTCCAGGAACAGCAGGGCGAACGCACCCTGTTCGCGCTCGGCGCGGGTGAGGGCGGAGCTGATCCGCTCTTCCAGCAGCAGACGGTTGGGCAGGCCGGTGAGGCCATCGTAGAGCGCTTGCCGGCGCAGGCTTTCATTGAGCGCGCAGGCCTGTCCCAATTGTTCGCTGAGATGCCGGCAGCGACGACGCGCATGCCGCAGCAGGCCGCCGAAGATGCCCATGGCACCCAGGCAGGCGCCGCTGACGGCCAGTTGCCCGATCAGGGCCAGTTCGCTGTTATCCATCCCAAACATAGAAGACCGCACCTTCCTTCATTGCGACGCACATGAATCCCCGGCCATAGATGTTCCTGATCTCGAACCGGGTGTGGACGAGTTGCGCCAGCTTCTTCCGGATGCGATAGATGATGGTATCGATGCGATGAGGATCGAAAATCTCCGCCGTGATGTTGAGCGCATGCAGCAACTGTTCCGAACTGACCGGAAAGTGCGGACTGAGAAACAGCGTGGTCAGGATCGCGCATTCCTTGTCGCTCAGCGCCAGTCGCTCGTTATGCGGGCTGACCAGTGTCCCCTGGCGGCGGTACAGGCTCCAGGCTTCGGGAGGACCACTGGTGGGCGCATGCCGGATATGCAGGCGTCGCATGAAAGAACGTATCGTCGCCAGCAATACGGAATCCCTGACCGGCTTGTGCAGGAAGTAGTCGGCGCCGTCATGCAGTGCGTTTTCATGCGCCGCTTCACTGCCGTTGTCGGCAATGACGACGATGCCCAGCAGCGGGAATTTCTGGCGCAGGTCCGCCACCAGTGGACGCAAGCCGCTGGTGATCCGGTGCGTCTCGAGAATGAGGATGGCCGGTTTTTTTTTTGAACCTCGCCCTCCAGCTGCGACAGTGCCGCTACCGGCCTGACCGGAAGTCCACTCGCTTCAAGGACCTTCAGCACGCTCCCCGGTCCCGTGTCTGGATGCTCTACGATTAACACTGCCACGTCGACTCACATCCCCAAAATGAAACAGCCCTGATCTGTTATAGCGCTCTCAACGGATGAGTCTGATTATTGGTTACGTTATACCCGCTTTTGTAAGGGGGGAGATTCACAGAAAATCTCTTGAAAATTGCCATTTTGCAATAAATTGCCTTCTCATGATCATGCCCGATGCAATGGCTTGCAGGCCTGACGAAGCTCAAGACGGCGTGTGGGTGGGAGGGGGAGGGGGAGGGGGATGCGCCGGTGAGCCGGACGCCCGGGGCATGACGTCATGCCCGCAGGAGAGCGGACATGCGCGCAAGGAAGAGGGGAGAGCGGGTGCGGGTGGTGCAGCGCGGTGGCCTTGCGGACCACCGGCTGCGGTCATTCATTCATGCATTCATTCGATGTCCCGACCGAAATACTGGGCCACGTCGCCCTCGGTCCAATCCTTGATGACGTCGCGCTCCAGCAGCACGCGATACTCGGAACGGACCTCGCCCGCTCCCAGCTGGATCGTGCGATTTTCCAGCGTGTAGACGGTCTGGTGGATGCGGGTGGTCATCGAGACATGCCGGATGACAGCGCCGATTTCCGGCTCCTGCCGGTCGTCGTTGGCGGGAATGTCCATGGCGCGTCCTATTTCATCTGCGCGCGCCGGGACAGGATCTTCTCGATCTTCTCCTTCAGCGTGGCGGCGTTGAATGGTTTGACGATGTAGCCGTCGGCCCCTTCCTGGGCAGCCATGACGATGTTCTCCTTCTTGGCCTCGGCGGTGATCATCAGCACCGGCAGGTGAGCCAGCGCGGGTGAGGAGCGAATCTTCTTGAGTAGCGTCAGACCGTCCATGACAGGCATGTTCCAGTCGGTGAGCACGAAGGTGATATTGGAGGCGCCAGACTCCAGGATCTTCAGCGCCGTGGAACCATCGTCGGCTTCCACGATCTTGGTGTATTCCAGTTCCTTGAGCAGACCGCTGACAATGCGGCGCATGGTCGAAAAATCGTCGACGACGAGAAAATGCTGATCTGTATCTGCCATGTGACTTGTGCCTTGAGCGGTGACGTATCTCCCCTCAGGTCAGCAAGATGCATGCCGGCAGGTGCAGCCGGCCAGACACCCGCGTCATCTCGACGATTCGGATGGGCGGTCACGGTCGTGCCAGCAAGTGCAGCCGTCGCCATGGCCGGTGGGCCAGAGGGGGAGGGACGACGAGGCCTTTGTTATATCAGAAGTCAATTGGCCACCAAACCTGTGCGTAAGCGGGAAAGTGCCCGCTTTTTCCCCTTTACCAATCCGCTCGCATCGGCGTGCAATGCAAACCGTCGCTCCATGCACTGGGAGGTGTCTATCATGAAAGACGGTGTGTAATGCAAGCCGGCAGTCAAATCCGGCAGTTGTGCAAACGCGAATCCCTCCGGCTCAGTGCTTGCGCGGCATTGATGGGGTCGACCGAGCGCCAGGCCCATGAGCCGATAAGGTCGGACTCTACCCCTCTGTTCGGGATAGGGGGCGGTCGGCGTCCGACGTATCATCGCCTGCGCGCCGACGTGACCCCACCGGCCCATTCCAATCCACACCAAGACTCACATGAATCCTCTCCGTCGTCTCCGCCTGGGTACGCGCCTGGGTGCCGGCTTTGCCGTTCTTCTCGCGTTGCTCGTCATCATCACCCTGGTCGGTGTCGTCCGCATGTCATCGCTGGACAACACCGCCAGCGAATTGAGCAGTCGCATCTATCCCAAGGTCAATGCTGCCCAGAAGATGCAGTACCTGATGATGGACATCGCCCGTTCGGCGCGCAACATCATCATCCTGAACGACCAGGCCCAGATGGCGAGCAACAAGCAATCCATCGACAAGGACCTGGTGGAATTCCAGAAGGCGCTGGACTATCTGCGCAGCAATGCCGTGACTGAGGAAGGCAAGCGTCTGATCAATGCGGTCGACGAAGCCGGCAAGAACTACTTTGCCTTCACAGCTGATGTGGTGAGCCTGGGCCTGAAAGACCAGGGTGAAGAAGGGCAGCGCCTGCTGTTCGGTCCGCGCTACAAGACCCAGGGTGAGTTGCTGGAAGCCTTGCGCCAGCTGGTGGGGCGGTACGAGGAGCAGATGCGCGAGGCGACCACCGCCGCGCACGCCACCTATGTGAATTCGGCGGCCGTCCTGATCATCTCGGCGGTCATTGCGATCCTGATCGGCCTGATCGCCGCCTTCATGATCAGTCGTTCCATCACCGTGCCGATGGCCGATGCCCTGGACGCTGCGCGCAAGGTGGCCAACGGCGACCTGACCAAGCACATCGATGATCGTGCTCCCGATGAAACCGGTGAACTGCTCGGCGCCTTGCGCGAGATGAATCATTCATTGGTCGATATCGTCGCCAGCGTGCGCACCGGTGCCGACACCATCGCCACCGCTTCACAGGAGATCGCGGCGGGCAACCAGGATCTTTCCTCGCGTACCGAACACCAGGCCAGTTCGCTGGAAGAGACCGCCTCGTCCATGGAGGAACTGACCTCCACCGTGCAGCAGAACAGCGCCAATGCCCGCCAGGCCGCCGAGATGGCGCAGGCCGCATCAAACATCGCCGGCCAGGGCGGCGAGATCGTGGGGCAAGTGGTGGCGACGATGGACGACATCGACGCCTCCGCGCGCAAGATCGTCGACATCATCGGCGTGATCGATGGCATCGCTTTCCAGACCAACATCCTGGCCTTGAATGCGGCAGTAGAAGCTGCTCGCGCTGGCGAGCAGGGGCGCGGCTTTGCCGTGGTGGCTACCGAGGTGCGCAGCCTGGCACAGCGATCGGCTGCGGCTGCCAAGGAGATCAAGGTACTCATCGGCAATTCGGTGGAGAAGGTCGATTCGGGCGCGCAGCTGGTCAAGCAGGCCGGACAGACCATGCAGGAAATCGTGCAGAGCGTGGCCCAGGTCAATACCATCATCGGACAGATCAGTGCCGCAGGAGAAGAACAGCGCGCCGGTATCGAGCAGGTCCATCAAGCAGTGACGGCCATGGACGAAGTCACGCAACAGAATGCGGCGCTGGTCGAACAGGCCGCCGCCGCGTCACGCGCCATGCAGGGGCAGGCCGGTGAGCTGGCCGAGCAGGTCAGCATCTTCCGACTGCCGGTACAGGGCGCTGCGCCGATGCGTTGATACGTTGATGCGTTGATTGGTCTTGGTCGATGTCTCCCGTGTTGATCGCGGGAGGGATCTGGACCAATAAAAAACGGCTGCCTGAATGAAGACGGGCAGCCGTTTTTTTTGCGCGCTCGTGAGGAATGACGAGAATGTCGCCATGCACCCGGGGTGGGGCGCTTGGAGGGGCGCAGAGGGATGTGAAGACTGGCGCGACCGGAACCGGTCGCGACCAGGTCGGGGCGTCTCCGCCCGGCCTTACTCTTCGCCGCGTGCGGCCAGATCGATGGCGCGCACGATGGCCACGGCTTTTTCGATCACTTCTGCCTGGCTGCTCACGCGCATGCTTTTCTTGAGATGGTGGATGTCATCCCGGGTCTTGCGGCTCACCGGAACGTTGAGGAAGCCGTCGGGCTCGACCAGAAAGCGAGGCGGCGTCGCGGTAACGGTTTCAGGTGTCTTGGAACGTCTGGGCATGGATCTCTCCCTTTTGATTGGTCTGGATGACGGCAGCGGAGTGCCTGCGGCAATATAACTGCGAACTGAAAAATATTAGAACTTATTTTTTGGATTTTACGTTTTTTCCTCGTCTTCTCCTAATTGGCGAGAATGCGAGGCTGATCTATAGCGCTATCGCAACATCGCAGGAAACAGAAAAGACCAGGCTTGCTGCAACTGCGTCATGAAGATGATTTTCATTACCGTGGCAGCGCTCGGGCCAGCCTGAAACTTTAGTTTTCGGATGATCAGGTGCTTGCCCGTGTTGGACTACTCCTAGGTGGAATCGGCTGTACCGGGCAGCTTTTGTCAGGAAAGGATGGGCGCTTGCTGAAATTGCGGAAACCTAATATTTTTTCCTGACCTGCAGCTGTTTTTTGCCTGACCCGGACTTCACGAGAAGGGTGGGGCGAATCCGGATCGCAGGCAAGAGCGGGCATGGTAATTGCATCAGTACGGAGGCGTCCTGTGCGCTGCCCGATAGGGGTGGATGCGCATCGCAGGGGACGGGACATCGGGGTATTTTCTAAGTTAGACATCGCCTGCATCGCCACGAGTGATACCGAAACAGGCGCCCCCTGTTTGCCCGTCAGCATGGATCATCAATTCAACGACAACAAGGGAACCACCATGAAGTTCGTCAAGACCGTAATCGCTGCATCCCTGGGCCTGATGGCCGGTTTGGCCGGATCGGCCCATGCCGACAACCTGGCCGACATCCAGAAGGCCGGGGTGGTGAAGATCGGCGTGCCACAGGACTTCGCGCCCTATGGCTCGGTCAATTCCGACTTGCAGCTGCAGGGGCTGGACATTGAAGTGGCCAAGCTGGTGGCCAAGGGCATGGGTGTCAAGGCCGAGCTGGTGCCGGTCCCCATCTCCAGCCGCATGGCCTTCCTGCAGACCCACAAGATCGACCTGATCATCTCGACCCTGGGCAAGAATGCCGAGCGCGAAAAGGTGATCGATTTCTCGCAGGGCTATGCGCCCTACAACAACAGCGTCTTTGGCGTGGCCGCCATCAAGGTGGCCGGTCCGGCTGACCTGGCCAACCAGACCGTGGGCGTGGCGCGCTCCACCTTCGAAGACCTGATGCTCACCGACAGCGTCCCCAAGAGCACCGTCATCAAGCGCTATGAAGACAACAACGGCCTGATCTCGGCCTACGTCTCGGGCCAGGTCCAGATCGTCGGTACCGGCGACTTCGTGGCCTATGCGCTGGCCGAGAAGACACCCAACAACAAGCCGCTGCTCAAGTACATCATCAATGTCTCGACCTGTTATGTCGGCATGAACAAGGGCGAGCCCGCACTCATGGCCAAGGTCAACGAGGCCCTGACCGCCTCCAAGAAGAGTGGCGAGCTCAATGGCATCGTCAAGAAGTGGCTCAACGTGCCGCTGCCGGAAAAGATCGCCACCACCTACCAGTAAGAAGCATGATCCGGTCCGCATCGCGGGCCGGTACTGGTCCTCTGCACTGCGCGCTGCGTCCTGCGGCGCTGCTCTCCCCACTCCTCACTCTGTACCTTTCCACCTGCCGCCCAGCCCAGGCTGCGTCCCCGGCCGCTGCCATCGCAGGCGGGTACGTTTCTTGCTGGAAAAATGACAAGCGGCAACCTCGGGGGCGGCCGCATGCACCATTACTGGGGAATCATCATGAAGGTCTTTGGGAACCTGCGTATCGGCAGCCGTCTGGCTGGCGGTTTCGCGCTGGTATTGGCGTTGTCCATCCTGATCATGGGCATTGGCGTCTGGCGCCTGCAGGTGGTCAGCAATGTCACGCAAGAGATGGTCAGCCAGTCGGTGCGCAAGGAGCGCCTGATCTCGGGCTGGTATGGCAACCTGCGCGCAGCCATCCTGCGCACCATCGCCATGTCGCGCAGCACCGACCTCACGCTCAACAATTATTTCCTCAACGAGGAACTGGCTTCGGTCAAGGAGAGTGCCGATCTGCAGAAGGAACTGGTGCCGATGTTCGACACCGCCAATGAAAAGGCGCTCTACGCCGAGATCGAGGGCATGCAGAAAGACTACAAGGCGATCACCCTGAAGATGATGGACCTCAAGTCCACCGGCGAACAGGACGCTGCCAACAGCGTGCTGATCCAGGAGTTCATGCCGCTGTCCAAGAAATACCAGGTCGCCATGCGCAAGCTGCAGCAGGCCGAGCAGGCCGAGATCGATGACGCGGCCGCCAACATCGTCGCGCTGGCCGCGCGCAGTCGCATCCTGTTGATGGTGCTGGAGGCGGCCGCGCTGGTCTTTGGCGTGCTGTGCGCCTGGCTGCTTACGCGCAGCATCGTGCGTCCGCTCAAGCAGGCCGTGGGCCTCTCGCAGCGGGTGGCCGCAGGTGACCTGACGGCGCAGATCAGCGTCACCTCACGCGATGAGGTCGGCCAGTTGCTGGCCTCGCTGCAGGACATGAACACGCGCCTGCGTGACCTGGTCGCGCGGGTGCGGCATGGCACCGACGCCATTGCCACGGCATCCGGCGAAATCGCCGAGGGTAACCAGGACCTGTCGGCCCGCACCGAGCAGCAGGCCGGTGCGCTGGAGCAGACCGCCTCGGCCATGGAAGAACTGATTTCCACCGTCCGCACCAATGCCGACAATGCCCAGCAGGCCAGCCGCCTGGCGGCCTCGGCTGCCGGCATCGCCGGCGAGGGCGGGGTGGTGGTGGGGCGTGTGGTCGATACGATGGACGCGATCAACGGCGCGTCGCGCAAGATCGTGGACATCATCAGCGTGATCGACAGCATTGCCTTCCAGACCAATATCCTGGCCTTGAATGCCGCCGTGGAAGCGGCGCGCGCCGGCGAGCAGGGGCGTGGCTTTGCCGTGGTCGCCTCGGAAGTGCGCAGCCTGGCGCAACGTTCGGCGGCAGCGGCCAAGGAGATCAAGTCACTCATCGACGATTCGGTGGACAAGGTCAGTGCCGGCAGCACGCTGGTGGAACAGGCCGGTGCCACCATGTCGCGCGTGGTCCAGAGCGTGGAGCAGGTCAATGCCATCGTCAACGAGATCAGCGTGGCCAGTACCGAGCAGAGCGAAGGTATCCAGCTGGTCAATGACGCCGTCGCGCAACTGGACGACATGACCCAGCAGAACGCCGCACTGGTGGAACAGGCAGCAGCTGCTGCGGCTTCCATGCGGGGTCAGGCGGGGGAATTGACGGAACTGGTCAGCGTGTTCCAGGTAGAGGGGCAGGCGGTGATCACGCCAGCGGGTGGGGCTGATGAGTCCGACGAGCCTGGCGCTTCTGCCGGAGGTCGCCGGCTTGCCTTGTTCTCCCGTCGTCGGCCGCTGCTGACGGCGTGAGAGATGCAAGCCAGGGTAAAGCCGATGATGCAAGGGAGGTAGAACATCGCAGGGCCTGACGGGACGCCCTCACGGTCGTCCCGTCGCCTGCCGTGGTGGCTTGCTCTTACTGGAAGGTCGTTGCCATCTTGGTCGGCAGCGGCACATTGAGCCACTTCTGCACGATGCCATTGAGTTCGCCGCTCTTCTTGGCGGCGGTCAGCACGTCATTGACCTTGGCCAGCAGGGCGGCTTCGCCCTTGTTGAGGCCCACGCTGCAGCTGGACTCATTGATGATGTACTTGAGCACGGGCTTGTTGTCCGGCGCTTTCTCGGCCAGTGCATAGGCCACGAAGTCACCGGTTCCCACCAGTTGCACCTGGCCCGAGACATAGGCCGAGATCATGGCGTTGTTGTCTTCGTAGCGCTTGATGGTGGCGCTCTTGGGGGCAGTGTCGGTCAACTGCAGGTCCTGGAAGGTGCCGCGTGCCACGCCCACGGTCTTGCCGGCCAGGTCGGCCGGGCCGGTGACCTTCACTGCGGCCACGCCGAAGACGCTGTTGTTGTACGGCGCATAGGCTTGCGAGAAATCGATGACCTTTTCACGCTCGGCATTCTTGCCCAGCGTCGAGATGACCAGATCGGCCTTGTGCGTCTGCAGGTAGGCGATGCGATTGGCGCTGGCCACCGGAACCAGCTGCACCTTCACGCCCATTTTCTGCGCGATCAGTTTGGCCACATCGATGTCCAGGCCCTGCAATTGCAGGTCGGCGTTGACCGAGCCGAAGGGAGCGAAATCCTGCGGCACGGCGATGCGCACGGTGCCCGACTTCTGGATATCGGCCAGTGCGTCGGCGTGGGCGGTATTGACGGCCAGTGACAGCAGGGCCAGGGAAACGGCCAGGGCCGGTTTTGCAAACTTCATGGAAACCCCTTGAAAAATAGATGCGTCTGGAGCTTTCCCAATTGCAATGAGCGTGCCAGACGCTATGGACAGGTAATCGGCCGGAATTGAATCGGTAATCGACCCGGAAGCGGCTGATCGGGGATGATACGCCAGGATGCCCTTCCTGGGCGGGTGTTCATGGGGCATGGAAGGGACGAACTTGGGGCGGGGGTTCACCAAGTTCGGGCTTGTCTCATTGATTGATAATCGACAGATAAGCGACCGCCCAGGGGCGGAAATCCAAAAAATTCCGAATGCCGGATGAAAATGCCCCGCTTTTGCCAGCTGCCTTGCCTGTTCGACTAGGATGGCGCCTGTTCTTTCGCGAAGTTTCTGTTTAACGGAAACTGTTTGGCGGTATAAAATCATCCTAAAAATGATCCTTTCATTTTCTTGCGCAGATACTGAATCTCTGTTCCATAGCTTGCCGGTCAAGCGATTCAGGAATATCGAACGCGTGGCGCGCCGCAAACTTCTGATGATTCACGCTGCTTCTGCATTGTCGGTGCTACAGGTGCCTCCAGGTAATCATCTTGAATCATTGCGCGGAAACCGGAAGGGGCAATACAGCATTCGCATCAGCGGCCAGTGGCGAATTTGTTTTCGTTGGACCGCTGAAGGCGTACACGACGTTGAAATCGTCGATTACCACTAGGAGTGCACGATGACGAAGAAACTGGACGAAATTCATCCAGGTGAAATCCTGCTGAAAGAATTCATCAAGCCCATGGGGATGACGGCGGCGCGCGTGGCGGCCGATATCGACGTGCCGGTGTCGCGTATCAGTGAAATCGTACGTGGCAAGCGGCCTGTCACTGTTGATACGGCGGTACGCCTGGGCGTCTACTTCAGGATGGATCCCAAATTCTGGCTCAACCTGCAGGCCGAATACGATTTGCGGATCGCTCAACGTGAACTGCTGCCGATCATCAAGACTCGTATCCGTCCCATGATGGTGTCCGGTGCGTGAGCCGAACACCTCGCTGCCCGCTGCGAGCGGATTTGTTTGATATGCCGCAAGGTTGACGGGCGGGGCGGCTCCTACCATAGATTCATTTGAAATGAACCTTATGGAGGAGGCGCATGAAATCGGTCCACAGGCTCTGGCGTTGGCTGGGGCTTATCTTTGTCCTGTCGTTCGGGATATTGGGTTTTCTCGGCTACCAGATCCATCTGCAGGCGCCGCCCATTCCCAAGACCGTGATGTCGTCCGAGGGCGAACTGCTCTACACGGGCGAGCAAATCCAGGCCGGGCAACGGGCCTGGCTGTCTGCCGGTGGCCAGCAGATCGGTACCGTCTGGGGCCATGGTGCCTACGTCGCGCCGGACTGGTCGGCTGACTGGCTGCACCGTGAAGCGCTGGCGCTGCGGGAATTATTGCTTGAGCAGCGCGGCGCAGGGCTTGTCGGCACGCAGGCAGCTTCTACATCATCTCCGACGTCTTCATCCGCAGCTGCCCTTGATGCTGCAGTGCGCGATGAAATGCGCCATAACGGCTACGATGCGGCCACCCAGGTACTGACCGTCTCCCGCCAGCGGGCACAGGCCATCCAGGCCACGGCGGCGCATTACGAGGGCCTGTTCGGCAGCGACCCGGCGCTGCAGCCGCTGCGCGAACAATACGCCATGGTGGCCGGCAGTCTGCCCGAGGCCAACGATCGCCGGGCGCTGGGCGCGTTCTTTTTCTGGTCTTCCTGGGCTGCTGCGACCGACCGGCCTGGTCAAACCGGTCTTTCCTATACCAGCAACTGGCCGCATGAACCGCTGGTGGGCAACAAGATGAGTGTGTCCGCCGCCATGTGGTCCATGGCCAGCATCGTACTGCTCATTGCCGGGATTGCTGCCATGGTGTGGTTCCATGGTGGCCAGAAGCACGCAGAGCAGAGCGTGTTGCCCAAGGTCGATCCCTTCCTCGATGTGGTGGCCACGCCGTCCATGAAGGCCACGCGCAAATATTTCTTTGCCGTCATCGGCCTGCTCCTGCTGCAGATCGGCATGGGCGCCATCACGGCCCACTATGCGGTGGAAGGCGAAGCCTTCTTCGGCATCCCGCTGGCGCAACTGCTGCCTTATGTTGTCAGTCGCACGGTCCACACACAGGTCGGCATCTTCTGGATCGCCACGGCCTGGCTGGCCACGGGCCTGTATATCGCGCCCTTGCTGTCGGGGCGGGAGCCGCGATTCCAGAAACTTGGTGTCGATGTGCTGTTCTGGGCGCTGATCGCCATCGTGGTCGGCTCGACCGCTACCGGCTGGATCGGCAGCCTGCAGCACGCCGGGGTCGACTTCAGCTTCTGGATCGGCAACCAGGGTCTGGAGTACACCAGCATGGGCCGGGTCTGGCAGATCCTGTTGTTCGTCGGTCTGCTGTTCTGGCTCCTGCTGCTGGGACGCGCGCTGTGGCCGGCCTTGAAGACGCCCTCCGAGAGCCGCGGCCTGATCGCCATGGTGTTCCTGTCGGCTACCTGCATCGGCGGTTTCTACGCCAGTTCCCTGATGTGGGGGCAACATACCCATTACTCGATGATCGAATACTGGCGCTGGTGGCTGGTCCACCTCTGGGTGGAAGGTTTCTTCGAGGTATTCGCTACCGCGGTGGTCGCCCTGATCTTCACCCGTCTGGGCCTGGTGCAGACCGCCAGCGCCAACCGCGCCATCGTTGCCGAGACCATTGTCTTCCTGTTCGGCGGCATCCTGGGGACCCTGCATCACCTGTACTTCACCGGTACGCCGACCTCGGTGATCGCCGTGGGCGCGGTGTTTTCCGCACTTGAGGTCGTGCCGCTGGCCATGATTGGCCTGGAGGCGGTACAGACCTATCGGCGCGCCCAGGGGGCCGCCTGGATGCGCGCCTACAAGTGGCCCATCCTGTGTTTCGTGGCGGTCGGTTTCTGGAATACCGTAGGCGCCGGCGTGCTCGGTTTCGCCATCAATCCGCCAGCCTCGCTGTACTACGTGCAAGGGCTGAACATGACCCCGGCACACGGCCACGCGGCCCTGTTCGGTGTCTACGGCATGCTGGGCATCGGGCTCATGCTGTTCTGCCTGCGTGGCCTGTATGCACGGGAGCGGCACGCCGATGGGTGGCTCAAGCCCGCCTATCTGTGCCTGAACATCGGCCTGGCGATGATGGTCTTCATGTCCTTGCTGCCGGCCGGCATCTACCAGGCCTGGGCCAGCATCGACCGCGGCATGTGGTTTGCACGCTCACCCGAGGTGCTGCATTCCAGAGTCATGGAAACACTGGTCTGGCTGCGTGTGCCAGGTGACATCGTCTTTGCCGCAGGTGGGCTGATGCTGGCATGCTACGCCATCGGCCTGCTGCGTCGGCCCGGCCGTCATGCTGCCAGGAGCGCCGCGGCGGTCCCCGTGAAAAAAGCTTGAGACATCATCAGGAGCATTGCCCATGAAACTGACCCAGTTCACCGACTACAGCCTGCGCGTGCTGATGTACCTGGCCGCGCAACCGGAGCGGCGTGCGACCATCGCCGAGATTGCCACCACCTTCGCCATTTCCGAAAGCCATTTGACCAAGGTCGTGCATTTCCTCGCGCAGCAGGGCTGGCTGGCCACCATCAGGGGCAAGGGCGGTGGAATGAGCCTGGCGGTGCCGCCGGCCGGGATCGTGATCGGCCAGGTCGTACGTGCCACCGAAGGGCCGGCCGTTCCGGCAGAGTGCTTCGGTCCGCATCCGGATCATTGCGTGATCGTCGATGCCTGCCGGCTCAAGGCGGCGCTGCAGAAGGCGGCCCAGGCCTTCTATGCCGTGCTGGATGAATACACCCTGGCCGACATCACACGCAACCGCAACGTGTTGGTCCAACTACTTCAACTCCCGCCGGTGCGTGCGGCCTGAGGGCCGCTGTCCGGCGTCACCTTTTTCGCTTGCCATGGCTGCCATCACCGATGATTCCGCTCCATTCCCTTACGACGGTCCGCACGCTCTGCAAGACCCGATACAGCAGGCCCTGACACGCGTGGTGGACCCCGAGCTGTCGCTGTCCGTCGTCGATGTCGGACTGATCTACAGTGTGCGCGTGGCCGATGGTATGGCGCATGTCGAGCTGACGATGACCAGCCCGGCCTGTCCCTTGTCGGAGGTCGTGCTCGATGATGTCCGCACAGAGATGCTCAAGGTACTCCCCGCCAGCCATGGGCTGGATATCCAGCTGGTCTGGGAGCCGCCCTGGGAGCCGGCCCGGATGAGCGCCAGGGCACGTCATCTCATGGGGTGGTGAGATGCCCTCCGCGGTCGTGATTGCGCGCTTCAGCGTTGCCATCGCCCTGGTCGGCATGCTGGTGTGCGCGGTACTGGGCGGGCTGCTGCGGGCCGGTTCGCTGCCCCTTTTGCCTTACGGCAGTCAGCTGATCGGGCAAAGCGCCGGCTTGCATGCCGTACTGATGCTGCCGGTCTTTCTGGGGAGCGTCATCGCCATCGAGCGTGCGGTGGCGGTACGTCTTCGGTGGGCATATCTCGCTCCGGTGTGTTGCGTGGCGCAGGGCCTGCTGCTCCTGGCGACCGAGGGCCAGCAGGCCTTCCCCTGGATAACTGCTCTGGGCGGCGCGGCGTCGCTGTGCTTCGTGGCGGTCAGTGCGTTGTTGCTGGCGCGCCAGCCGGCCACGCATACGGTGCTGATGTTGATGGCTGCCCTGGCATGGCTTGGCGGGAACGTGGTGCAGGCATCGCAACGCGACGTCAACGTCGCGCTGCTTTGGTGGTTCGCCTTCGTGGTGCTGACCATCACGGCGGAACGTCTGGAGATGTCGCGCCTTTTGCCCAGGCACCCGGTATCGCGCCCGCTCTTGCTGTCGGCCCTGCTGTGCCTGCTGGCGGCGCTGGTCACGGCACTGGTCGATCTGCGTATCGGACTGCTGCTTTTCGGCATCGCGCTGCTGACGTTGGCAGGGTGGCTCTGCTGCTTCGATGTCGCCCGACGGACTGTGCGGTCGCGGGGCCTGAGTCGTTACATGGCCGTGTGTCTGTTGAGCGGCTATGGCTGGCTGATGGTGTCGGGTCTTGGGTGGATCGGCCTCGGGCTGGAGTGGGGTGTGCATCCCGACGCGGGCCTGCCGCTACGCGATGTCGCGTTGCATGCACTCGGACTGGGTTTCATCTGGAGCATGGTGATGGCGCATGCACCGGTCATCCTGCCGGCGGTTGCCCGCGTGAAGGTGTTGTATGGCCCGTGGTTCTATGGGCCGCTGATGGTCATGCATGCCTCCTTGCTGTTGCGTTGTGGCGGCGGATGGTGGCACGCCGATCTGCTTGCCTCGGGCGCTTCGCTCAACGCAATTGCCATTACCTCGTTTGCACTGACGATGCTGGCCTCAGCATGGGCCTGGCGCTACCGGCACCATGGGGTCGCTGCTGATACCGTTTGACCTGCCTCAATCCAATCTCGGTTGCGCGTTCTTAACATAAAGATTCATTCCTAATGAATGTTTATAGGCGCCGATCCTCGACGCCTCACCAAGGAGAACGTCGTGAGATTGAATATCAGGAAAGCGCTCATCCCCGCATTATTGGTAATGGGCCTCGCCGTCACGCTGCCGGCTACGACCGCGACCCCGGCGACCCCAGCGACCCCAGCGACCCCAGCGACTCCGGTTGCGGCCAAGCCGGTCCAGGTCGGCAAGTCTGGCAAGACCGGCGACTTCGGGCCGCCGCAGGGTGCACCCATCCGCGCTGTGCTCACCAGCCCACCGGAAGTGCCGCCACCCACCAACCGCAATTACCCGGCCAAGGTGATCGTCGATCTGGAAGTGGTGGAGAAGGAAATGCAGATTTCCGAAGGCGTCTCCTATACCTTCTGGACCTTCGGCGGCACCGTGCCCGGCAGCTTCATCCGCGTGCGCCAGGGCGATACGGTGGAGTTCCATCTCAAGAACCATCCCGACAGCAATATGCCGCACAACATCGACCTGCACGGCGTGACCGGACCCGGTGGGGGCGCCGCCTCCAGCTTCACCGCGCCGGGTCACGCGTCGCAGTTCAGTTTCAAGGCCCTCAACGAAGGCCTCTATGTCTATCACTGCGCCACCGCGCCGGTGGGCATGCACGTAGCCAATGGCATGTACGGTCTGATCCTGGTCGAGCCTCCGCAGGGCTTGAGCAAGGTCGACCGCGAGTATTACGTCATGCAGGGCGACTTTTACACTACCGGCAAGTATCGCGAGAAGGGCGTGCAGCCGTTCGACATGGAAAAGGCGATCGACGAACGTCCGACCTACGTGCTCTTCAACGGTGCCGAAGGTGCGCTCACCGGCGACAAGGCCATCACCGCCAAGGTCAATGAAACCGTGCGTCTGTTCGTCGGCAACGGTGGTCCCAACCTGGTATCCAGTTTCCATGTGATCGGTGCCATCTTCGACAAGGTGCAGTTCGAAGGCGGTTCGCTGGCGCAGAAGAATGTGCAGACCACGCTGATTCCGGCCGGCGGCGCCGCCATCGTCGAGTTCCGTACCAAGGTGCCGGGCAGCTACGTGCTGGTCGATCACTCCATCTTCCGGGCCTTCAACAAGGGCGCCTTGGCCATCCTCAAGGTCAATGGCGCGGAGAACAAGGCCATCTATTCCGGCAAGGAACTGGACTCGGTCTACCTGGGCGACCGTGCCCAGCCCAATCTGGCCGCCGTGACCACGGCCACCGTCAACGCCGCCAGCGGCAAGCTGACGCTGCAGGATCAGGTACAGGCCGGCAAAGCCCTGTTCGCAGGTACCTGCTCGGTGTGCCACCAGAGCAATGGTGCAGGCTTGCCGGGCGTGTTCCCACCGCTGGCCAAGTCCGACTATCTCACCGGCGGCTATGATCGCGCCATCAAGGCCGTGCTGCACGGGCTCAGCGGCAAGGTGGTGGTCAATGGCACTGCGTACGATTCGGTCATGCCGCCGATGAACCAGCTCAATGACGACGAGATTGCCAACATCCTGACCTACGTGGCCAATGAATGGGGTAATCCCGGTGGGCGCGTTTCCACCGAGGAGGTCAGGAAGCTGCGTGCCAGCAAGCCCGCCGCGGCTGCCAAGGCCGACCATTGAGCCATTCCGTGTTCAGCGCGAGGGGGCGCGAGATGATCCGCGTCATCGTAGCGGCCAGCCTGCTGGCTCAGTTCGGCATGCCGGAGCAGGCCCGCGCTCAGGGTGCCGATTATGTGCGGGTGCCGGCCGGCACCCTGGTCAGCGTACTGGCCGGTGACGCCGATCGCGGGCCGGTCCCGGTGGCCGCTTTCGACATGCGCATCCTGCCGGTAAGCCAGGACGCGTTTCGCACCTTCGTGATCGCGCACCCGCAGTGGCAGCGCGGACAGGCGGTCCGAGCGTTTGTCGACGGTGGCTACCTGAAGGACTGGGCCACGCCGGAGCACCCGATGGAGGGCGCTGCCAGCGCGCGGCCGGTCGTCAACGTCAGCTGGTTCGCGGCGCAGGCCTATTGCGAAGCCGAGGGCGCGCGCCTGCCGACCTGGCAGGAATGGGAATACGTGGCCGCCGCCGATGCCAGTCGCCACGATGCCCGCGCCGATCCGGCGTGGCGCGCCCGCATCCTCAACTGGTATGCCCGCCCGGTCGGCGGCGGGCCCGGCGACGTGGGTGGCGAGGCCAATTTCTATGGCGTACGCGACATGCATGGTCTGATCTGGGAATGGGTGGACGACTTCAACGCCTTGCTGGTCAGCCCTGATAGCCGCTCGGCTGATGACCCCGACAAGCTCCAGTTTTGCGGCGCCGGCGCCATCAACCTGCAGCAACGCGACAACTATGCCGTGCTGATGCGTATCGCACTGCTGTCGTCCCTGGGCGCCGCCGACAGCACCAGTAGCCTGGGCTTTCGCTGTGTACGCCCGATTGCATCCAAGGAGAAGTCATGAAAATCCCAGCATTGCCAGCACTACTGGCGACCATGGCATTCATTGTGGGCGCGCTCACCGGCGGCACAGTGATGGCCGCAGCCCCGGAGGATCATTCCGCGCCAGCCTCTTCACGTCCGCCGGGGACAGTCGCAGCGGCCTTGCCCGGTGATTCGGTGTATCAGCTCGATGCCCGCTTTACCGATCAGGATGGCAGCCCGTTCAGCCTGGCGCAAAGGCGCGGCCAGCCGAGGCTGGTCGGCATGTTCTACACCTCGTGTGAATTCGTTTGCCCATTGCTGGTGGAGGCGCTGCGCAATACGGAGGCAGGACTCACGGCGCCGGAGCGTGCCAGGCTCAGCGTGCTGCTGATCACCATCGATCCCGTGCGCGACACGGTGGCTGTCCTCAAGCGTACCGCCGGCCAGCGCGAGATTGATTCGCCCCGCTGGACCCTGGCCCGCAGCGACGTCGCCACCACGCGCAAACTGGCGGCAGTATTGGGATTGCAGTACCGGGCCCTCCCCAATGGGGATTTCAATCACAGCACTGACCTCATCCTGCTGGATGCAGAGGGTCGTGTGGCGGCCCGCACCAAACAGCTCAGCGGCATCGACCCGGAATTCTTGAGGAAGGTGAAGCTAAGCGCACAGTAGTGTCAGTGGTGGCAGATCGTGGCGCGGGCGGGAGGGAGTGGGGGAGATCGACCGGACGATCAACGCATGATGAGTCGATCCCGCAGCCACAGCGTATCCAGGCAGGGCCGCCCTTCATCACTATCGCCGCCGATGAGGACCAGGCCGTCGCCGACTTCGATGCTGATGCCGTTGGCACGGGGGCAGGGCAGGCTATCGAGAAAATTCCACTGCCGGTCCTGGAGGACGAAGATGTTGGCCAGCCATTTCCTGCGCAGTCCTTCATGGGCGAAATAGTCACCGCGGGCATAGCGTTCCCAGGCGCCGGCAAAGTGCGTTCCGCCGGCGACCACGGTCATGTTCCCGACGCGGCCGCCGAAGCAGCCACCGAAGCCGTCGTTGACCGGCACCGCGTGCGACGCTTGCCACTGCACGCCGGCAGGGCCCAGCCGGCCATGCTTGATCGTGCTGGCATTCAGGCCGGGTTTGACTTCACCGCCCAGCAGATAGAAATTGGCGCCATCGCGGACCACAGCTGCCTTGCAGTGACCGTGGTGGGGCTGGGTTCCCATGCTGTGCCAGGTCATGGTGAGCAGGTTCAGGGCCCAGGTCTCGGCGTTCCAGTTGAATC
Source organism: Herbaspirillum sp. VT-16-41 (assembly GCF_001994935.1). Classification (NCBI taxonomy): domain Bacteria; kingdom Pseudomonadati; phylum Pseudomonadota; class Betaproteobacteria; order Burkholderiales; family Oxalobacteraceae; genus Herbaspirillum; species Herbaspirillum sp. VT-16-41. The sequence goes on from NZ_MUXB01000020.1 coordinate 58,875, forward strand.
TGGCGATGGGCCGGCTCATGTAGCGCACGGTGATGTCCTCGCGATCCCTTTCTTCGGCCGTTTCCAGGTCGCGGTGGAAAGCATCGAACTGCTCCCGATGGTAGCCACCGAAGAACAGCAGGGTGCTTGCATTGACTGCGATGGCAGCGGCGCCACTCAAGCCCACCGGCAAGACCGTGTTCAATTGCTCCCAGCGATCGCTGGCATGCAGGTAACGGTAGGCCGTGTCGAATTGCGTAGTGACGGCAGCCGGTGATGCCTTGCCGAAGCCGCCGAACACGTAGACTGCATCGCCAGCGGCAATGACGACTGCGCAGCGCGGTGGCGGCCCGGGGAAATCGGCGCAGCGTTCCCAGTGATGGCCGGGAAGGGACAGGTCCAGGCAATACCAGCGATGACCCGCGCTGCCCAGGCCGGCATAGATGGTCTGGCCCACCCGCGCACCGCCGCCGTCCACGCACTCGCCCGGCAGGGCCGGCAGGTGCGTGGTGATGATCTGGTGGAGACGAGGAGGGGGCTGGGTGGGCATGGATTCTGTTTCTTGGACATGTCATCGGAATGCCGGATGCAAGGTAAAAGTGCTCACCTCCCCGGTCAATGAGAAAAGTCCTAAAAATCGAATCCGTGTGCGTGCTTGTGAAAATGGAAACGCCCCCGTCGTTGGTCGTCTGGGCGCGATGGCGTTGATCGTGAGTGATCCGTATGGAGCGCGAAAGCTCAGGCCGGGAGCGATCTCAGGCCTGGAGCGATACGCGAAAGGCAGGTAGGGGAAGAGGGAGGCAAGCGCGCCAGTGCCGCGCCAGAGTAGCTACCGGGCCGCGTCAGGCCGGCAGCGCCGCGGCAAGCTCGCAGGCCAGCACCTGCCGCACGGCGGCGACCACGTAATCGATCTCCGCTTCGGTGGTGCCGCGTCCCAGTGAGAAGCGCACCGCATTGCGTGCCACTTCCGGCGAACGGCCGATAGCCAGCAACACGAAAGAAGGTGCGGAGGCAGCCGAGTTGCAGGCCGAACCGGCCGATACCGCGATGCCCAGCAACTGGCTGGCCAGCGTGCCATAGCGGGTGGGCGGGAAGCTCACGTTCAGGTTGTGGGGTACGCGCTGCTCGGCGCTGCCATTGAGCTGTACGCCAGGCAAGTCTGCCAGCCCCGCCCACAGGCGATCGCGCAGGCTGCGGATGCGACGGCCTTCTTCCTGCAGCAACTGGCCGGCCAGGGCGAAGGCTTCGCCCATGCCGACGATCTGGTGCGTGGCCAGGGTGCCCGAACGCATGCCGTTTTCATGACCACCGCCATCGATCTGGGCTTCCAGCTTCAGGTCCGGATTGGTGCGCACGTAGAGCGCGCCTATGCCCTTGGGGCCATACACCTTGTGCGCGGAGAAGGACATCAGGTCCACCGGCAGCTGCGCCAGGTCGATGGCGATCTTGCCGGCGGCCTGCACCGCATCGACGTGGAATACCACGCCGCGTTCGGCGCAGATGCGACCCAGTTCGGCGATGGGCTGGATCACGCCGATCTCGTTGTTGACGTACATGACCGAGGCCAGCAGCGTGTCGTCGCGCAGGGCGGCGCGGAACTGCTCCGGGGTGATCAGGCCATCGGCGCCAGGCTGCAGATAGCTGACCTCGAAGCCGGCCTTCTCCAGGGTGTGCATGGTATCGAGCACGGCCTTGTGCTCGGTCGCCACCGTGATCAGGTGCTTGCCGCGTCCACGCGCGCGCAGGGCATGGGCGCACCCCTTCAGGGCCAGGTTGTTGGATTCGGTGGCACCGGAGGTCCAGATGATTTCATTGGCCTGCGCACCCACCAGAGCAGCCACTTGCGCCCGCGCATGATCCACGGCGCGTCGCGCCTCCCAGCCGAAGGGATGGGAGCTGCTGGCGGCATTGCCGAACTTGTCGGTGAGGAAATCGCACATCACCCGCGCCACCTGCGGATCGACCGGCGTGGTCGCGCCATAGTCAAGGTAGATGGGGAATTGCAGATCGGCCGGCGGGCGACAGGGGACAGGGGCGTTCATGTGGGCGTGGTCGGACTAATCGGAATAATCGGAAGCTCGGGGTTGATCCAGCCGTGCGGCCGGCACATCGTATCCATACGTCATGGGTCATACGTTAGCGCGCCTGGCCACGCCGGGAAAAGGACTTTGAAGGTATTTGTATATACGCTTTACGGTTTTTCCTGGCGGCAATGCCGTGGCAGCAAGCGCAATGGCGCCAGCGGCGGCCCTGATTCCCTCGAATTCCAGGTCAAGCAACGCCGGCATGCATTTGCTTATACAAAATTATTATACTGAAATAGAATACAGACAAACCTATAATTCGAAAATCATATGCAAGCACTTTGATCAAGGAAAGCGATTTCGATGGACCTGAACCAGCTGGAGGCATTTGCGGCGGTAATGACCCTGGGTAGTGTGACCGGCGCCGGTCGCAGCCTGGGGCGTTCGCAGCCGGCCGTCAGCAAGGCCGTCGGTGATCTGGAGGCCGAGCTGGGCTATGCCCTGTTCGACCGCAACGGCCCGCGGGTCACCCCCACCGCCAAGGCCTTCCTGCTCTATGAAGAAGTGGAGCGCTCGCTGGTGGGCCTGCGCAGCATCCGCGAACGTGCCCAGGAAATCGCCCGGGAAGAAGTCCATCCCCTGCACCTGGTAGCGACTCCCGCGCTGGCCTCGACCATTGCGCCGGCCGCCCTGCAGTTGCTGGCCAGCGACAAGGGGCGTGCCTTTCCCGAACACGTCCACCTACGCAGCGCGTCGGCCGAGCAGGTGGTGCATGCCGTCCTGCACCGTACCGTGAGCCTGGGGCTGACGTCCTTGCCGGTGGCGCATCGCGGGCTGGACCTGCACTGGATCGGCGAGGCGCCCTGCGTGGCGGTGGTGCGCGCCGACCATCCCCTGGCCGGGCGCGACAAGCTGACCCGCGCCGCCCTGCGCGGGCAGCGCGTCATCACCATGTCCAATCGCTACCGCCTGCGCCAACGCGTGGAGAGCGCCCTGGGCGAAGACAGCCAGCTGGACGTGGCTATCGATACCAATACCTCCTTCAACGCCATCATGGCCGCCCGCGCCGGGCTGGGGGTGGCGCTGGTGGAGCCGGCCACGGCCTATGGCATGCCCATCGAGGGGATGGTGGTCAAGCGGCTGGCGGTGGACATCCCTTTTTACTTTGGTGTGGTCACGCCCTATGGCAAGCCGGTCGAGGGCATGACCCAGAGCCTGATCGATGCGGTGGAGCAGGCCGCACGCCACACCCTGCAGGGCTTCGTCAAGCGTGACGCCAGCCTGCACGATGAATTGCTGTAAATGATTTTGTAGTGTGTAGCAGCGAAGTAAGTAACAAGTAACAAAGAGGCTGGGGCAGATATTGTGTGCCGCCACTCACCGTTCGACCTGAGTAGCGGCATGGCCCTGAAAGGGCCTACTCAGGTCGAACGGTAGGTGGCTGAAGTCGGCACAGCCTCCCAACAGCGGCGTCAACCGGGAAGGGTGCCGCATCACAAGAACCCGAAACGAGACGATCGACGGCAAACTACCGTGCCGGCGACGTCTTTTCATGCTTTTGACGAGGCGATATGGACAACACCCAAGCGACAACATCGAGCGCCCCCAGCCCGGCCGGACTGGCCGCCCTGGAGGCGCGTCTGCGCCAGGACCTGGAATGGCTGGCGCTGCCCGGCAAGTCGTGGACTCCGACCCTGGAACGCGATGGTCAGCCCGTGATCGACGTGGCCATCATCGGCGGCGGCCAGGCCGGCATGGCGGCCTCGGTGGCGCTGTCGCATCTGGGTATCGCCAATGTCATCTACGATCAGTCCCCCAAGGACTTCGAAGGCCCCTGGGCCACCACGGCGCGCATGGAAACCCTGCGCTCGCCCAAGACCCTGACCGGCCCGGCGCTGGGCTTTCCGGCGCTGACCTTCCGCGCCTGGTTCGAGGCCCAGTTCGGCCTGGCGGCGTGGGACGCACTGGACAAGATTCCGCGCCTGCAGTGGATGGATTACCTGCGCTGGTTCCGCCGCGCGATGCAACTGGATATCCGCAACGAGCACCGTGTGCTGGCCGTGCAGCCGCGTGCCGATGGCATCGTCGCATTGAAGCTGCAGTCGCCTGCGGGCGAGTCCACCGTGCTGGCGCGCCGCGTGGTGGTGGCCACCGGCCGCGATGGCCTGGGCGGTGCCTACCTGCCGCCGCTGGTGCAGCAATTGCCGCGTGACCGCTGGGCGCATTCGTCCGACCTGTTGGACTACGCCAGCCTGAAGGGCAGGCGCGTGGGGGTCATCGGTGGTGGTGCCTCGGCCATGGACAGCGCGGCCACCGCCCTGGAAGAGGGTGCGGCACGAGTCGATCTGCTGATCCGCCGCAAGGACCTGCCGCGCATCAACAAGGGCAAGGGGTCGGGCAGTCCCGGCCTGGTCAACGGCCACCTGCATCTGCCGGATGCCTGGAAGTGGCGCATCCGCCATTACGTCAACGTGCAGCAGGTGCCGCCGCCTTCGGGCAGCACGCGCCGCGTCTCGCGCTTTGCCAATGCGCGCTTCCTGCTGGGCACTGCCATCGAGAAAGTGGACGTCAACAACGACGGTTCGCTGCTGCTGCAGACCAACCGTGGTCCGCTGGAACTGGATTTCCTGTTCTTTTCGACCGGCTTCAAGATCGACTGGAGCATCCGACCCGAATTCAAGGACATCGCGCCGCATATCCTCAACTGGAGTGATCGTTACACTCCGCCCGCCGGCGAGGAAGACCAGGAACTGGCCGATTCACCCTACCTGGGTCCGGTCTTCGAGTTCCAGCAAAAGACCCCGGGCAGCCTGCCGGGGCTGGAGCGCATCCACTGCTTCTGCTACCCGGCCGCCGCCAGCCATGGCACGGTGTCGGGCGATATCCCGGCCATCAGCGACGGTGCCTATCGCCTGGCGCAGGGCATCGCCGCGCTGATGTACAGCGAAGACGTCGACTACCACTATCGCAATATCCAGGCCTATGAAGAGCCGGAACTGGAAGGCGACGAGTGGTCCGAATCCCCTTGGGAGCTGCCCGCATGAGCGCAGCGATTGCCAAGAGCGTGCTTCAGGCGCTGATGGTGGTGCTGTTGATGACGGTGATCGTCTTCTTCGGCCTGCACATGATCGGCAATCCGGTCGATATCCTGATCGGCCAGGACGTCGACCAGGTGGACCGCCTGCGCATCATCCAGGAGTTGGGGCTGGACCAGCCGGTCTGGCGCCAGTACCTGGCCTTCCTCAATGGCGCCCTGCACGGCAACCTGGGCAACAGTTTCGTGTACAACACGCCGGCCATCCTGCTGATCTTCCAGCGCCTGCCGGCCACGCTGGAACTGGCTTTCGCGGCGCTGTTCCTGGCGCTGCTGGTGGGGGTGCCGCTAGGTCTGTTCGCAGGCATGAAGCCCGACCATCCACTCTCGCGCCTGGTGATGACCACCAGTATTCTCGGTTTTTCGCTGCCCACCTTCTGGATCGGCCTGATGCTCATCATGGCCTTTTCGGTCACGCTGGGCTGGCTGCCTTCGGGCGGGCGCGGCCAGACCGCCGAACTCTTCGGGGTGCAATGGTCGTGGCTGACGGCGGATGGCTGGCGCCACATGATCCTGCCGGCCATCAACCTGTCGCTGTTCAAGATTTCGCTGGTAATCCGCCTGACCCGCGCCAACGTGCGCGAGGTGCTGCCGATGGACTTCGTCAAGTTCGCCCGTGCCAAGGGGCTGTCACCGGCGCGGGTGGTGCTGATGTATGTGCTGCGCAATACCCTGATCCCGCTGGTGACCGTGGTCGGCCTGGAGTTCGGCTCCACCATCGCCTTTGCGGTGGTGACCGAGAGCATCTTCGCCTGGCCGGGCGCCGGCAAGCTCATCCTCGATAGCATCAATGCCCTGGACCGGCCCGTGATCGTGGCCTACCTGATGGTGATCGTCTGCATGTTCGTCACCATCAACCTGGTGGTCGACGTGCTCTACAAGATACTGGACCCGCGCGTGCGGGTGGAGGCCAAGGCATGAGCGTGCCGCCAACCGAAATGACCCCAATGACCCAGGAGCAGGTGCGCGCCCGCGTGGCTGAGCTGTCGGCCTTCCAGGCGCCGCGCCGCGAGTCGCCCTGGCGCCGCGTGCTGCGCCACTTCGTGGCCTCGCGCTCGGCGGTGCTGGGCCTGGTGATCGTGCTGCTCTTGATCGTGGGCGCCATTGCCGCGCCCTGGATCACGCCGCAGAACCCCTATGACCTGATGCAGCTGGACGTGCTCGATGCCCGCCTGCATCCCGGCACCATCAACGGCCTGGGGACCTATACCTACTGGCTGGGAACCGACGGCCAGGGCCGTGACCTGGTCTCGGCCATCCTCTACGGTCTGCGCATCAGCGTGGGCATCGGTGTGGGCTCGGCGCTGATCGCCGGCGTGATCGGCACGCTCGTCGGCCTGCTGGCCGCCTACGCCGGGGGCAAGGTGGACACGGTACTGATGCGTTTTGCCGACCTGGTGCTGTCGTTCCCGTCGATTCTGGTGGCGATGCTGATCCTGGCTTACGTTGGCAAGGGCATCTTCAACGTCATGGCCACGCTGGTGGTGCTGGAGTGGGCCTACTATGCCCGCACCGCCCGGGGCCAGGCGCTGGTGGAACGGCGCAAGGAATACGTGGAGGCGGCACGCGGACTGAACCTGTCGTCCTGGCGCATCATGGTGCGCCACATCCTGCCCAACTGCCTGCCGCCGCTGATCGTCATCGGCACCCTGCAGGTGGCCCGTGCCATCACGCTGGAAGCCACGCTGTCCTTCCTCGGCCTGGGCGTACCCATTACCGAGCCCTCGCTGGGCCTGCTCATCTCCAACGGTTACCAATACATGCTCTCGGGCGAATACTGGATCAGCTTCTATCCCGGCATCACGCTGTTGGTCGTGATCGTCGCCATCAATCTGGTGGGCGACCGCCTGCGCGACATCCTCAATCCAAGGTGGCAGAAATGAGCGCCCTCACGCTGGAAGTGCGCAATCTGCGCACCCATTTCTTCACGCCCGATGGTGTGCTGCCGGCGGTCGATGATGTCTCGCTGTCGGTCGGCCGTGGCCGCATCCTCGGGCTGGTGGGTGAATCGGGCTCGGGCAAGAGCGTGACCGGTTTTTCCATCCTCGGCATGGTCGATGCCCCGGGACGCATCGTCGGTGGCGAAATCCTGTTCCAGGGACGCGACCTGGTGCGCATGGACAAGACCTCCCTGCGCGAGCTGCAGGGCAACCGCATCGCCATGATCTTCCAGGATCCGATGATGACCCTGAATCCGGTGCTCAAGGTCGAGGCGCAGATGGTCGATGCCGTGCTCGCGCACAGTAAGGTGAGCCGCCAGCAGGCCCGCGAACTGGCTCGCGACACTCTGGGCATGATGGGTATCGCCAGTCCCGAGGAGCGTCTGCAGGCCTATCCGCATCAGCTCTCGGGCGGCATGCGCCAGCGCGTGGCCATTGCCATCGCCATGCTGCACAAGCCCGACCTGATCATTGCCGACGAGCCGACCACCGCGCTGGATGTGACCATCCAGGCGCAGATCCTGTCGGAGGTGCAGAAACTGGCGCGCCAGCATGGCACGGCGCTGATCTGGATCACCCACGACCTGTCGGTGGTGGCGGGCCTGGCCGATGAAGTGGCGGTGATGTATGCCGGGCGCATCGTCGAGCAGGGTAGTGTGGAGGCGGTGCTCGATGCGCCGCTGCACCCCTATACCCAGGGCCTGATTGGCAGCCTGCCCAGCAACAACCGGCGCGGTGCGCGCTTGCGCCAGATTCCCGGTATGACGCCCAATCTGCTGCACCTGCCCCCCACCTGTGCCTTCGCGGCGCGCTGCGAGCGCGTCAGCCAGCACTGCCTGGAAGCCCCCGGGATCAGCGAACCGCTGCCGGGCCACCGCGTACGTTGCTATCACCCCACTACCAGCCCACAGGGCAATGCGCAACATGGATAAGGCCGTCATCCCCCTGATCGAAACCCGCGCCGTCAGCCGTCGCTTTGGCGAGCGCCGCCAGGGCTGGCTGGAGCGCCAGTTGCAGGCACGCGGCTGGAGCCGTCCACCGGCCGTCACGCACGCCCTCGATCAGGTCGATCTGAAAGTCTTGCCCGGCGAAGTGGTCGGGCTGGTCGGCGAATCCGGTTGCGGCAAGTCCACGCTGGGCCGCGTGGCCTGTGGCCTGCTCGATCCTTCGGACGGACAGGTGCTGATCAACGGCCGCGAGCGTTCCACGCTCACCAGCAAGGAAGAAGCCGAAGCCCGCCTGCAGGTGCAGATGATCTTCCAGAACCCCTACGCCAGCCTGAACCCGCGCCTGCGCATCGACCAGATCGTGGGCGAGGCCGCGCAAGTCAACGGCAAGGTCGAGGGTGACCTGGATGAGTACGTCTGCCGCCAGCTGCTGCGTGCCGGCCTCGATCCGGCCCTGCGCGACCGCTACCCGCACCAGTTCTCCGGCGGCCAGCGCCAGCGCATCGGCATCGCCCGCGCCCTGGCAGTGCAGCCGCAGATGCTGGTCTGTGACGAGGCCGTGGCGGCGCTGGACGTGTCGATCCAGGCACAGATCCTGAACCTGTTCATGGACCTGCGCGAAGAACTGGGCCTGACCTATCTCTTCATCAGCCATGACCTGGGCGTGGTGGAGCATGTCTCCGACCGCGTGGTCATCATGTACCTGGGCCGCGTGGTGGAGAGTGCGCCGGTGGGCGAGCTGTTCGGCCAGCCCAACCATCCCTACACGCAAGCCCTGCTGGCCGAGGTGCCGCGCATGGCGGCGCGCAAGAAGGAGTTCACCGCCATCAAGGGCGAGATTCCCAGCCCGCTCAATCCACCCACGGGCTGCCATTTCAATCCGCGCTGCCCGCATGCGATGGCGCGCTGCCGTGAAGAACAACCGCTCCTGCGCGAGATCGCGCCGGGGCATCTGAGTGCCTGCCATCTCAACGATGGCCGATGAGAGGGATTGTTGAAATGTTCCATCTCCCGTTCGGACTGAGTAGGCCCCCCGGGGCCGTATCGAAGACGCTGATGCAGTTGCAGCCAGGCCTTCAATATGCAGATGTTGCAGCTGCGCTGCTACTCAGTCCGAACGGGAGCAAGGGGGCCGTCCAGAAAGCCCCGAACTGATGTACCCGTAGTGCCTCCACCATGACCACACAGAGGAACCCGACCATGAAGAAGACCCTCCTGACCCGCCTGCTGGCCGTTGCCCTGACCGGCGTGGCCCTGGCCGCCGCTGCCGACGCAGCGCACGCGCAGAACCTCAACATCGCCTTTGCCGACCCGCTGTCGTCGCTGGACCCGCAACTGAACAATCATGCCGGCGACCGCTCGGTGGACCTGCATTTCTGGGACCTGCTGGTCCAGAACGACTACAACAAGCTGGTTCCCGGCCTGGCCGTGAGCTGGAAGAACATTGACCCCAAGACCTGGGAATTCAAGTTGCGCCCCAACGTCAAGTGGCAGGACGGCAAGCCCTTCACCGCTGACGACGTGATCTTCTCCTACCAGCGCGCCCGCGCCGTACCGGGCAGCGTGGCGACCTTCGCCGGCTACCTGCGCACGGTGGAATCGGTCACCGCCAAGGACCCGCTGACCCTGGTCATCAAGACCAACATCCCCAACCCCGACCTGCCGCTGAACCTGGCCTCGGTGCACATCGTCAGCAAGCACGTGGGCGAGAAGTCCACCACCGAGAACTACAACAGTGGCGCGGCCGTGGTGGGGACCGGTCCCTACAAGTTCGTCTCCTACACGCCGGGCGACCGCGTGGTCATGCAGCGCAATGACGACTACTGGAACGGCAAGGCCCTGTGGGAAAAGGTCAACTACCGCTACATCAACAACGGCGCGGCCCGCACCGCGGCGCTGCTGTCCGGTGACGTGGACGTGATCGACAAGGTCTCGGTGTCCGACCTGGCCAAGCTGAAGCAGTCGCCCAACGTCAAGGTCTATCCCTACAACGGCCTGCGCGTGCTGCTGATCCAGCCGAGCTTCCACGAAGGCCCCAGCCCCTTCATCACCGACAACAACGGCAAGCAGCTGGACAAGAACCCGCTGCTGGACGTGCGCGTGCGCCGCGCCATGTCGCTGGCGATCAACCGCAAGGCCGTGATCGACCGCATCCTGCAGGGCGCCGCCACCGAGGCCAACCAGTGGATGCCGGCCGACACCTTCGGCTACAACCCGGAGATCAAGAACATCCCCTTCGACGCCGCCGAGGCCAAGAAGCTGCTGGCCGAGGCCGGTTTCCCGGACGGTTTCAAGCTGACCATCCACGTCCCCAACGACCGTTATCCGCAAGCGCCGGAAACCATGCAGGCGGTGGCCCAGTTCTGGACCCGCATCGGCATCAAGACCAAGGTCGAGGTGTTGCCATGGGCGTCGTATTCCTCGCGTGCCAACAAGAACGAGTTCGCGGTCTCGGTCCTGGCCTGGGGTAACGGCACCGGCGAAGCCAGCTATGCCCTGGTCAACGTGCTGGGTTCGGTCGATCCCAAGAAGGGCATCGGTGCCTCCAACTGGAACCACTACAGCAGCCCGGCCGTGGACAAGGCCCTGGCCGATTCCACCGCGGAATTCGATCCTGTCAAGCGTGAAGCCATCCTGCGTGGCGCCGCCAAGACGGTGTCGGAAGAAGTGGGCGTGATCCCGCTGTACCACTACCAGAATATCTGGGCCGCCAAGAAGGGCCTGAAGGTCACCCCCATCAGCAGCGACCGCACCACCGCCATGATGGTGACCCAGGACAAGAAGTAAGCCCATGCCCAACTTCTCCATCGAGGTCAGCCCGGCCGACGACCTGATCGACGTGCCACGCCGCATCATCGTGCGTGGCGCGCATCCGGGCGAGCCGGTGCGGATTTCATCGGCGACCCTGCGCAACGGCGCCCAGTGGCAGAGCAGCGCCTGCTATATCGCCGATGCGTATGGCAATGTGGATGTGAGCATGAACCCGGCCATCGATGGCGACTACTACGGCATCGATCCGATGGGCCTGCTGTGGTCGCAGCAACCGGTGCAGGCCGGGCGCCGCGACAACTTCCATTCCGATGTGATGGCGCCGCTGGTGACGACGCTGACCGTGTCGTCGCTGGACCAGCCGGGCCTGGCCCGCTGCACTCCGGCCAGCACGGAGCTGGTGCAGCGCCTGGCAGCCGAGGGCGTGATCCGGCGCGAGATACGCGAAGAGGGGCTGGTCGGCAGCTTGTTTCTGCCGGCCACGCCCGGGCCGCACCCGGCGGTGATGATCGTCAACGGTTCCGGTGGCGGCATCAACGAACCGCGCGCGGCGCTGTATGCCTCGCGCGGCTATGCGGCCTTCGCGTTGGCTTACTTCAAGGCGCCGGGTCTGTCCAACTACATCTCCAACACACCGCTGGAATATTTCGAACGTGGCCTGGACTGGTTGCGTGCCGAGGTACAGCCGCTGCACGACTTCGTGGCCATCAGCGGCCAGTCGCGGGGTGGCGAACTAGTGCTGTTGCTGGGCGCGACCTTCCCGCAGAAGGTATCGGCCGTGCTGGCCTACGTGCCCAGCGCGCTGGTGCACAGCGGCCAGAATGCGGCCGACCCGGCCGTGGGCCGCGAAGGCCCGACCTGGCTGCTGCGTGGCGAGCCGTTGCCACACCAGTGGCAGGACAACCGCAGCGCCAGCTGGGCGCCCTTCGACGAAGGCCCGGCACCGCATCGCCATGAACTGGCGATGCTGACCGCCTTGCAGGACGAGGAGGCGGTGGCCCGCGCCCGTATCCCGGTGGAGAAGATCGCCGGGCCTGTGCTGCTGCTATCGGCCACCGACGATGGCTCCTGGCCCTCCAGCCTCTACTGCGGCATGGTGCGCGACAAGCTGGCCGAGGTGGCGCATCCCTGGCCGGTGGTCTGGCGCAATTACGCCAATGCCGGCCATTCCATCCTGTTCCCGTTCGTACCGACCACGCAGACCACCTATGCCCATCCGGTGTCCGGTCGCATCAGCACCGGTGGTGGCGAGCCGTCCGCGAATGCCCGCGCCGATATCGACTCCTGGCAGCAGGCGCAGCACTTCCTGCGCGACGCGCTGACCAGGCATTCATCCAACAAGGAGACTTCATGACTACCCCCGCCTACGACATCAGCAAGGATGTCATCGACCAACTGTCCGGCCTCGACGCCGGCAGCCCGCTGCACAGCCTGCGCCACCAGCGCGAGAAGGTGGCGGTGGCTTCGCAGGGCAGCTACGACACGCTGTTCGATCCCGCGCTGGCAGGCATCGGCCTGGACGAGCGCCTGCTGGTGGCGCTGTACGCCTGCCGCCTGGCTGGTGCCACCGACCTGGCTGCACACTATCGCAGCCGCGCCCAGGCGGTGCCGGCAGATACGGCGCAACTGGCCGTGGCCGACAGTGGCGAGCCTGAGCAGTTGCCCCTGGGGCGCCTGCGCGCCATGCTGGAATTCACTCGTGCGCTGACGCAGCGCCCGGTCGACGGCGACAAGGCCGCCATCGAGAAGCTGCCAGCGGCCGGCATCAGCACCCCTGCGGCGGTGGCGCTGTCGCAGCTGATCGCCTTCGTGTCCTATCAATTGCGCGTGGTCGCGGGCCTGAAGGCCATGCGTGCTGCGGCGGCTCAGTAAGGAGAATCGACATGAGCGACATCATCAAGGCCAACGGCTTTACCAATGAAACCCTGGAGTGGGATGCGTGGCTGGATGTGATCCAGCTGGACCAGGCCAGTGAAGACCAGGTGAAGGTGCTGGAGGAGAGCCATCCCAAGGCCAAGACGTCGGACTATTACCTGTTCCTGGCGCACCAGCCGGACATCCTGCGCCAGCGTTCGGCAGCCTTCAACGCGATCATGTACGCGCCGGGCGGCTTGTCGCGCGCGGAGCGTGAGCTGGGCTCGCTGGTGGTTTCGCGCATCAATGGTTGCGTCTATTGCGCGTCGGTGCATGCGCAGCGGTTCGAGCAGCTGGCCAAGCGCAATGACACGGTGAAGCAGGTGTTCGATTCGCCGTATGGCGCGGGCGTGGATGCGCGTGAGCAGGCGGTGGCGAAGTTTTCTGCGGAGTTGACGGAGACGCCGGGTGAGATCGGTGCGGCGCAGATCAAGGCGTTGTATGACGTGGGTCTGTCGGAGCTGGAGGTGTTGGATCTGATCCATTCGGTGGCGATCTTTGCCTGGGCCAATCGGCTGATGCTCAATCTGGGTGAGCCGGTGTTTGCGGATGGTTCCAAAGCCGAGGCTTGAGGTTCATCTTTATTTTTAGGAGGCTGTGATGCTGATTCCCGATCATCTTGTCTATGCCCAGACCCATGAGTGGGTGCGGGTGGAGGAGGACGGTTCGCTGACCATCGGTATTACCGATTTTGGGCAGGAGCAGTTGGGGCCGCTGGTCTATGTGGAGATGCCGGCTGTTGGGCGTTCTTTGGTGCGGGGGGAGGAGTCGGGGATTGTTGAGTCCAACAAGACGGCTTCGGATTTGCATGCGCCTGTTGATGGGGTTGTGCTGGCGGTCAATGAGGCGCTTGTCGAGACGCCTGATGCTGTCAATGATGCGCCCTATGAACAGTGGATCTTCAAGCTGCAGCCGGCTGTGGCGTTTTCTTCTGAGGGGTTTTTGGATGCTCAGGGGTATTTGAAGCTGGTTTCCTGATTTGATTTTTGTTTGTTGTTTGTTGGTTGGTTGTTGCTGGGGCTTGGGTAGTCTGCACGGAATTTCTTCCTTCGCCCTGGCTTCATTTCTATCTCTCTCCGGTCGGAGGGGAGCGCCGGGGGCGGCCCGGCAGCCGCTCACTTTCTTTGGCCCGCCAAAGAAAGTAAGCAAAGAAAACGGCCCCCAAGAGCCAGCCCTCCTGCGGAGGGTACCCGCCGGAGTGAAGCAGCAAGTGGGAAAAATAGAGTCGCTTCGCTCCCACTATTTTTCTGATCCACTTGCCGCTTCACTCCGGCGGCTGGCTCCCAAGGGGGAAAGCGTGACCGGCTCGCCTTCGGCCTCGCGGGAGGGCTCGCCTTCGGCTTCGTGGGGGGCTTGGCACATCTTGGTGGGGCGGCGGGAGCTTTTTCTCTCTTGATTTTCACGTCTGTTCGACTAGTAGGGCCGTATCGGGATACTCCGCCAGCATTAAGTTTTGATTAATGCAACTACCAAGATCATTAAATCCGTGGCATTCCGAAGCCGAAGGCGAGCCCCCCGCGAGGCCGAAGGCGAGCCGGATCGGCTGTCCGCTTCTGCCCCGCCGCGTTGGTCCCCATGAGAACGGATCAGGAAAATAGTGGGAGCGAAGCGACTCTATTTTTCCCGTTCTCATGGGGACCAACGTGGGGACCCTCCGAAGGAGGGCGGGGCAGTAGCGGTCGCCTTCTTTTGCTTACTTTTCTTGGCGAAGCAAGAAAAGTGAGCGGCTGCCGGGCCGCCCCCGGCGCTCCGCTATGATCGGAGAGTGATAGACATTAAGCCAGGGCGGAGGAAGAAATTCCGTGCAGACTACCCGCCGTTTAATCAAAAAATCGAAGCCCCAAAAGCTCAGCCATAAAAACCAGCCATCCCCCGATACTCCCCCAACCACTTGGCAAACAGCAAAGCCTCCGCCCCCGCCTGCGGAGAAATCCCCAGGTAATAGGGCGCCAGGGCCATCCGCAAATCAGGCAACGGACATACCAGCCGCCCCGAGCGCAGATCATTGTCCGCCAGCGATACCGGCGACAACGCCAACCCCAGCCCATCCACCACCGCCTGCAACACGAAATGCACGTGATCGAAATACAGCATCGCCTGCCCCCGCGAGCGCTTCAAGCCCGCCAGCCTGCGCCAGTCCTCCCAGTCATTACGCCGACTGCGCGACAGCAACAGCGTATGCCGCCCGATGCCCGCCACACCCTCCAGCGGCATTGACTTCAGCAACGCAGGCGAAGCCACCAGCACCAGCTCGTCCTCCATGAAACGCTGCACCTTCAAACTCTCCGGCCAATTGGTCTCCCCCCGCCGCACCGCGATATCGAAGGAAGACCCGGCCCGGCCAACCGCCGCCGTGCTGGTCACCACCTGCGGCGCAATGCCCGGATAACGCTCCACGAAATCGGAAAGATGCGGAATCAGCCAGCGCACCGCAAAGGACGGCCGTACATTGATCACCACCGTGCGGGTAGGGGCGTCGCGCATCACGCGGCGTGCCGCCGTGGCCAGGATGTCCAGCGCCGGGCTGGCTTCCTCGAAGAACTGGCGGCCACGCTCGGTCAGCAACACCTGACGCACGCGGCGCTCGAAGAGCGGCATGCCCAGGTAGTCTTCGAGATTCTTGATCTGGCGACTGATCGCGCCATGCGTGACATTGAGCTCGTGCGCGGCCAGCGTGAAACTCTGATGGCGGGCCGCCGCCAGGAAGGCCCGGATGGCGTTGAGCGGAAGGGAAAGGTCGGCCATGCGTCAGATTTTATCACGCATGCTCGGAATTAATATCGTTTGTCACCGCCGCCCACGCGGCGCAACATCAGGCCCATGACCACGCCAGACCTCCGCCAGGCCGACCTCGATTCGCGCCATGCCGCCATGTCGCTGTCGGCCGCCTTGCCCTGCGACATCGTTCTCTACCTCCTGCTGCCGATGTACTCCGACCAGTTCCACGTGAGCCTGGCCGAGGCCGGGGTGCTACTGGCGGCCAACCGGCTGGTGCGCATCGCCGGTTATCGCTGGGTGGCGGCCTTCTATGCCAGACGCGGTGATCGACCCACCTGCACCCTGGCGGTGTGCGCGGCGATCCTGTGTGCGCTGGGCTATACGGTGGCCAGCGGTTTCTGGGCGCTGCTGCCGCTGCGGTTGCTGTGGGGCATGGCGTTTGCCGGGCTCAACCTGTCGACGCAAGCGATGTCGACGTCCAATCCGCAAGGGGCGGCGCGGCGTTCCGGGCGCTCGCGCGGGGTGATCGCTATCGGCCCGATGCTGTGGTTGCCCACAGCGGCCTTGCTGGCCGCGCATGTGGGACCGCGCATGGTGTTCCTGCTGGTGGCCTGCACCGCGGTGCTGGGCCTGCTGGCGGCGCGCCGCTTGCCGGCCCATGGCTATGCCCCCCCGCAGCCACGCCGCTGGAAGCTGCCCAATGCGCTGGACTGGTGGTCTTTCCTGGAAGGTCTGACGCTGGACGGGCTGTTCATCGTCGGACTGGCCTACATGAGCAAGCAATCCTTTGGGGCCGATGGTGAACTGGTGGCCGGGGTGCTGATGGCGCTGCGCTATGCCGGCGAGATCGTATTGAGTCCCCTGGGCGGATGGCTGGCCGAGCGTTTCGGTGCGGTGAAGGTGCTGGTCACGCTGTCGCTGGCGACCTGCGTGGCGCTAGTGGGATTCGGAGGTGGCCTGCTGTGGCTGTTCGCCGGCTTGATCGTGATCCTGCGCGCCTTGCAGCTGCCGCTGCTGGCGCCCATCGTGGCGGCTCGTACGCCTCCGGGGCAGCGGGTGCATGCGCTGGCGGGGCGGGCCATCTGGCGTGATATCGGGGCTGGCATGGGGCCGATGATGGCGGGGCTGCTGTTGCCGGTGATGTCCTCGCTGTGGCTGTACGGGCTGGCGGCTTCGGCGCTGGCGCTGGCTGCACTGGCCTGCGGGCGCGAGCCGGCGCAGGCACCTGGCATCGCTCCCCATCCCTAGCCAGGCTGGACTTAGGGCTGGCGACAGTCGCTCAGCATTTCCGCCTGCGAGATATTGCTGGCCGGTGGCACGCTGTGGGTGAGCCAGACATTGCCGCCAATGACCGAGCCCTGTCCGATGGTGATGCGGCCCAGCAAGGTGGCGCCGGCATAGACCACCACGTCATCCTCGACGATGGGGTGGCGCGGGATACCCTTGACCAGTGAGCCATCCGGCTCCTGCGGGAAACGCTTGGCGCCCAGCGTCACCGCCTGGTACAGACGTACATTGCGGCCGATGATGGTGGTCTCGCCGATCACCACGCCAGTGCCGTGGTCGATGAAGAAGCTGGGGCCGATCTGCGCTGCCGGGTGGATGTCGATGCCGGTGGCAGAGTGCGCGATGTCGGCGATCAGGCGCGCCAGCAAGGGGGCGCCCAGCTGATGCAGGGCATGCGCCAGCCGGTGGTAGATGATGGCGGTGGTGCCGGGATAGCAGAGCAGGATTTCCGAAATGCTGGAGGCCGCCGGGTCGCCGTGGTAGGCCGCCTGGATATCGCTGACCAGCACGTCGCGTATGCCCGGCAACTGATGCGCGAACTCACGCGTGATCACGGCGGCGCGCTCGCGCAACAGGCTGTCTTCTTCGCTGTCGCTGCTGAAATAGAGGCTGCGGCGCACCTGTTCCTTCAGGATGCACAAGGCTGCATTCAACTGACTCCCCACGAAATAATCGATGGTCTCGTCCGACAGGTCGGTGTGGCCGTAATGCGTGGGGAACAATGCCGCTTGCAGATGCGCCAGCAGCGTCTTCATCGCCTCTCGCGAAGGCAGTTCGCGGATTTCGCCGCGATAGCGGATCTTGTTGGTCACTTCGCGTGAGGTACGCAGCCCGGCCACCACGGCAGACAGGCCCATCCCGGCCGATTCGGCCAGGGCGTTCAATTCGGGGGTATGTGAAGTATCCATCCCGGCATGCTATCAAAAATGCAGGCAGCGCGTCGGCGGGCTGTTCCAGCGCGGCCAGCACGGACGGGGAGGAAATTGTCGGATCTGCAAGGAACTGGCACCGCATGCCGTCGGGCAGGGACCAGTGGAAGGGAGGGAGTGGGTAACCGGAAGAGCGCGGAAGAGCGATTCGCGGCGCCCAGTTCTATCTGAAAAGTGGCGCCGCAATTGAATCTGCTCTGGGAACGTACTTTATCGGCTAATAGATTTTGATGCAAACACTCATTCAAGATATCTATATGCGCAATTTGATCTGGCGCAAAGGCAGTGTGGGCGGGCCTTTCGGGCAGGTGCCGGAGTTTTTGGGCTGCTTGCCTCCCTGTGACCTCCCTGCATCACTCAGGGAATTCCTGACGCCTTTTCCCGCCGCTCTCAGGAAGCACCCGATACTTGGCGCCACAACAAAAACGTAAAGTTCTCTCCATACCAGCTGCACAACGAAGTCCGAGCAAGGGGCGAGAACCAGGCAGCGATCAGGGAGAGATCACATGTTCAATGCCAAGAAAAACCGCTTCGTTGCCGCCACCGTTGCCGCCGTCGTGCTGGCTTCCAGTGCACCTGCTTCCTTCGCTGCCACCGCCAGCGGCACGCTGACCATCAGCGCCTCGGTGGTCGCCGCCTGCACCGTGGTCGGTTCGGCCATCGCCTTCGGCGCCTACACCCAGAGCGTGGTCAACCAGTCCGGCACCATCACCGTGCTCTGCACCAACGGCACCGCCTACAACGTCGGCCTGGACGCCGGTACCGGCACCGGCGCCACCGTCAGCAACCGCAAGATGAGCGCGGCCGGCGGCGGTACCCTGAACTATGCGCTGTACCGCGATGCAGCCCGTACCAACAACTGGGGCTCGACCATTGGCACCGATACCGCCACCGGCACCGGCTCGGGCCTGACCCAGACGCTGACCGTGTACGGCCAGATCGCCGCCGCCCAGACACCGCTGGCAGGTGCCTATTCGGATACCGTCACCGTCACCTTGACCTACTGATTTCGCTACGACGAGCGCCGCCTGCGTTCACCGCAGCGGCCCTCGTCGCACCACACCGGATTACCGGGAAGCCCTGAGGGGGGCTGACTTTTGGGCGTGCTTCCGCAAGGAGGTGCGCCCTTTTTTTGTTTGTGATGCAATAGCGGCCTGATTGATTGCGAGAAGGGTAGGCAAGCCATGCGTATGGTCCGCTCCATCTGTTGCGCCTTCGTGGCGTTTTCCTTGCTGAGCTTGCCCTGGGTGGCGGCGCAGGCACAGGCCGCCCCTGCTACAGCGGCGGTCGTCCCGGTGCCGGTGCCAGCCGTGGGCACGGCCGCGCCCACACCGGTGGCCAGTGACATCACGCGCAGTTGCGCCGCCGGGGCCGGTTGCGTGCTCACCTGCCTGAACATGGCCGGCGAAACCGTGCTCACCGAAACGGCGACGCGGGCGGTGCGGAGCATTTCGCTCTCCAACGGCAACAGCGAATTCCGCCTGGATAACGGCAATGCCGGCATCAACGTGGTGCTGGTCTCGCATGACAACCTGATGTGCAAGCTCAGCGGTGGGGTGCTGTAAGGCCGATACAGCCTAGTTGCCCAGCAGTTTTTCCCGCACCGATTCTTCCTCCGCATGGGCGGCGCTGGCGCGCGCCAGGTCGGACAGGGAAAGCATCCCCACCAGCTGCCGGCGTTCCGGGCCGGCCACTACCGGCAGGCGCGCCACGCCCAGCCGCGCCATCATGCCGGCGGCAGTGCGCGCGCTCAGGTGCGGCAGCAGATAGCCGCGATCCGGTTCCAGCAGCAGGCCGCAGACCTGGGCCGGGTCGGCCGCCTCCAGCGTGCGCAGGGCCAGCATGCCCAGCAGTTGACGTCCATGGGTCACCGGATAGTAGCGATGTACGTGGGTGCCAGCACGGCATTGCGGTAGCGCGGCGCCGGCCGGCAGGCACGCATCCAGCGTCTGCGGGGCGGACATCAGGTCTTCCACATGCACGCGCTCCAGCGGATCGACGCCGTATTCGCGGTGCACGTGCAGGCCGCGGCGGGCAATCTTCTCGGTCATGATGGAGCGTTTCATCCACAGTACGTTGACCCCATAGGCGACGGCGGTGGTGGCGATCAAGGGCAGCAGGGCATTGCTGGCATGGGTCAGGCCGAAGGCGAAGACGATGGCGGTAAGCGGTGCACCCAGTACGCTGCCCAGCACACCGGCCATGCACACCAGCGGCCACAGTCCGGGGGAGCCGCCCGGCAGCCACGGGGCCAGCACCAGCCCCAGGCCGGCGCCCATCATCAGCAGCGGCGCCAATACCCCGCCCGAGGTCCCCGAGCCCAGCGCCAGCAGCCAGATCACCGCCTTGACCATCAGCAGCGCTACTGCCGCCGAGACCAGCATGTGCTGGTTCAGCAGGTCGGCGATGACGTCATAGCCCACGCCCAGCGCACGCGGCTGCAGCAGCCCGCCCAGGCCGACGGCGATGCCGCCCAGCGCCGGCCACCACATCCAGTGCAGCGGCAGGCGATGGAAACCGTCCTCGATGCGATACAGCGCCAGCGTCAGCAGCGCCGCCAGGCTGCCACTGGCCAGGCCGGCGGCCAGGCAGGAGAGCAGGGCCATCGGGGCCGGCGCGGCCACCTGCAGCGGGAACAGCACATCCGCCTCCAGCACCCAGGGCCGCAGGAAGCCGGCCACCGCGCAGGCCAGCGCCACCGGTAACAGGCTGCGCGGGCGCAGTTCGAACAGCAGCAGCTCCACCGCAAGCAACACCGCCGCCAGCGGCGTGCCGAAGATTGCCGTCATGCCGGCGCAGGCGCCGCAGACCAGCAGGGTCTTGCGCTCGGCCGCCGTCAGGTGCAGCCATTGCCCCAGCAGCGAACCGACCGAACCGCCGGTCATGATGATCGGCCCTTCGGCACCGAACGGACCGCCGCTGCCGATGACGATGCCCGAGGACAAGGGCTTGAGCACGGCTACCCTGGGCGACATGCGGCTCTTGCCGAAGAGGATGGCCTCGATGGCTTCAGGGATGCCGTGGCCGCGGATCTTGTCACTGCCATAACGGGCCATCAGGCCGACGATCAGGCCGCCCGCCACCGGCAGCAGCGCGGCGATCCAGCCCAGCGTATGCGAGGCCGGGGAACTGGCCGCAAAGGACAGGCGCTGGAAGTAGAACAGGTTGGTGAAGAGCGCAATGAGCTTGAGCAGCAGCCAGGCAGCGCCGGTGGAAAGGGCGCCGATCAGCAGTGCGATGGCGCACAGGTAGGGGAGCCGCCGGTCGGCGGTGTAGTCGCGTTTGTGTTTCATGCCGGAGTCAGGATGGGGCGCAGCCTGCCGGACTCACTGCGAGTGCAGGCCAGCCAGCGCAAAGGGATAGGCCTGCAATATATCACAACATGATATAAATGGTCGAAACTCGGCATGGCGCTTGCCTCGGCTCTTTTTTATGTTCTGGCAGTCCCCTGAATCCTGCAAGAACCGCCAGAACGACAACGCCGCCGCAGGTGGACCCTGGGGCGGCGTTGACTTGCCGGCGATCAGCGAAAAAACAGTCGCGGCGGATCAGGCCTTGAACTGCAAGGCGTTGGTCAGGTCACCCATGGGCTGCTGGCCGCGGGCGATCATGGCTTCGTCGCGCTGCTTGAGACCGTCCAGCTTTTCCAGGCCGAAGGTGCGGGTGATCAGGCGCAGGATGGAGGCAGTGTCGTAGATGGTGTGGTCCACCGTCCCCTTGCGGGCGAAGGGCGAGACCACCAGTGCAGGTACGCGGGTGCCCGGACCCCAGCGGTCGCCCTTGGGCGGGGCCACGTGATCCCACCAGCCGCCGTTTTCGTCGAAGGTGATCACCACCACCATGTTCTTCCACTGCGGGCTGGCCTGCAGGCTCTTGATGATGTGCGCGATGTGACGGTCGCCGGAGGCGATGTCGGCATAGCCGGCGTGCAGGTTGAGGTTGCCCTGGGGCTTGTAGAAGCTCACCGGCGGCAGGCGGCCGGCTTCGACATCGGCCAGGAAGCGGTTGGTCCGCGATTCGTCGCCCAGGCCACCGTCACGCAGGCGTTTGTTGCGCTCGGCCGGATTGTCCGGGCCCAGGTTCTTGAAGTAGTTGAAGGGTTGGTGGTGGTACTGGAAATTGGGAATCTTGGGAATGCCCTTGGAGTCCTTGAACTCGTCCAGCGTGGCCTGCCAGGCGCCGGCATACCAGGCCCAGTCGATGCCCTTCTTGTTGAGCTTGTCGCCGATGTGTTCGTGCACCTGCGGCACCAGCACGCTGGGCTGGTTGGGTTCGGCATAGGCCGGGTTGTTGCGGTCGCGGCTCCAGGTCGGCCAATAGGGCGGGGCCATGGTGTTGACCGCGTAGCCGTCCGGGGTGAGCGCGCTGGGGCCGAACTTGGGCGGCCCTTGCAGGGCGCTGGCGGGGCTGTTTTCGGCCGGTACCAGTTCCGGTGAGAGCGGATCGTTGTTGCGGGTCTTGGCCACCTGGGTGCGCGAGACCGAATTCATCACATCCGGATAGTAGGGCGGGGCGGCGCAGATCAGGTATTGGTGGTTCAGGAAGGAGCCGCCGAAGGCGCCCTGGAAGAAGTTGTCGCACAGCACGAACTCGCGTGCCACGTCCCACAGGCGCAGGTTGTAGCGGGTGTCGGCGTAATGCCCCATGGTCAGGCCACCGGAGTCGGCCCAGGCCACGAAACCGTCATTCTTGCCGCCGTTGATCTGCATCTGGTTCTGGTAGAACACGTGCCACAGGTCACGCGTGACCAGGCCCAGCGGCAGGGCTTCGCCCTGCGGTCCCTTGAGCGCGAAGGGCGCATTGGGCAGGTCGCTCTGGTATTGCTTGCCGGCCGGGTAGGTCACGCCTTCGATGCTCTGCTCCTGGATCACCACGCCGCTCCAGACCGGTGGCAATTGCTTGAGCAGGCTGCCGTCGCGGTCGCGTTGCTGGTAATCGGAGGCCTTGACCGAGGACAGCGGCTTTTCCAGGCCGGGGAAATCGGCGAAGAGGTTGTTGAAGCTGCGGTTTTCGGCGTAGATGACCACGACGGTCTTGACGTTGTCGCGCAGGGCGCGGTCCAGTGCCGCGGCATCGGCCGGATTGCCGCTGGGGTAGGGCACCGGGCCCGGCCCCTGGCCCTCGGTGGCGCAGGCGGCCAGCGCGCTGCCGGCGCCCAGCGCGGCCATGCCGCCCAGGAAGCGGCGGCGGCCGGGATGGGGGGAAGGCGTTAAGGAATCTTCGGACGCGGGCTGACTGCCGGCGATGTCGTCGTCGTGCTGGCTCATGGATGAGTTTCCTGTCGGATATTGTGGTGGGTTGGCGCGTTGCGGGGCGAGCTTAGCGCGACCGTATGACAAGGATGTGTCCTTTTGCGTAATCGAGCAAGTTTCGGGCTAAAAATGTGAAGAAACCTGCACCAAGAGACAATGAAAAACTGCGTAAAAGAAGAGGTAGGATGCCGGGCGCGCGACCGGATGCCTCTACAATCCCATGACGTATCCGGCTGCGCTCTACGCGCAGCATGGCCCGGCAACCGGGCTGGACAGGGCGACGGACCAGGGGATGGGCCGTGGCGCCCGGGTCGCTGCGGATCAGTTCGTTGAGGGGATCATTTTGCTCAAAGCGTTTCAATACCTGTTCATGGCCACCGGTTTCATCGTCTCCATGTTGTTCCTGCTGCTGCTCGCCATTGCGGAGCCCATGGTGTAGAGGATAAGCGGCACTAGCGACGATGCAGGACCGGTTTGCCGGATCGGTTCACGGCGATGAACAAGCCCATCAGTGCGATGAAGCTGGCCAGCAGCAGGCTGGCATTGAGCAGCACGCGCGGATAGCCCAGGGCATTGACGTCGATGAAGGGGTAGGGATAGAAGCCCGACAAGGCCCCGCGCCATAGCGTGAGCAACAGGTAGCCCAGCGGGTACACCAGCCACAGCAGGGACTTGCGCAGCGAGGTCCGGAACACCGGCACGAAGAAGATCCAGTAGGCAATGGCCAGCAGCGGCACCACCGTATGCAGGCTCTCATTGACCAGCGCACGAAAACCCGTCGGCGTCCATAGATGACGCAACAAGAGGTTGTACGCAATCCCCACGAAGGCCAGATAGGCCACCACCGCCGAGATCACCGAAGGCTGCCGGAAGAAGCGGCTCAGGGGTGTCTTCAGCGAAAACGCCAGCGAGGTAAAGCACAGCGCGCTCATCAGGATGGTGAGGTTGGTCAGGTACATGGTCAGCCGGACCAGCCCATCGAGCACGCCGCCGCCGCGTGCCAGCAGGCGGCCGATGGTGATATCGGTCTGCGCCACGAAGGCGAACCAGCTGATGACGGCGATCAGTGTGGCCACCGCCCGTGCTGCGGCGGAATCGCGCCGGGCCGGGAAAAGTTGGGCGCCAAAGGAATCCAGCGATTCCGGCGAGGGGATCTGTTCGTGGCTCATGGTGTGATCAGGGCAGCGGGACAGCTACGGCAGGGCAGGCGGATGCCTGGGCGCGCAGCGTGCACATCGTCAAAGGACATCATCATAAATCGGCTGACCCGGATGTGCTGGCGCGATGACATTCATTTTCATCGCTTACATCGGCTCACATCCTGGCGCTTTTTTCTCCGCGTTGTATCGCCTGTCTCTGCATCTCTTCTTTGCTCTTCTTGCGGTTGCGGATGGTGGATTTCTCCATCCGTGCCAGCCCCGGGGAGCGGGAAAGGTAGAGAATGCAGAGCATCTGAAAGACTAAGTTTTAGGGATGCGTATCTGCATCTGAAAGGCCCTCTTGGAAAAATGTGGATGGCCTTGGGAGTCGCGTCCAGAGCGGATTGCAGAAGGATGGGTGTCGCCTGCAGGCGACGCGGTGTTGAAGGCAACTGTTACATTTTTTTTAGTTACAAGGCGCTTCAAAATATAAATAATTTGCCCTGTATTCATTGCGGAGAAAGGCTTCTTCGCTGTTACAAAATTATCGTGAACTTTGCAAAAGGCATCCTGCCGAACCGCACAGGTTTCCTCCCGGACAATGCCCTGCGGCATCGCTTCCAGGTGGCGCATCCCGGTCCTCGACCGTGACGATCGCTGCGGGAGGGTTCGACCTGTGGGCGTGGCGTCCTGTCGCTGATCACCTGCCCGGATATCCGCTGAAGCTCCGGATATCTGCAGCCGGTCACCCGGGGCAACGCTACGTTCGCGTGCGCACTGTTGCGCATGCTCTTCTTCGCGCGTCATGACGCGTGTCATTTTTTTTGCTTCAGGCACTACCATTTCAGGAGATCACATGCTTCGCTCGGAATCCCTCTTCGGCAAACGCGAAACCAGCTCGACCAACTCCCCGTTCAGCAGTGCGGGCAATAGCGTCTCTTCTTCTACAGGCGGCAATGTGACCAGCGTCAATAAACCCAATCAGTATCCCTCTTCCGTGTCCAGCACCACCGCCAGCGCACCTGCGGCGACCGAGGAGACCGGCAGCAAGCTCACCGTCGGCCCCAATATCAAGGTCAAGGGCGAGATCGAGGACTGCGACACCCTGGTGGTGGAAGGCAAGGTGCAGGCCACCATCAATTGCCGCGTGGTGCAGATCGCCGAACGTGGCGCCTTCAAGGGCTCGGCCGAGATCGACCTGGCCGAGATCCGTGGCGAGTTCGATGGCGACCTCACGGTGCGCCAGAAGCTGGTCATCTATGCCAGCGGCAAGGTCACCGGCAAGATCCGCTACGGCAAGCTGGTCATCGAAGAGGGCGGCCAGCTGGCGGGTGATCTGCAGGTCGGTGGCGGGCACGAGCAGAAGGATCTGCTGCAGAAGACTGCCTGAGAGCCACTGCGGGTGGTGGCGGGTGCGGCGCACCGGCCACCATCCGGGGATGGGCTGGCGTAGTGGCGTGGGCGATGAGGTGGCTAGGTTTCTTTCTGGAAACCTGCTTGTCTGTGTCGCCATCTGCGGGCTTTGACGGTCAATTGCGCCGATTTCGGTGTCATTGGCTTGCCGTGTCGTGTACGCGGCGTTTCTCCATGGCGCGGGATTTGTCCGCGTCGCCCGGCCGTGCGACAATAGCGCCTTTCGTCCTTTTAGCCGGCCTGCCAGGCCGGTGGTGACGCCAACCCGGCGTTACCTGTGGGGACGCTGGCGCTTTTCAGTACATTCTCATGGCTCACCCGGAATACATCCTTACCTTGTCCTGCCTGGACCAGCGCGGCATCGTGCATCGCGTCTCGGGCTTCCTGGCCGATCACGGCTGTAACATCATCGATTCGGCGCAGTTTGGCGATGCGCAATCCCGGCTTTTCTTCATGCGCGTGCATTTCTCTTCGGAGGATGCGGCGGTGTCGGATGCGGCGCTGCGGGCCGATTTCGGCGTGCTGGGGGATGCGCTGCAGATGAACTGGCAGTTGCATGATGCGGGCAAGAAGCCGCGTGTGATGCTGATGGTGTCCAAGATCGGGCATTGTCTGAACGATCTGCTGTTCCGCTACAAGAGTGGTCTGCTGCCGGTGGAGATTCCGGCGATCGTGTCGAACCATACGGATTTCTATCAGCTGGCGGCGAGCTATAACATTCCTTTCCATCATCTGCCGTTGGCTACCGGTGCGCCGGCTGAGGTGAAGCGGGCGCAGGAGCAGCGGATCATGGAGATCGTGGATGCGAACCAGATCGATCTGGTGGTGCTGGCGCGTTATATGCAGATTCTGTCGCCTGAGATGTGCGAGGCTTTGCGTGGGCGGGCGATCAATATCCACCATTCCTTCCTGCCGAGTTTCAAGGGGGCCAAGCCTTATTATCAGGCCCATGACCGGGGGGTGAAGCTGATCGGGGCGACTGCGCACTTTGTGACCGGTGATCTGGATGAGGGGCCGATCATCGAGCAGGGGGTGGAGCGGGTGGATCATTCGATGGGGCCGGATACGCTGACTGCCATCGGGCGCGATATCGAGTGTGTGGTGTTGGCGCGGGCGGTGAAGTGGTTTACCGAGCATCGGATTTTGCTCAATGGGCATAAGACCGTGATCTTCAACTGATCCTTGCTGTATGAACTTGGACGCCGTCTGGCTTGGGCTGGGCGGCGTTTTTGTTTTGTGCTTCAGGTTGTGTTCGATGCGGGTTCGGGGTCGGATGCGGGTTCTGGTTCTGGTTCTGGTTCTGGTTCGGGTAGTCTGCACGGTGTGCTGTTCTGCGCACTGACTTAATTCTTTCTCTCTCCGGTCGGAGGGGAGCGCCGGGGGCGGCCCGGCAGCCGCTCACTTTCTTTGGCCCGCCAAAGAAAGTGAGCAAAGAAAACGGCCCCCAAGAGCCAGCCCTCCTGCGGAGGGTTCCCGCCACAGTGAAACAAAAAGTGGGAAAAATAGAGTCGCTTCGCTCCCACTATTTTTCTGATCCACTTTTCGTTTCACTGCGGCGGCTGGCTCCCAAGGGGGAAAGCGTGACCGGCTCGCCTTCGGCATCGCGGTGTGTTGCTCGCCTTCGGCTTCGCGCTGAACTCTCGCCTTCGGCCTCGCGCTCTTGGTCATCTTTGTGAAATCACTGCTCCCGCTTTCTTCTCTTCATTTTCCCGTTGTCGGATACTGCTCGCGCATGACGCGCTTGTTCAGCTTGCCTACGCTGGTGCGGGCCAGTTCGGTGACGAACTGGACGCGGTCAGGTACGCCGTAGCGGGAGATGGTGCCGGCTTCGGCAGCGGCCATGACGTGGCGGCGGATGTCTTCTTCATTCACGCCTGTGCTGTCTTTTTTCAATACCACCAGGGCGATCGGGCGCTCGCCCCATTTGCCGTCCTGGATGCCGATGACCGCGGTTTCGGCGACGGCGGGGTGGCGGGCGATGATGTCTTCGATCTGGAGTGACGATACCCATTCGCCTCCGGTCTTGATGACGTCCTTGATGCGGTCGGTGACCTGCAGGTAGCCTTCGGCGTCGATGTGGCCAATGTCCTGGGTGTGCAGCCAGCCACCGTGCCAGAGGTCTTCCGAGGCTTCGGGCTGGTGCAGGTAGCCCTGGGTCAGCCAGGGGGCGCGGACGATGACTTCTCCCGTGCTCTTGCCGTCGTGCGGGCAGTCGTTCATCTCTCCATCGACCGTGCGTAAGGCCACCAGGGGCAGCGGGCGGCCGGTCTTCAGGCGTAGGGTGGTTTCGCGGTCGCTGCCAAGGTCGGCAGTGGCGACCTGGGCCAGGGTCAGGACCGGGCAGGTCTCGGACATGCCGTAGCCGGTGAAGACATCAATGCCGCGCTCCAGCGCGGCATTGACCAGGGCGCCGGTCATGGCGGAGCCGCCGATGATCATCTTCCAGCCGGTGAGGTCGGTATGGCGGGCCTGTTCCGATGACAGGATCATCTGCAGGATGGTCGGTACGCAATGCGAGAAGGTGACCTTTTCTTCGCGGATCAGGCGGCAGATGGTGTCGGGGACGTAGCGGCCAGGGTAGACCTGCTTGACGCCGGCCATGGTCGCGACATAGGGCAGGCCCCATGCGTGGACGTGGAACATCGGGGTCAGTGGCATGTAGACGTCGTCGCGGTGCAGGCGGCCTTGCTGCGGGGCCAGTGCCAGGCCTGCGGTGGTGCCCAGGGTGTGCAGGACCAGTTGCCGGTGGCTGAAGTAGACGCCCTTGGGCAGGCCGGTGGTGCCGGTGGTGTAGAAGGTGGTGGCGCGGGCGTTTTCGTTGAAGTCGGGGAAGCTGTAGCTGGCCTCGGCCTGGGCCAGCAGTTCTTCATATTCGCCGGCAAAGCCGGGGCCGCGCGGGCAGGGGGTGTCGTCGTCGGTGAGCAGTACGCAGCGGGTCAGGGTGGTGAGTTCGCCGCGGATCTGCTTGAGCACCGGCATGAAGTCGGAATTGACCAGCAGCACGTCAGCCTGCGCATGGTTGAGGGTGTAGGCGATCTGCTCCGGCGACAGGCGCACGTTGACCGTCTGCAGCACGCATCCCATCATCGGTACGGCGAAGAAGCATTCGAGATAGCGGTTGCTGTCCCAGTCCATCACGGCCACGGTGTTGCCGGCCTGGACGCCCATTTCCTTGAGCACATTGGCCAGCCGCTGTACCCGCTGGTAGAAGCCGGTATAGGTGAGGCGGCGCTGGCCGTAGATGATTTCCTGGTCGGGGGCGGTGGACAGGGCGCTGTGCAGCAATTGCTTGATCAGCAGTGGATAGCCATAGGCCGAGGGCGTTTGCTGGATCACTTGGGGCATGCCGGGTCTCCTCTGTTGTGTCGGCGCGATGGCCTGTTATGGAAAAAAACCGATGATAACGCCAACGCCGCAGGGGAATGGCCCTCGGGGCGACGAAATTTACATCCGGCATTGCGCATTCAGTTCGTCGCCCCGCACCCGTCGGTGCCGATCAGTTCCGGCTCTCCAGCGAGGTGACGGTGAGCGCGCCATCGATGCGGTCGGCGGTGAAGCTGATCTTCTCGCCTTCATGGGCGCGTCCGATGATTTCCGGCGCGGCCTTGAAGACCATGGTCATGCCGGACATCTGCAGGTTGGGGATGTCGCCGTGGCGGATGGTGAGCTTGCCGGCAGCGGCATCGACCTTGCGGATTTCGCCGTCGACCTTGGGTGCCGTGCCCTGGGCATGGACGCCCAGCACGGGCAGCGAGAGAGCCAGGGTGAGGAGGAGGGTGCGTAACATGATGCTTCCTTTCTTGATGGTGTAAAGCTGAAGTTGTTGGGTGGGCTGGTTCAGTAGCTTGCTCAGTGGCCGTGGTGCCCGCCCGGCTTGACCACGTCCAGCGGGGCCGGCGCTGCCGGTTTGGTATGGCTGCCGACCGCGCGCCTGGCCTCGGGCATGTCTCCCTGCCATTCGCGGGCTACCGTGCCGCCGGGGGCGCGGTACCAGCCGGGGTCGCGGTAATCGTCGCGGGCCAGGTGGCGGCGTACTTTGACGGTGCTGAACATGCCGCCCATTTCGATGGGGCCGTAGGGGCCGGTCCCGGTCATCATCGGCAAGGTATTGTCGGGCAGCGGCATCTCCATGCCGTCCATCGAGCCACCCTTGTCACCCATGGCCATGTAGTCGGGGATGAGCTTGCTGATCTTCTCGACCACCCGTGACTGGTCCACTCCGATCATGGTCGGGACGTCGTGACCCATGGCGTTCATGGTGTGGTGGGCCTTGTGACAGTGCAGCGCCCAGTCGCCTTCCTCGGTGGCGTCGAACTCGATGGCGCGCATCTGGCCCACGGCGATGTCGGTGGTGACCTCGGGCCAGCGTGCCGAGGGTGGCACCCAGCCGCCGTCGGTGCCGGTGACGCTGAATTCGTGACCGTGCAGATGCAGGGGATGGTTGGTCATGGTCAGGTTGCCCACGCGGATGCGCACGCGATCGTTCTGCCGCACCACCAGCGGGTCGATGCCGGGGAAGGCGCGGCTGTTCCAGGTCCAGAGATTGAAGTCCAGCATGGTGCTGACCTTGGGGACGGCCGCACCGGGTGCGATGTCGTAGGCATTCATCAGGAACACGAAGTCGCGGTCCACGCGCATCTGGCCGGGGTCCCTGGGATGGGTGACCCAGAAGCCCATCATGCCCATGGCCATCTGCACCATCTCGTCGGCATGCGGGTGGTACATGAAGGTACCGGCGCGCCGGGCGGTGAATTCATAGACATAGGTCTTGCCCGGCGGGATGGCCGGCTGGGTCAGCCCGGACACACCATCCATGCCGTTGGGCAGGCGCTGGCCATGCCAGTGCACCGAGGTCGCCTCGGGCAACTTGTTGGTCACGAAGATGCGTACCCGATCGCCTTCCACCACTTCGATGGTGGGGCCAGGGCTCTGGCCGTTGTAGCCCCACAGATTGGCTTTCATGCCGGGGGCGATTTCACGCACTACCGGTTCTGCCACCAGGTGGAATTCCTTGACGCCGTTCTTCATGCGCCAGGGCAAGGTCCAGCCGTTGAGCGTGACTACCGGTTGATAGGGGCGGCCAGTGGCCGGTTGCA
Organism: Herbaspirillum sp. VT-16-41; assembly: GCF_001994935.1. NCBI lineage: Bacteria > Pseudomonadati > Pseudomonadota > Betaproteobacteria > Burkholderiales > Oxalobacteraceae > Herbaspirillum > Herbaspirillum sp. VT-16-41. The sequence continues at coordinate 89,376 of NZ_MUXB01000020.1, forward strand.
GCGGTGGCTGGGTGGCGGCGCTGGTCTGCAGCGCGGCTTCGGGCAGGCTGGCCGCGCCGACGCGGCTGACGGCGCCGGCCGTCACCGCCAGGGCGGCGCCGCGCAGGAAGTGGCGGCGGTCCTTGTCGCTCGGGTTCATGGTTGCGTTCCTTGGGTGGGGCGGCCGTTGAGGGCCAGTTGCAGGGCGGCGTCGGCGATCCAGAAATCGCGCTGGGCGTCGATGGCGGCGTTGACGGTGCTGGCCTGTTCGCGGGCATCGGCCAGCAGCGCGAAGACGCTCAGCAGCATGCCGTTGTAGCGCAGCAGGTTTTCTTCGGCGATGCGCTGGCGCAGCGGCAGCAACTGGTCGCGATAGCGTCGTGCCAGGGCGTAGGCGTCCTGTCGTTGGCGCCAGGCCAGGCGCGCCTGGGCGCGGGCGTCCAGCACGGCACCGGCCAGCTTGTGGGCGCCTTGCAGGTAGATCGCCTCGGCCTTGGCGACGCGGGCCTCGCCCCAGTCGAAGAGCGGGATCTCGATGGAGATCTCGTAGCCGATCTCGGGCGGCTTGCCGCTTTCGGACGTGCGCAGCGCGCCCAGGTCCAGCACGTTGACCAGGCGCGTGGCGCGGGTCAGGCCCAGCGATCCTTGCAGGCCTTCCAGTTCGGTGCGGGCAGCCTGTACGTCGAGCCGCTGTTGCAATGCCTGCTGCTCGACGTCGCCCAGGGCATCCAGTTGCGCGGGCAGGGCCGGCAGTTGCGCCGGCAGGGCGAAGTCGGGCGCCAGGCCCAGCAGGCGGGCCAGGGTTTCCTTGTCCTGCGCGGCCAGGCGCTGGGCCTGTTGCAGGCTGGCTTGCGCCTGGCCGTAGAAGAACTGTTCGCGGGCGGCGTCCAGTTTGCTGATGTTGCCCAGGCGGGCCATCTGCGCGGCCAGTTCGTGCGCGGCGTCGGCGGCATCGGCGACCTGCTGCTGGTAGGTCAGGCCCTGTTGCGCGGCCACGGCCTGGTAATAGGCCTGCCGGGTTTGTGCGGCCAGCGCCAGCACGCGTGCGGCCAGCGACAGGCGGACCTGTTCGAAGCGGCGCTGTTCGATGCGGGCGGTGGCTGGCATGGTCAGCAGGCGCATCAGGCCCAGCGACAGGCTGCGCTCGATCTTGATGTCGTCGCCGGCATGGGTGCGGGCAAAGGAAAAGCCGGGGTTGGGCAGGCGCCCGGCCTGGACCAGATCAGCCTCGGCCACGCCCAGTTCGGCGAAGGCGGCTTGCAGTTCGGGGTTGTTGATCAGGGCGATTTGTACCGCGTCATCGGCACTGGCCAGTCGGTTGGCCGTGGGGCCAGCGCTGCCATCGGCGTGCAAAAGCCGGGTGACGCGGTCCTGGCTGGCCTGGCCTTGTTCGGGCGTGCGGTTCCAGGCAGGCGCCTGGCCCAGGCGCTCGGTGCTGGTCTGTGCCAGCCGGTCGAAGCCGGCGTCGGGCGAGAGCTGCGCGCAGCCGGCCAGCATGGCGCAGGCGGCCACGGCGACTGCCCGCAAGGGGCGTGAAACATGGGGGATCATGAAATCCTCGTCTGATGATGATCGTCATCCGTCGTGCGGCATGCAGGATGCGACACGTAACGGGGCAGAGCTCACACGCACGCGGACGTGCGCGGGACGGGATCAGGCGAGGGCAGGGGGACGGTCGGGGTTTTCCGGCAGGTAGCCAACGAAGCCGGAAGCCGGCTGCACGAGATAGTCGTGCGAGGGAAGATCGGGCGCGGGAACGGTAGCCAGTGCCAGCGGCAGGATGGCGCCCACCGTGCAGGCGGCGCAGAAGCTGCAGGAGGCGTTGGCGTGCTGCGTGCCATGCGGGGAAGCCGGTGTAGGATCGCTATCGGCCAGGGTTTGCGCCATCGGGTGATGGTGAGAGTGATGCTGTGCAGCCTGGTCGGCAGGATCGGCAGGGGTGGCTTCGGCGGTTATGGCAGTGGCGCTGGCCTGACCGGCGTGGTGTTGACCCTGATGTTGCGGCTGCATCGCCGGCGCGCAGGCCTGCAGCACGGCGGCGAAACCCTGGAGGGGAATCGCCAGCGCCAGCAGCCAGAGCAGGAGGATTTTTGCGCGCAGCATCATGGGCGCCAGTATAGTCGCTGTGCCGGTCGCCGATCAACCGGCCGGTTTGCGCTGGCGCAAGCCGCGCACCAGCCGCAGGCCGTTGAAGACCACGATCAGGCTGGCGCCCATGTCGGCGAACACGGCCATCCACAGCGAGCTCATCCCCAGTAGCGCCAGCACCAGGAATACCGCCTTGATGCCCAGGGCGATGCTGATGTTCTGCACCAGTACGGCATGGGCCTGGCGCGAGAGGCCGATGAAGTCGGCGATCTTGCGCAGGTCGTCGTCCATCAGGGCGACATCGGCCGTCTCCAGGGCGGTGTCGGTACCGGCGGCGCCCATGGCAAAGCCGATATCGGCGCGCGCCAGGGCCGGGGCGTCGTTGATGCCGTCACCGACCATGCCCACGCTGCGCTCGCCATGGCGCTGGCGCAGCTGCTCGATGGCCTGCAGCTTGTCTTCCGGCAACTGGTCGCCACGGACATCGGTGATGCCGGTCTGCCCGGCAATTGCCTGGGCGGTGTGGCTGTTGTCCCCGGTCAGCATGACCACCTGAACACCCATGGCCTGCAGTTCACTCACCGCCTGGCGGCTGCTGGGGCGCACCGTGTCGGCCACCGCCATCAGCAGTTCCGGGCGGCCGTCGCGGCACAGCAGGGTGGTGGTCTTGCCCTGCTTTTCGAAGCCTTGCAGGCGCGCCTCCAGTTCCGGGCTGCACTGGCCCAGTTCATGCACCAGGCGGTGATTGCCCAGGTGCAGCAATTGCCCGTCGATGCGGCCTTGCACGCCGCGTCCGGCCAGGGCGGCGAAGTCCTGCACCTCCAGTGCCTGCCTATCCTCCTGGCTCTCCTCCTGCACCGCGATGGCACGCGAGACCGGGTGGTCCGAGCGCGCCGCCAGCGACACCGCCAGTTGCAGCAGGGCCTGCTGGTCGGTATCCGCCTGCAGAGAGACCACGTCGGTCAGGCGCGGCTTGCCGAAGGTCAGGGTGCCGGTCTTGTCCACCGCCAGGGCGCGCAGGCGTCGGCCCTGTTCCAGGTAGACCCCGCCCTTGATCAGGATGCCGTGCCGGGCCGCCGAGGCCAGCCCGCTGACGATGGTCACCGGCGTGGAAATGACCAGCGCGCAAGGGCAGGCGATGACCAGCAGCACCAGCGCCTTGTACAGCCAGGGCTGGAAGGGCGCACCAGTCAGCAAGGGCGGCAGCAGGGCCACCAGCACCGCCATCACCACCACGGCCGGGATGTAGTAGCGCGCGAAGTTGTCCACGAAGCGCTGGGTCGGGGCGCGCTGGCCCTGGGCCTGCTGCACGCTCCTGACGATGCGCGAGAGGGTGGAGTCGGCCTGGGCGGCGCTGACCCGCATCTCGAAGGCGCCCTGTTCATTGATGGTGCCGGCGAAGACCGGATCGCCGGCCTGCTTGGCCACCGGGAGGCTCTCGCCGGTGATCGGCGCCTGGTTGATGCTGGTGCTGCCGCTGACCAGCAGGCCATCGAGCGGTACGCGCTCGCCCGGTGCCACGCGCACCATGGCGTCCACGGCCACGCTGGCGGCCGGCACGCTGTTCCAGCTGCCATCGGCGCTGCGCACGGTGGCCATGTCCGGGGTCATCGCCATCAGCCCGGCGATGGCGTTGCGGGCGCGGTCCAGTGACAGCGCCTCGATCATCTCGGCCAGGGTGAACAGCACGATCACCACCGCCGCTTCCGGCCACTGGCCGATCACGGCGGCGCCGATGACGGCCAGCGACATCAGGAAATTCATGTTCAGCGAGAAGTTGCGCAGGGCGATCCAGCCCTTCTTGAGCGTGCCCAGCCCGCCCAGCAGGATGGCCGCCAGCGCCAGCGCGATCACCGGCAGCGAGCGTTCGTCGCCGCTGGTCCAGGCCAGCACCTCGGCGCCCAGGGCCGCCACGCTGGCCAGGCCCAGCAGCGCCCAGCGCCGGGCCGGGATGCGGTAGGCGGCCGCCTGGTCGGGCAGGTCGCCCCCGGCGTCGGCATCCAGCGAATCGGACTTCACGGCCGGCAGCATGTCCAGCGCCTTGAGGGTCGCGACCAGCGGCGCGATGGAGGGCAACTGGTGTTGCACCGTCAGTTCGCGCTGGATCAGGTTGAATTCCAGCGTACCTACACCCTTCATGTTGGAGAGGCGTTCACGGATCAGTTTTTCTTCAGTCGGGCAGTCCATCTTCTGAATGAAGAAGACCGCCTGTTCGGTCACGCCGTCCAGCTTGCGCGGTGCCGCCAGCGTTGCAGCGCTGGCGCAGGCGTGGCTGCCGCAGCAGGCTTGCGGCTGGGCGTGCTGGTGCTGCCCATGATCATGATGGTGGTCATGGTCGTGGTCGTGGTCGTGATGATCGTGCTGGTGGTCATGCGCGTGCTTGTGATGGATTCCGGTCATGCCTTGCTCCTTGTGCAGCCAACGGGTTTCAGGGGTATATTAAAAACCCTGAAGTAACTACAAGGTCAAGCGAGGATCGCATGGATACGCTCAAGATAGGCGAACTGGCCGCCCAGGCCGATTGCCCGGTGGAAACCATCCGTTATTACGAGAAAGAGGCATTGCTGCCCGAGCCGACGCGTTCATCGTCGAACTACCGGCTCTACGGTGAGCGGCACGTCGAACGCCTGCAGTTCATCCGCCATTGCCGTTCGCTGGACATGACGCTGGACGAGGTGCGCGAACTGCTGCGCCTGCGCGATGCGCCCGAGCAGAACTGCGGCGAGGTCAATGCCCTGCTGGACAAGCACATCGGCCACGTGGCACAGCGCATCGTGCAACTGCAGGCCCTGCAGGAGCAACTGCACCAGTTGCGCGCCCAGTGCGAAGTGGAACAGCCGGCGCGGGATTGCGGCATCCTGCAGGGGCTGGCCAGCCTGCCGGACGAGATGAAGCCAGCCAATCTGGGCAGCCACGGCGGCGGCTGCCACTGAGGCCGTGGATCAGGCCGGGCGTGCCAGCCAGGCCATGATTTCCTCGGTGACCTCGTCCGGTCGTTCGCGCTGCGGGAAGTGGCCGGCACCCGGGATCAGCACGCGCCGATAGTCCTTGCCGAAGAACTTGTCCCGGCCCTCGGAGGTAGCAGGGGCGTTGGCGCCATCCTCGGCGCCATGCAGCACCAGCGTGGGCACCATGATGCGCGGCGTGTCCTGCAGCCGCGCTTCCAGGGCGGCATAGGTCGGGTCACCCTCGGCGAAGCCCCAGCGATGACGGTAGGAGTGCAGGCAGATATCGACCCAGTCCGGATTGTCGAAGGAGGCGGCGGTATTGTTGAACTCGCTCTCGGCAAACTTCCACGACGGTGACCAGCTATTCCACATGAAACGCGTGAAGGCCCGACGGTCCTCGCGCAGTTCGGCCGCGCCACGTTCGGTGGCGAAATACCAGTGGTACCAGTAGTTACGCGATTGCTGCAGCGTCAGTTTCTGGTCCGGCCGGTTGGTCCCCCAGCCCACCGACAGGGTGATGCAGTGGCTGATGCGTTCGGGTGTCTGCGAGGCGGCGATATAGGCGGCACGGGCGCCCCAGTCGTGGCCGATGAGCGCGTAACGCTGCAGGCCGAGGGCGTCGACGAAGGCCATGAGGTCACTGCCCAACGCGGCCAGCTGGCCGCTCCTCGGGGTGCTGTCGGCGTGGAAGCGGGTCGGTCCGTAGCCGCGCAGGTAGGGGCGGATCACCTGGTAGCCGGCCGCACGCAGTGGACGCAGCAGGGCATCCCAGGTCCGCACGTCGTCCGGCCAGCCATGCAGCAAGACCACTGGCGGGGCGTCGGACGGGCCGCTGACTTCGAAGCCGATGTGCAACTGGTCAGTGTCGACAAAACTCAGATGATTGGTCTGGGGCATGGCAAGCAATCTCCCTCTTCTGTGTTCTGGTGAGTGATAGCTGAGTGATAGCTGAGTGATGGGTGGCATCCGAGCGCGATCATCCCGCAGCCTGCGGCACCGTCGGTCCCCCCGCCGGCAACGCCGCAGACATTATGTCATTTTGGACGCAGGATGGTTTCCATCATCCAGGCCGTATGGGCGGCGCTGTCGCCGCAGGAAGGATGGCGCGTACCGCCGTCCAGGTGAAGCTGCATGTTGCTGACGTGATGCAGCTGGATCGGGTCGGGGTTGGCGATCTCCAGGTGCAGCGTGGTATCGGCCGTGTGAAGTTGCAGGGCCACTTCCTCGAATACGGAAAAAACGATCTTGCCGGCGCTGCCCGTGATCTCCACCCGGTCGGCGCGCTCGAAGCTGCCGAAATGCCAGCTGCCGCTGCCGGTCACGCCGCTGCGATAGCGCCAGCTTGCGGCCACCGCATCGCAGGCGCTGTACAGGCCCTGCTGGTTGCTGCCGCAGCCGGATACCTCGGCCACTTCGCCGAAGAAGTACGAAAACAGGTTCAGTCCGTGACTGCCGAGGTCGTCGAAATAGCCACCCGGGGCGATGCGGGCGTCGGTGCGCCAGCGGTAGCGTCGCTGCAGGTCGTCCGGCCCCGGTGGGCGCGCCAGTTGCCAGTGGATGTGGCGCGCAGTGCCGATGCGGCCTTCAGCCAGCCATTGGCGCACTTGTTCGAAGCGTGGCAGCGAGCGCCGGTAATAGGCCACGAACAAGGGCTGCTGCGCCCGTTCGAAGGCGGCCAGCATCTGCAGACATTGCGCGTGGCTGGGGGCCATGGGCTTTTCCACACAGCAGGGCTTGCCGGCGGCGGCGACCTTGAGCGCGTAATGGCAGTGGCTGTCGGGCGGGGTGGCGACGTAGACGGCGTCGATATCGGGGTCGTGGATCAGAGCGTGGGCATCGTCGAACCAGCGCGCGACACCGTGGCGGTGCGCATAGTCGGCCGCCAGCGCGCCATCCCGTCGCATCACGCCGGCCAGCGCGAAGCCGGGCGTGCGCTGGTAGGCCGGGCCGCTCTTGCGCTCGGTCACGGCGCCGCAGCCGATGATGCCCCAGCGCAGCACCTTCATGCCGACGTTCCCTGCCGGGCGCAGCAATCTCCCTGGCCGCCCAGGGCATCGAGGATGGGGCAGTCGGGACGGCTGTCGCCATGGCAATCCTGGGCCAGGCGTTCCAGCGTGGCCTTCATGGTCTGCAGTTCGCGGATGCGCTGGTCCAATTCGCCGATGTGGGTCTGTGCCAGTTGCTTGACCTTGCGGCTGGAGCGCGACTGGTCCAGCCAGAGCCCGATCAGGTCGCTCACCTGGGCCATGGAAAACCCGAGCTGGCGTGCCTGCCGGATGAAGCGCAGCAGGTGCACGTCGCGCTCGCCATAGACGCGGTAACCGGCATCGGTGCGCCCGGCACGCGGGATCAGCCCGGTCTCTTCATAGTGGCGGATCATCTTGGCCGATACGCCCGAGGCGCTGGCGGCTTCTCCGATATTCATGGCTGGGTTCCCTCGTTGCTCAGGTTTTGTGGCACATCCTGTGGATGCGGCCGCCAGCGACGCAGCAGCAATGCATTGCTGACCACGCTGACGCTGGAAAAGGCCATCGCCGCGCCTGCCAGCATGGGGTTGAGCAGGCCGAAGGCCGCCAGCGGAATGCCGATCAGGTTGTAGATGAAGGCCCAGAACAGGTTCTGGCGGATCTTGCCGTAGGTGCGGCGGGAGATGTCGATGGCGTCCGCTGCGAGTCCCGGGTCGCCATGCATCAGCGTCACGCCGGCCGCCTGCATGGCCACGTCGGTCCCGGTGGACATGGCGATGCCGACGTCGGCGGCCGCCAGCGCGGGCGCATCGTTGATGCCGTCGCCGACCATCGCCACCACGTGCGCGCCATGCTCGCGCAGGGCCGTGACCGCTGCGGCCTTGTCACCCGGCAGCACTTCGGCGCGCACATCCTGGATACCCAGCACATCGGCCACCTGTTGCGCGGCGCCCCGGTTGTCGCCGCTGAGCATGGCGGTACGGATGCCCAGCGCATGCAGGGTGGCGATGGCTTGCCGGGCGCCGGGCTTGATCTGATCGCCGAAGGCCAGCAGGCCCAGCACCGTCACGCCTTCCGCGTCGCGTTGCGCCAGCCAGGACAAGGTGCGTCCCTGCGCCTGCAAATGCGCCGCACGCGCCTGCAAGGCCGGGGCCGAGGCCTGCAGTTGTTGCATCCAGCGGCTGCTGCCCAGATACAGCGTGCGCCCCTCGACCTCGCCTTCGATACCCAGTCCGGCAACACTGCGCACATCGTTGGCCTGCAGCGTCGCCAGGCCAGGTTCCGCCGCTGCAGCGTCCAGCACCGCGCGGGCCAGCGGATGTTCGCTGCGCGCCTGCAGGGCAGCGGCCAGGGCCAGCAGCCGCGCTTTGCCGGACGGGCCGGCGCCTTCTCCTTCCTCCAGTTCGGTCAGGCGCGGCCGGCCCAGGGTCAGGGTGCCGGTCTTGTCGAAGGCGATCACATCCACCCGGTGCGCGATTTCCAGCGCCTGCGCATCCTTGATGAGGATGCCGTGGCGCGCCGCCACGCCGGTACCGGCCATGATGGCGGTCGGTGTGGCCAGGCCCAGGGCGCAGGGGCAGGCGATCACCATCACCGCCACCGCGTTGAGCAGGGCCTGTTCCCAGTCGCCCGCAGCCAGGCCCCAGCCGAGGAAGGTCAGCAGGGACAGCAGCAGCACGGCAGGCACGAAGACCGCGCTGACCTTGTCCACCAGGCGCTGGATCGGCGCCTTGGCGGCCTGGGCCTGCTCCACCATGCGCACGATGCGCGCCAGCACGGTCTCGGCACCGACGGCGGTGGTTTCGAACACCAGCACGCCTTCGGCATTGATGGCACCGGCCGACAGGGTGTCGCCGACTTCCTTGGCTTGCGGCCGGCTCTCGCCGGTGAGCATGGCTTCGTCCAGATGGCTGCGACCCTCGCGCACCACGCCGTCCACCGGCACCCGCTCACCGGCGCGCAGCACCACCAGGTCGCCCACCTTCACCTGGGCCAGCGGCACCTCGACATCCTGCCCGTGGCGGCGCACGCGGGCGCGGTCCGGGCGCAGCGCATTGAGGGCGGCGATGGCGTCGGCGGTCTGGCGCTTGGCGCGGCCTTCCAGCCATTTGCCCAGCAACACCAGGGTGATGACCACGGCCGAGCTTTCAAAGTAGAGATGCGGCATCGCCATGGCATGGCCATCCATGGCCGGCATGCGCAGCCATTGCCAGAGCGAGAGGCCATAGGCGGCGCTGGTCCCCAGCGCCACCAGCAAGTCCATATTGCCCGAGCGGGCGCGCAGCGCGCCCCAGCCGGCGTGGTAGAAGCGCCAGCCCAGCCAGAACTGCACGGGCGTGGCCAGTAGCCATTGCCACAGCGGCGGCAGGCTCCAGCTGCTGCCCAGGGGAGCCAGCAGCATGGGCAGCACCAGCGGCAGCGAGAGCGCGGCCGCCAGCGCCACCGGCCACCAGGAGGGCAGGGTACGGCCGCTGGGCGGGGTACTAGCTTGTTCGGGCAGATGTTCGCGGGCCTGGTAGCCGGCCTTTTCGATGGCGGCGATCAGGGTGGCAGGCGGGACCGCGTCGGCCGTGGCGATGCTGGCGCGTTCGGTGGCCAGGTTGACGCTGACCTCGGTCACGCCGGGGATTTTCTTCAGGGCCTTCTCGACGCGCATCACGCACGAGGCGCAGCTCATACCTTCGATATCGAGGCTGATCTCGGCCGTGGCAGTGGAGGAATCATTCATGGCGAACTCCGGGAGGATGAATCGGATACCTTCATCTTCATCCTTCCCATGATGGTAAGGTCAAGCCCGATTTTCGCACGGATGGTGAATTCTTGCGCTTGACCTTGCCACGGTAGGAAGGTTTAAGCTTCCCCCATTGCCATCACTTCATGAAAGGAAATGCCATGAGCACCCCCGTCACCTTTACCGTCAACGACATGACCTGCAACCACTGCGCCGGTGTCATCACCAAGGCCGTCAAGGACGTGGACGCCAATGCCCGGGTCGATATCACGGTGGCCGACAAGCGCGTAGTCATCGACAGCAGCCTGCCGGCGCAGTCCTTGGCCGAGGCGATCGAGGAAGCCGGTTATACCCCGGTGGCGGCCTGAACCTTCAATCCTTTCATTCCCTTCATTTGCTGAGCAGCCGCATCGCCCGCTCCAGCCCATCCATGGTGAGCGGGAACATGCGGTCGTTCATCAGCTGGCGGATCAGCGCGATCGACTGGCGGTATTGCCATAGGCCTTCCGGCTCGGGATTCAACCAGACGAAGTGCGGGAAGGCGGCCGTGAAACGCTGCAGCCAGTCGGCGCCGGCTTCGGCATTGTTGTATTCCACCGCGCCGCCCGGCTGCACGATCTCGTAGGGGCTCATGGTGGCATCGCCCACGAAGATGAGCTTGGTGTCCGGCGTGTACTTGCGCAGGACGTCCCAGGTCGGGAAACGTTCGGCATGGCGCCGCCGGTTGTTCTTCCACAGGTAGTCATAGACGCAGTTGTGGAAGTAGAAGAACTCCATGTTCTTGAATTCGGTACGGGCGGCCGAGAACAGCTCTTCGGTGCGGGCGATGTGGTCGTCCATGGAGCCGCCGACGTCGAACAGCATCAAGACCTTGATCTTGTTCTTGCGCTCGGGCTGCATGCGGATGTCGAGATAGCCGGCATTGCTGGCGGTGGCGCGGATGGTGTCGTCCAGCGCCAGTTCTTCCTCCAGTCCCTCGCGGGCAAAGCGGCGCAGGCGGCGCAGCGCCACCTTGATGTTGCGCGTACCCAGTTCGCGCTCGCCGTCGTAATCCTGGTATTGGCGTTCCTCCCATACCTTCACCGCGCTGCGCTGGCCCCCCTTGCCACCGATGCGGATGCCTTCCGGGTTGAAACCGCCATGGCCGAAGGGGGAGACGCCACCGGTGCCGATCCACTTGCTGCCGCCTTCGTGGCGTTCCTTCTGTTCTTCCAGCAATTGCTTCAGGCGATCCATCAGCTTGTCGTAGCCGAATTTCTCGATGGCGGCCTTCTGTTCCGGGGTCAGGTCGCGCTGCAATTGCTTGACCAGCCATTCCAGCGGGATGTCGGGCCGCTTTTCAAAGATCGTTTCCACGCCCTTGAAGTAAGCCCCGAAGGCGCGGTCGAACTTGTCGAAGTGGGCTTCGTCCTTGACCAGCGTGAGCCGCGCCAGATAGTAGAACTCGTCCAGGGAAGGATGGATCACCTGGCGGTCCATGGCTTCCAGCAGGGTCAGGAATTCCTTGATCGAGGCCGGCACCCCGGCCTGCTTCACGGTGTAGAAGAAATCGATGAGCATGGGCAGGCGGGCTCAGCGCCCCAGCTTGAACTGCAGATGGCGGCGCACCGTCGGCCATTCCGATTCGATGATGGAAAACACCACCGTATCGCGATAGGACCCGTCCGGCATGCGCTGGTGATTGCGCAGGATGCCATCCTGCTTGGCGCCCAGGCGGGCAATGGCCGCGCGCGATTGCTGGTTCATCCAGTGGGTGCGGAACTCGACGGCGATGCAGTGCATGTCTTCGAAGGCATGGGTCAGCATCATCAGCTTGCACTCGGTATTGATGCCGGTGCGCTGGGCACTCGCGGCATACCAGGTCGAGCCGATCTCCACACGCCGGTGGGCGACGTCGGCGTTCATGTAGGTGGTCATCCCGCACAGGGCGCCGGTGTCGTTGCGGCGGATCACGAAGGGCAGCATGCTGCCTTGCTGCTGCAGGTTCAGGCGTCTTTCGATTTCGGCGCGCATGGTCTCCGGCTTGGGGATGGCCGTGTACCAGAGCTTCCACAGCTTGCCGTCCGAGACCGCCGCGATGAGTGCATCGTGATGCTCGGGATGCAGTGGCTCGACGGTGGCGAACTGGCCCTTCAAGGTGATCGGCGAGAGAAATTGCATGACGGCTCCTGGGGCGGGTAGGGCGTGCTCAGCAGTGGTTCAGTGGTGGTTCAGCGCTTCAGCGATTGGTCCGGGACATGAACACCAGCCTTTCGAACAGGTGCACATCCTGCTCGTTCTTGAGCAGGGCGCCGTGCAGCGGCGGCACTACGGCCTTGTTGTCCGGGTTGTGCAGGGCCTCGGGCGGGATGTCCTCGGCCATGAGCAGCTTGAGCCAGTCGATCAGCTCCGAGGTCGACGGCTTCTTCTTGATGCCGGGCACGTCCCTCACCTGGTAGAAGGCTTCCAGCGCCTGCGCCAGCAGTTCACGTTTGATGTGCGGGAAGTGCACATCGACGATGCTCTGCATGGTCGCCTTGTCCGGGAACTTGATGTAGTGGAAGAAGCAGCGGCGCAGGAAGGCGTCCGGCAATTCCTTCTCGTTGTTGGAGGTGATCACCACCAGCGGCCGGTGCCGCGCCTTCACCAGTTCGCGCGTCTCGTAGACGTAGAACTCCATGCGGTCGATTTCGCGCAGCAGATCGTTGGGGAATTCGATGTCGGCCTTGTCGATCTCGTCGATCAGCAGCACCACCGGCTCTTCCGAGGTGAAGGCTTGCCACAGGACACCTTTGACGATGTAGTTGTGAATATCCTTGACGCGCTCGTCGCCCAGTTGCGAATCCCGCAGACGCGATACCGCGTCATATTCATACAGCCCCTGCTGGGCTTTCGTGGTCGATTTGATGTGCCACTGCAGCAGCGGCCGGCCGAGCGCGGCCGCCACCTCCTCGGCCAGCATGGTCTTGCCGGTGCCGGGCTCGCCCTTGATCAGCAGGGGCCGTTGCAGGGTGAGAGCGGCATTGACGGCCAGCTTGAGGTCGTCGGTGGCGACGTAGTTCTCGCTACCGTTGAAGCGCGCGGATTGAGGAGCGGAGGAAGATGCGGAATGATCTGGCATGGATGCGGTCCTTGTCAGGTTGCTGGAGGCAAAGCGTAGGGTGTCTGCGTGTCTGTGAGTCTGGCAAATGCGGCGGTGCAGCGGCAGTGCAAAGGCGGCGCCACCTGTTTCTTCGTGTTTCTCCGAGTATAAGGGAAAACCCATGCCATCCCGAGTGGGCTTGAATTTGGTGAAATCATTCATATATAGCTGGTCACGCATGCAACAAAATGGAAGCGCCCACGGCGCTCACTGCCCATGAAATTCCTGTTCTTCAAGATGCTGGTGGTGTGGAGACGAATGCGCCACGGCATGCAGGCGCGTTACATGGACCGGCAGGATGTCGGCCGCCAGCTGGAGGTGTTGATGCGACGCATCGATGCCGCGGCGAGCTGGCATGAACGCGCCAACTGGATGATCGACGTGGCCGAGTGGCTGCGCCATCGCCCGGCGGTATCGCTGCTGGACCGCCAGAGCTGGCACAAGGTGCGGCGTCAGCGGCTGGCGATCATGCTGGACTGGCTGGACCAGCACCGCGACGTGCGGCGCGAGGTCCAGAAGGCGCTGCAAAAGACCCTGCGCGAAGCCACCGGCCCCGAACTCTTTTCCACTACCGGCCTGCCGCACGAGCCCGGCTTCTTCGGCGAACTCTCGGAGCGCCTGGCGCGCCTGGTGCTGCCGCGCCATCTGTCACCCACCGACCTGTCCTCGCTGTTTACGGCCATGTTCCCCGATCCGGAGGATGCCGCCTGGCTGGTGGAGCTGGACAATGAACTGCTGGTCCGCCTGTGGAAACTGATGGCCGACGACGGCATCTCGCACATGTACTGGCAACAGATCGAGGAGGCCATCACCTACCTCACCATGACGGTGGTGGCTGATGGCATCAGCCCCGCCTTCCGCCAGCGCCTGGAGCCCAAGATGCCGATGCGCGCCACGCCCTTCCTGGCGCTGCGGCGCGAGATGGAGACCTGGCTGCGGGCGCAGCCGGGCGACCTGGGCGCGCTGCGCAGCGTGCGCATGCTGGTGGCGGTGTGCCACGCCCAGACCGACCGCATCTATGCCCACCTGGATGAATACGGCGTCTCGGTCAGCCTGGTGTACCGGGTCGAGCGCATGCGCGCCCACCTGCAACGCATCGGGCGCCTGATCGACGTGCGCTCCGGCGTACCCGGTCCGGCCATCAGTCCGGCTGTGCCGGGCCTGGCGGCCAAGGCCGGCGCCGGCCGCATGCAGTTGCTGCTGTGCGACCTGATTTCCGCGCACCACCATCGTGATTCGGTACGCGGCCTGATGCGGCGCAGTTTCGCGCTGCTGGCACGCAAGATGGTGGAGCGTAATGCCGATCACCGCGAGCAGGCCATCGCCCGCGACGGTGCCGGCTATCGCAAGGTGATGCGGGCCGGTCTGATCGGCGGTGCCGTGATCGCCGGGACCGCCCTGGTCAAGACGAGCCTGTCGTCGCTGGGCGTGGGGCACTTCGTCGATGGCGCACTGGCCTCGCTGAACTACGCAGCCAGCTTCCTGCTGATCGCCGCCCTGGGCGGCGTGCTGGCCACGCGCCAGCCGGCCGTGACCGCACCGGCCCTGGCCTCGCGCATGGGGGAGCTGGACGGGCAGGGCATGCGCGAGCTGATCGCGGAGTCGGGCCAGCTGTTGCGCTCGCAATCGGCCGGCATCTTCGGCAATCTGCTGGCGGTGGTGCCGGTCACGGCCGCGCTGTGCGCCCTGGGCTGGTTTGCACTGGGTGGCAAGTCCATGCCGGTGGAGACAGCGCGCCAGACCCTGGCCAGCCTGTCACTGGTCGGCCCCACGCCGCTGTATGCCGCCCTGACCGGGATACTGCTGTGGCTGGCCAGCCTGGCCGCCGGCTTTGCCGACAACTGGTTTGCCCTGCGCCGGGTGCGCGAGGTGGTGTCCAACCATCGTCGCCTGGTGCATGGCCTGGGGGCCATGCGCGCCCAGCGCTGTGCCGCCTGGCTGGAGCGCAACGTGGCCACCATCGCCGGCAGCCTGGCGCTGGCCGTGCTGCTGGGCATGGCGCCGGTGGTGGCGGCCTTCTTCAGCCTGCCGCTGGATATTCGCCATGTCAGCCTGGCGGCCGGGGCGCTGACGGCCGCCGCCTTCAGCCTGGGCTGGGAATCCCTGATGACGCCGGCCTTCTGGCTGGCCGCCGGGGGTGTGGCCATCACCGCCCTGCTGTCGGTGGCGGTGGCCTTCGCCTGCGCCCTGGCGCTGGCCCTGCGCTCGCGTGACCTGCCGCGCCGTGCGCGCAACGTGGCCATGCGGGCAGTGTTGCGCCGTTTCGTCGTCCGGCCGTGGTATTTCATTCTCCCCGAGCGTTCACATGCCGCGCTGCAAGATGAAGCCGAAGACGAGCAGGATGACGATGACGACGAGGGAGACGATGCCGGTGCAGCCGATGGGAAGTGGCACCAGGCTTCACTTGTTCAATCAGATGATCTGCATCATCAGGCCAGTCGTCATGTCGCCTGAAGCTGACATCAGCCACATTCCATATTCCTGATATTGCAGCGCATATAACACCCCATCCGCCCGCCAGGCCGCAGCTGGCGGGCTGTTGCGCCTGATCGGCCGGTGCTGCGGGCAGGGATGACGCTGCCGGTTTTATTGGTTAGAATCAAAAGCGTTTTTTGCGCAAGGCAGGGGGAGTGGAGAGACAAGCTTGAGCCAAAACACCGGTTGAGCCATAGCAGAACAGCCAAACCTGCAAGACCAGCACAATCTAACAAGTACGATAAAGTTTGCCGCTGGTAGCAAAAGATGCGTTTCGTCGGGTGTCCGTTGCGCAGCCGTTACGTGCGGGACGGATGGCAAGTCCAATCATCTTAGCCAGCTCACATGAAAAAACACCTCGTGTTTCTTGCCTTGACCGGCATGCTCGGCAGTGCGTCTGCGGCGGACATCGTCGGCAATGCCAAGGCCGCTGAAAACAAAGTCTCCATGTGCATCGGTTGCCATGGCATCCCCGGCTACAAAGCCAGTTTCCCCGAGGTCTATCAGGTACCGATGCTGGGTGGCCAGTCTGCCAAGTACATCGAGAACGCGCTGCGGGCCTACCAGAAGGGAGAGCGCAAGCATCCCTCCATGATGGGCATTTCGGCCAGCCTGTCGGACCAGGACATTGCCGACCTGGCCGCCTACTATTCGCAGCAGAAGTGAAGGGAGCCACGAGATGAACAACAAGCTGATCGCTCTGGCACTGCTGGCGGCTGCCACGCTGCTGTCGCAGGCCGCCACCGCGGCCGATATCGCCAACGGCCGCGCGCTGATGGAAAAGTACAATTGCGCCTCCTGCCACGGCAAGGACTACACCTCACCCACCGACCCCGCCTATCCCAAGCTGGCCGGCCAGCACGAGGACTACATCAAGCACGCCCTGACCGCCTACCGGCGCGGCGACAGCGCCATGAACGGCCGCAACAACGCCATCATGTCGCCGCTGGCCAAGCCGCTGTCGGACCGGGATATCGCCGATATCGCGGCCTTCCTGCACAGCCTGCCGGGGACGCTGGTGTTGCGCAAATAACCGGGGCATCTTGGCGCACAGGCAGGCCGGGCCAGGCTGGTGCCCGGTCGATGGACCTGCTGGTTTGATAAGGAATAGTTCATGATGCATAATCGATTCATGAACTTCGCCGCCGAACTCGTCGTCATCGGGGACTTCCCCCAGCTCCGTCTGATCGCCTGGAATCGTGATCCTCGCGATGCGATCACCGGTGCGGAAGCGTTCGACCTTTACGAACGCAACTGGAGGTTCGTCGACCAGGACGCCATGCCCCCTGCGGAGCGGGCCATGCTGGATCGCCTGATCCACCAGTACGGTCACGGCGTCCTGCATGTTTAAGCGAGCGCATCATCGCCGCATCGCCGGTTTGCTCGCAGCGCTGGATGGTGATTTCCTGCTCAGCTGTGGGTGTTTCTTCGGTGGTGGAACGGCCATTGTCCTGGCGCTGGACGAATATCGCGAATCCCTGGATGTCGACTTTCTCTGCAGTTCTCAGGAAGGCTACCGCGCCTTGCGCAATACCATTACCAACGCTTCCCTGGGACAGATGGCGCGTACGCCGCTTGAGCTGATGCGCGAGGTGCGCGCTGATCGCTATGGCATCCGTACCTTCCTCCGGATCGACGATGTGCCGGTGAAATTCGAAGTCGTCAGCGAGGGGCGCATCCATGTCGCGGGAGCAATGCATCCGCAATGGGGCATCCCCGTGCTGGCGCCGGAAGACATGTATGCCGAGAAGTTGCTCGCCAATGCCGACCGCTGGGGTGACAAGTCGGTCGCCAGCCGTGATGCCATCGATCTGGCCATGATGATCGCCCACTGGGGAACGGTGCCGCAGGCTGCCTGGGACAAAGCCCGGCTGGCCTACGGCCAGAGCGTTGACGTGGCTTATGACAAGGCAATCGGACTGGTCAGCGATCCGGCTTATCTGGCACTTTGCCTGCAGAAGATGCACATGGACCCGGAACTCAAGGAGCGTATTCCGGCCCTGCTGCGCAGTTCGTCGCCGGATTCACTTTCATGACCGTGGCTGCAGGGAATCACCCCTGGGCACGTCGCTTGATATTCTCGATATAGGCGGCCCCGTCCGGGGGCAGGCCATTGCGCTGGGCGTTCCAGATCATCTCGCCCAGGGCTTCCATGATCTCGTGATGGGCCTCGTGCTCCGAGCCACGGCGCTGCGCCAGCGACTGGAAGGCGGCGCGGATGCCGGGCGGCTGGTCGATGGAGATCTGTTCCGTGATCGACAGGTGCATCGACAGGTGCAGGAAGGGATTGCTCTGGCCCTGCTCGACCGAGTAATCGGCGGCGATGGCGGCCTCGACGTCGCGCAGGCCGTCGTGATATTCCGGATGCTGCATGATCCAGTCGCGGGCGATGGCTTCCAGCGGCGTGAGGATTTCATGGCCCTGGTGCTTGCGATAGGCTTCGCAGAAGAAGCGGCGGACATCGTGCTGGGACGGCGTGAACATGGCGGTGCGCAATTCGGTGACAAAGCGCTATTTTACGCTGGTCTGCCGGGGCTTTCAGGCGGCCCCGGCAGAGCGGCCCCGCAGCGGCCGCAGATGAAGTACTATTCTTTCCACACAACAAGCATCTGAATAATCCATCCAAAGACCAACCTGGCCGCATCGCCGCGTGGCGGTGACAGGGGGCGTGAGGCCGGGCAGAGAGAAGGGATAGTGCATGCGTTTTGTTGGAAGCCTGATGGGGCCTCCCCGCCACGGGATGTCCTGGCTGCGGCGCGGGTCGGCTGCCTTGCTGACATGGGCCGCCGTGGCCGCGATGGCTGTGACTGCGGTGAATGCATTGAGCACGCCGGCCTGGGCAGCGCCTGCCAAGCGGGACGTGCCAGCGGTGACTGATGAGGCCGATAGCGTGGACGATACCCTGGCCATCGGTTTTGCCGGTCCGCTGAGCGGGGCCTCCATGGCCGTGGGCCGCAGCATGCAGAACGGCGTGCAACTGGCGGTAGACGAAGCCAACCAGCGCGGCCTGCGCATTGGCGGCAAATCCTATCGGCTCAAGCTGGTTTCCCAGGATGACCGGGCCGATCCCGGTACGGCGGAATACGTGGCCCGCTATCTGGTGGGGCAGCGTGTCATCGGCGTGGTCGGGCATTGGACCAGCGGTACCAGCCTGGTGGCCGCGCCCGTCTATCATGCGGCCGGCGTGATCCAGGTCACCCCTTCGGCGATGAGCCGCAAGCTGACTTCCCTGTCTTATCCGCGCATCTTCCGCACCATTCCCAACAATGAAAGCGTGGGGCGGCTGGCGGCCGATTATGCGATCGCCAGGCTGGGTGTCAAAACCGTGGTGACCATCGACGACCGTACCCCCTTCGGTCAGGGCCTGGCCGAGCAGTTTGCCCGCCAGGCAGAGGCGCAGGGGGCGAGGGTGCTGGGCCGCTATTCTGTCAGTGACAAGACCTCGGACTTCAATGCTCCATTGATGGAAGCGCGCAAACAGGCGCCCGACCTGATCTTCTTCGGCGGTCTGGACTGGCAGGCCGGCATCCTGGCCAAATCCATCCGCCGGCTCAAGCTGGAGGCCCGATTGATGGCCTCTGCCGGTACCGTTGGCTTGCCCTTCCTGATGCGTGCCGGCGCCGATGCCAATGGCGCGCTGGTGCTGGAGCCGGGTCCGCCGCAGGACAAGATGCCGGGTTGGAAGGGCTTCCGCCAGCGCTATAGCCAGAGTTTCGATTCCAATATCGACCTCTATGCCGTGTTCGCCTATGAGGCGGCACAGGCCATCATCCAGGGTATCCGCCAGGCCGGCAGCAGTGACCCGGAGCTGGTGGCCCGGGCCATGCATCGCCTGCGCTTCGAGGGTGTCAGCGGCACGGTCGCGTTCAATGAGGAGGGGGATCTGCTCAACCCCACCTTTACCATGTATGAAGTGAAGGATCAGCGCTGGGTGCCGGTGGAGCGCTTCAGCGGACTGCCGCGCTGAAGCGGCCGCGTCGGATCGGCCAGTCGCCAGTCCGGAGCTTCAGAGCTTCACACGCCCTTGGCCGGAAGTGGCGTCTTCTGCTTGAATTCACACAGATCGGCGATGATGCAGTTCCAGCACTGGGGCTTGCGCGCAATGCAGGTATAGCGGCCATGCAGGATCAGCCAGTGGTGCGCATCCTGGCGGAATTCCGGGGCGACGAACTTGATGAGCTTGCGTTCGACCTCGTCCACATCCTTGCCCGGGGCGAGGCCGGTGCGGTTGGAGACGCGGAAGATATGCGTATCCACCGCGATGGTGGGATGACCGAAGGCCGTGTTCAGGACCACGTTGGCGGTCTTGCGGCCGACTCCCGGCAGGGCTTCCAGCGCCTCGCGCGATTCCGGCACCTCGCCGCCATGCTGTTCGATCAGGATGCGGCAGGTCTCGATGACGTTCTTGGCCTTGGTGCGATACAGGCCAATGGTCTGGATATAGGGCATGAGCTGGTCCACGCCCATCCTGAAGATCGCCTCGGGCGTATTGGCCACCGGATAGAGCTTGCGGGTGGCCTTGTTGACCGAGACGTCGGTGGCCTGGGCCGAGAGCAGCACGGCGATCAGCAGTTCGAACGGGGTGGTGTATTCCAGCTCGGTGGTCGGGGTGGGATTGGCCTGGCGCAGACGTTCGAAGATCTCGCGGCGTTTGGTCGGGTTCATGCTGGCTCGCTGTCGGTCGGGTTGGTCGGCGGGGCTGGCGTGTCTTGGCTGTCTTGTGCCGCCTGCAGCTTCTTTTGCCGCGCACGTTCCATGGCGGCCTGGATGATGGCCTTCTTGCGGGCCAGTTCGGCCTGCTCTTCGGGCGTGCCGGCGGCAGCGGCTTCCACTTCCTTCAATTTGGCGGCGGCCTTGGCGGCCAGGCGGGCATCGTTTTCCAGCTTGTCGCGACGCAGACGCACCGTGCGCCAGTCGTGACGGGCACGGGCCTCGTCGGCCTGCTGCTGGCTCCAGGCCTGCCAGCCGGTGCGGCCGGGCGTGACCTCCACCATGCTGATGCAGTCCACCGGGCAAGGCGCCACGCACAGGTCACAACCGGTGCACAGGGCATCGATCACGGTATGCATCTGCTTGGCCGCGCCGGCAATGGCATCCACCGGGCAGGCCTGGATGCACAGGGTGCAGCCGATACAGACCTGTTCATCGATCACGGCCAGGCGACGCGGTTGTTCGCTGCCATGGACGGGATTGAGCGGAATCACCGGCCGGCCCAGCAACTGCGCCAGTCGCGCCACCCCTTCGGCACCACCGGGCGGGCACTGGTTGTACTCGGCACGTCCTTCGGCGATGGCTTCGGCATAGGGGCGGCAGGCGGGATAGCCGCACTTGGTGCACTGGGTCTGCGGCAGCAGGTCTTCGATACGGTCGGCCAGCGAGGCTGACGAAGTTGCCAACGTAGACAAAGGGGACAAAGGGGACGAGAAGGAGGCGGATGGCGGCACGTCGGTCGGGCAGTTCTGCAGAATAAGGGCGCTATTATCCGGCCAAACCGCGCCGAAGTCATGCCGCCAGCGCAAAGCAGAACGGCGCCGCGTTTTCACGGGCGCCGTTCCGAGGGGAGTGGCGGATCAGTCGTGCCAGCGCCGATCAGGCATTGGCGCGGATGAATTCGCCGATCTTGGGACAGACGATCTCGCGCCAGCGGCGGCCCGAGAAGATGCCGTAGTGGCCGGCCTTGGGCACGGTGAAGTGCTGCTTGCGCGCCTTGGGGATGCTGCTGCACAGTTCCTGCGCGGCCTGGGTCTGGCCGGAGCCGGAGATGTCATCCAGTTCGCCTTCGATGGTGAAGAGGGCGACCGACTTGATGTCCTGCGGGCGCACCGGCTTGCCTTCGATTTCCCAGGTGCCACGGGCCAGGTTGAAGTCCTGGAACACCACCTTGATGGTTTCCAGGTAGAACTCGGCCGGCATGTCCAGCACGGCGTTGTACTCGTCGTAGAACTTGCGGTGTTCCTCGGCCGAGGCGTCGTCGCCATCGCGCAGGTGCATGTAGAAATCCCAGTGGCTCTGGGCATGGCGGCGCGGGTTCATGGCCACGAAGCCGGCGTGCTGCAGGAAGCCCGGGTAGACCTTGCGACCGAAGCCGGGATAGTTGGCCGGGACGCTGTAGATCACCGTGTTCTCGAACCAGGAGAAGGGCTTTTCGGTGGCCAGGTCGTTCACCGAGGTGGGCGACTTGCGGGCATCGATGGGGCCGCCCATCATGGTCATGCTCCTGGGCAGCTTGGGATCGTTGGCGCTGGCCATCAGCGCGATGGCGGCCAGCACCGGCACGGTCGGCTGGCAGACCGAGATCACGTGCACGTCCGGACCCAGGGTGCGGATGAAGTCCTGGACGTAGTAGACGTAGTCATGCAGGTGGAATTCGCCCTGTTCGACCGGCACCATGCGGGCATCGGTCCAGTCGGTGATGAAAACGTCATGTTCCTGCAGCAGGGCGCGCACGGTTTCGCGCAGCAGGGTGGAGTGGTGGCCGGACAGCGGCGCTACCACCAGCACGGTCGGCTGCTTGAGGGCGGCAATCTGGCGCGCGTTGAGATCCTTCTTGAAGTGGATCAGGCGGGCGAAGGGTTTTTCCTCCACCACTTCCTCGACGATGCCAGTGGGCTTGCCATCGACCGGCACTTCGCCGATGTTGAACTGCGGCTTTTCGTATTCCTTGGACAGGCGATAGAGCAGCTCATAGCCGGCGGCGATGCGCTGCGAGAAGGGGGTGTGGGCGAGCGGGGAAACCGGGTCCGAGAAGAGTTTGGCCGAGGTTTCGGCCCATTGCATCATCGGGTTCAGAAACGCGCGATTGAGTTCATGCAGTTGATAAAGCATAGCTGACCTTTATACAAGCACTGGCTGGCCTGCCTGCCAGGCGGATAGCCCGGACCAGGTGCGCAGCAAGCATGTGCCACAAACGTTTGGCGACGATCATCGGCTGACAAATTCATATTGTGATTAATTTGTCAACTTTTTCCTTGTTGCGACGCAGTAGCATAGCACGCTTTGCCTTACGCCCTGCTTGCTGGTCAGACCAGTGGCTTGCAGTCCACAAGTTCATGCAAAACTTTGCGGAAACAAAAAGCCCCCGTGCGGGACGGGGGCTTTGAGTGGCAGCGCGGCTGCCTTGGTGCGGGCAGTGCAGCCTCAGTCGAAGACCGGGCTTTCCACGCCCAGGATCTTGTGCAGCTTGGGCGAGGTGGTGGTGTACTGCATGTGGATCTTCTTTTCCGGGAAGATGTAGGGCGCAGCGCCGAAGGCGGCCAGCGCGGCTTCGTGGAAGCCCGACAGGATCAGCTTCTTCTTGCCCGGATAGGTGTTGATGTCACCCACGGCGAAGATGCCCGGGATGTTGGTCTCGAACTTCTCGGTATCGACCACCTTCAGTTGCTTGCGCTCGATATCCAGGCCCCACTCGGCGATCGGGCCCAGCTTGGGCGAGAGGCCGAAGAAGACCAGCAGCATGTCCAGCGGCAGGCGGCGGGTGACGCCGTCGGCACCGGTGACCTTGACCTCGGCCAGCTTGCCGTCCTTGATCTCGGTGCCGGTGACCTGGCCGATCACCAGCTGCATCTCGTACTGTTCGCACAGTTCCTTCATCTTGGCCACCGACGCCGGCGCGGCGCGGAATTCCTCGCGACGATGCAGCAGGATCACCGATTCGGCCTTGCCCACGAAGTTCAGCGCCCAGTCCAGGGCGGAGTCGCCGCCGCCGCAGATGACGATGTTCTTGCCTTCGAACAGGGCCGGTTCCTTGACGCGGTAGAACACCTGCGAGCCTTCGAACTGTTCGATGCCCTCGACCTTCAGGGTGCGCGGCTGGAACGAGCCCACACCTGCGGCGATGAAGATGGTCTTGGTAATGAAGCGGGTGCCGGTGGAGGTCTCGACGTCGAAACGACCATCTTCGCGCTTGTTGACCAGGGTCACTTCCTGGCCCAGGTGGAAGGTGGGCGAGAAGGGCTCGATCTGCTTCAACAGGTTGTCGGTCAGTTCCTGGCCGGTGCAGACCGGCACGGCCGGGATGTCATAGATGGGCTTGTCCGGGTAGAGCTCCACGCACTGGCCGCCGACGACGGGCAGCGAATCGATCACGTGCGCCTTGATTTCCAAGAGGCCGAGTTCGAACACCTGGAACAGGCCGACCGGGCCGGCGCCGATGATGACGGCATCGGCATCGATGACGCCGTTGACTGCCGCGCTCTGGACATTGTTTTCCATGATTTTCTTGATATTCCTGTTTCAGTAGATCAGTAGAGAGGCTTTTCGCACTTGCGCGTTGCGCGACTGGCTAACGGCGTGGGCCGCATGGCGGTGGATCGGCCAGGTAAAGACGGTGCATAAAGAGGGTGCTGCAGGCCTGCACCGCTTCGGCAACGCCAACCCATGAGGCTGGCAGGGGCTTTGCGGAGGGCCAAATACAAACGGCTGCGCATCTGGCTGGGACGATGGTGCTGCCAGGCTGGATGCGCAACCGCAATTCTGGGCGGGTTCGGGCCCGACCGGCTTGATCTGCCGCAGCGATCAGCGCTGCAGGTATTGCAGCTTGTCGGTCTTGTCCTTCCATTCCTCGGCGTCCGGCAGCGGGGCCTTGGTCTTGGTGATGGAGGGCCAGCTGCGGGACAGGTCGGCGTTCAGGGCGATGTATGGCTGCTGGTCGGCCGGCACGTCTTCTTCCGCGTAGATCGCATTGACCGGGCATTCGGCCACGCACACGGCGCAGTCGATGCATTCGTCCGGGTCAATCGCGAGGAAATTGGGGCCTTCGCGGAAACAATCCACCGGGCAAACATCCACGCAATCCGTGTAGCGGCAACGGACGCAGGAATCGGTGACAACGTGGGTCATAACTGTCCTATCTGTAAAATTTCTTCAAACCGATGGCTAACTGCGCCGCAATTGATGGCAATATGGCACGGTTAAAATCATGTTGCGGTTGGTCAACCTGTTGTCGAGGTCCATTTTGCGCGCATCCTGCTGCATCCTCCGCCTTGTGGGCGCCCTTGGGATGCCGCTGCGCAACCCGCCGCAAAGCCTTGTATTTTAAGGTAATTCGATTTTTCCCACAAATGAGGCTTATACAGTTTACGTATAAGTAAATAAACAAGCTCGCCACCAGACCCGCCGCCGCCAAGGTCTTCCGGATGCTGCCTCCGCGCACGGAACAAGGCCGCCAGGCGTGCCGGTCGATGCCGCGCATCAACTGATAAGGAAGTCCCGGCGTGAACGCTGAAGACACCAGACCCTCTCCCCTGCGTCGTTCCCTGCTGCCGGCCGTACTGGGCCTGCTGGCCGCGCTGGCCTTGCCGCTGGCGCCGGTGGTCCCGGCCAAGGCCGCCGAAGCCATCCGCATCGGTGAGATCAATAGCCAGGGGCGCCAGTCACTTTCCGGGCAAGCCTACCGCAATGGGCTGGCGCTGGCCCTGGAGCAGATCAATGAAGCCGGTGGTGTGCATGGCCGGCCATTGCAGCTGGTGGTGCGGGACGACGATGGCGACGCCGACCAGGCTGCCCGCAACGCCAGGGAACTGGTCAGCAAGGAACGCGTCGAGGTGCTGACCGGCACCATGCTCTCCGACGTGGCCCTGGCGGTGGCGCGCGAAGCCGCCCGCGGCAAGACCGTGCTGGTGGTGGGCGATGCCCTGTCGGACGCCATCACCCTGGACAAGGGCAACCGTTTCACCTTCCGCGTGCGTCCCTCGACCTACATGCAGGCCGCCATGCTGGCCGAACAGGCCGCGCGCCTGCCCGGACGGCGCTGGGCGGTGGTGGCCCCCAACTATGAATACGGCCAGAGCGCCGTGGCCAGCTTCAAGATGTTGTTGAAGCAGGCCCGCCCGGATGTGGAATTCGTCAGCGACCAGTGGCCGGCGCTGGGCAAGATCAAGGCCGACGACGTGGTGCGGGCGATCCGCCAGTCGCGGCCGGACGGCATCTTCAACGCCACCTTCGGCGACGACCTGCAGAAGTTCGTGCAGGCCGGCAACCGCCTGCAACTCTTCAATGGCGTGCAGGTGGTGTCGCTGGCCTCGGCCGGCGCCCAAAGCCTGGACCCTTCACAAAGCGAGGCGATCCGCGACTGGCTGGCCGTCGGCTACCCCTGGGACCAGATCAACACCCCCGAACATCAGCGCTTCCTGGAAGCCTATCTGAAGAAATTCAGCGAACGCCCGCAGCTGTCGTCCGTTTTGGGCTATTCCACGATGATGGCCATCGCCGCCGGCCTGAAGAAAAGTGAAGGAAATGACGGCGAGGCCCTGGTAGAGGCCCTGCGCGGCCTGCACTGGTCTTCGCCGCTGGGCGAGCTCAGCTTCCGCGCCCTGGACCAGCAAGCGTCCATGGGTGCCTTCATCGGGCTGGTGTCGCAAAAGGACGGTCGCAGCACCATGCGCGAGTGGCGCTACCTGGATGGCAGCGCCTATCTGCCGCCAGCTACCTACGTGCGCAGCCGCCGTCCGGGCTCGGCCACCCGATGATCGCCTGCCGGCACGCCCAATGCCCCCTTGGCGCAGGGGGCTTTGCCATCGCCGATCTCGGTTAAGATAGCGCACGCGGCGCCCGAGGGTGCCGCCAAGGCATGGCGCGGGACCGCTCCGGGGCGACCCGCCATGCACGTGGACCATCAACATGGCAGCATGCGGGGCATCCGCATCCGGACTTCATGATCATCACTTCCTTACTCGACACCGACCTGTACAAATTCACGATGATGCAGGTGGTGCTGCATCACTTCCCCGGCGCCCAAGTCGAATATCGCTTCAAATGCCGCAACGAGCACATCGATCTGACCCCCTACGTCGAGGAAATCCGCGCCGAGATCGCCGCCCTGTGCCGCTTGCGCTTCAAGGAAGACGAACTGAACTACCTGCGCGGCCTGCGCTTCATCAAGAGTGACTTCGTCGACTTCCTCGACCTGTTCCACCTGAACGAAAAGTACATCACCGTCCAGCCCGACCCGGCCGGCAACGGCGAGATCGAGATCAGCGTCAAGGGCCCCTGGCTGCACACCATCATGTTCGAAGTGCCGGTGCTGGCCATCGTCAATGAAGTCTATTTCCGCGCCACCCAGCGCACACCCGACCTGGAAGAGGGCAGGGCGCGCCTGCGCCGGAAGATGTCGGTCATCACCGACGACGCCGAACTGGCCGGCTGCAAGATCGCCGACTACGGCACCCGCCGCCGCTTCTCGCGCAGCTGGCATGCCGAAGTCATCGACGAGATGAAGCAGCACATGGGCGAGCACTTCGCCGGTACTTCCAATGTGATGTACGCCATGCAGCACGACTTGACGCCCCTGGGCACCATGGCCCACGAATACCTGCAGGCCTGCCAGGCCCTCGGTCCGCGCCTGCGCGATTCACAGACCTTCGCTTTCGAGATGTGGGCGCGTGAATATCGCGGCGACCTGGGTATTACGCTCTCCGACGTCTATGGCATGGATGCCTTCCTGCGCGACTATGACATGTACTTCTGCAAGCTCTTCGACGGTGCGCGCCACGACTCGGGTGACCCCTTCGAATGGGGCGAGCGCCTGATCCAGCATTACCGCGACAATCGCGTCGATCCCTCCAGCAAGGTGCTGGTGTTCTCCGACAGCCTGGACTTCGACAAGGTGCGCGCCCTGTACCTGCGCTTCAAGGACCGCGCCAAGGTCGCCTTCGGCGTAGGCACCAACCTGACCAACGACCTGGGCTATACGCCCCTGCAGGTGGTCATGAAGATGGTGCGCTGCAACGGCCAGCCGGTGGCGAAGCTCTCCGACACCCCGTCCAAGAACATGTGCGATGACCCGGCTTATGTGAACTATCTGCGCCAGGTGTTCCAGATCAAGGCCTGACCGGGTTTGCGCGGCACAGAGCGGATTTGATCAATAGCTGAAAGTTTTTTCACTGGCCGGTTTTCGCGCGCCGGCGGCAAGTCGGCTGCTATAGTGTGGCTCCCCGTCGTCGGCTGTCATGGTGGCGGGTTTTTCTTCACTGCCATCTTGAGGACGACACTTGCCGCTCAACGCCATCCTCCTTGCCCTGTCGGGTTTGACGCTCCCCCTGTCGGCTCAGGCCGCCGATCTTGACGGCGCCGGCCTGTCGCTGGTCTGGGCCCTCCCATTTGCCGGCGTATTGCTTTCCATCGCCGTGCTGCCACTGCTGGCCCCGTCGCTATGGCATCACCATTTCGGCAAGATCGCCGGCGCCTGGGCGCTGGCTTTGCTGCTGCCGCTGGCTGCCACGCAGGGCCTGCACGCAGCGCTGGCCATCAGCGTGCATGCGCTGGTGGCGGAATATCTTCCCTTCATCATCCTGCTGACCGCCCTCTTCACGGTGGCCGGTGGCATCTGCGTGCGCGGCAACCTGCATGGCACGCCGGCCTTGAATACCGGGCTGCTGGCGCTGGGCACCCTGCTGGCCAGCATCATGGGCACCACTGGCGCGGCCATGCTGCTGATCCGCCCCCTGATCCGCGCCAACGACGACCGCAAGCACTCCGTGCATGTGGTGGTGTTCTTCATCTTCCTGGTGGCCAATGCCGGTGGTTCGCTCACGCCGCTGGGTGATCCGCCGTTGTTCCTGGGCTTTTTGAAGGGGGTGGACTTCTTCTGGACCGCACGCCACCTGGTGGCGCCGATGGCCTTCCTGTGCGGCGCGCTGCTGCTGATCTTCTACCTGCTGGACCGGCACTTCTACCTCAACCGCGAAGAGCGCCGCCCGCTCGACCCCACGCCAGACTCGTCGCTGCAGCTGGAAGGCAGTGTCAACTTCCTGCTGCTGGCAGTGGTGGTCGGGCTGGTGCTCATGAGCGGCCTGTGGAAGCCCGGCGTGGCCACCGAGTTGATGGGGGCGCCGCTGGAATGGCAGAACCTGCTGCGCGATGGCGCCTTGCTGCTGGTGATCCTGCTGTCGCTGTGGCTGACCCCCGGCAGCGCCCGTGCCGGCAATGAGTTCGGCTGGGGGCCGATGCTGGAGGTGGGCAAGCTCTTCGCCGCCATCTTCCTCACCATCGCCCCGGTCATCGCCATGCTGCGCGCGGGCGAGCAGGGCGCATTTGCCACCGTGGTGCGCGCCGTGACCGGCCCCGACGGCCGGCCTGACGATGTGATGTATTTCTGGATGACCGGCCTGCTGTCTTCCTTCCTCGACAATGCACCGACCTATCTGGTCTTCTTCAACACCGCATCGGGTGATGCCCGGGAACTGATGGGGCCGCTGGCCTCGACCCTGGCGGCCATTTCTGCCGGTGCCGTCTTCATGGGGGCCAACAGCTATATCGGCAATGCACCCAACATGATGGTCAAGGCCATCGCCGAGGAGCGCGGTATCCGCATGCCCAGTTTCTTCGGCTACATGGCGTGGTCGGTGGGCATCCTGGTGCCGCTGTTCATCGTCATGAGTTTCCTGTTCTTCTAATCATCCGAATTCCTGAATTACTGTTCACCCAAGCGCATCCAACGAGACATTTCGAGACACTACGAGACCCCATGAAACCAAAGATCTTCGTCGCCCGCGCCGTCTTCCCTGAAGTATTGGCGCGTCTGGAGCAGCACTTCGAGGTCGAGTCCAACCAGGACGACCGCATCTACACTGCCGATGAACTGCAGGCCAAGGCCCAGGGCAAGGTCGGCCTCTTCACCACACCCAGCGAACCGGTCACGGCGGCGCTGTTCGCCGCCAATCCGCAACTCAAGGCGGTCTGCAACATGGCCGTGGGCTACAACAACATCGACGTGGCCGCCGCCACCCGCGCCGGCGTGATGGCCACCAATACGCCCGACGTGCTCAACGAGACCACCGCCGACTTCGGCTGGGCGCTGATGATGGCGGCGGCCCGTCGCATCACCGAATCGGAGCACTTCCTGCGCGCCGGCCAGTGGAAGAAGTGGAGTTACGACAGCTTCGTCGGCCCCGACATCCATGGCGCCACCCTGGGCATCATCGGCATGGGCCGCATCGGCCAGGCCATCGCCCGCCGCTCGCTGGGCTTCGACATGCAGGTGCTGTACCACAACCGCTCGCGCCTGGCGCCGGAGCAGGAGGCGCGTGCCAACCACGCGCGCTACGTCAGCAAGGAAGATCTGCTCCGGCAGGCCGACCACGTGGTGCTGGTGCTGCCCTATTCGAAAGACACCCACCACACCATCGGCGCCGCCGAGCTGGCGCTGATGAAGCCGACCGCCACCCTGACCAATATCGCCCGTGGCGGCATCGTCGATGATGCCGCCCTGATCGCCGCCCTGCGTGAAGGCCGCATCGCCGCGGCCGGCGTGGACGTGTTCGAGAACGAGCCGGCCTTCAAGCCGGAATTCCTTGACCTCAGCAATGTGGTGCTCACTCCCCACATCGCCAGCGCCTCCACCCCCACGCGCCTGGCCATGGCCAATTGCGCCGCCGGCAACCTGATTGCCGCCTTGTCCGGCCAGCGCCCGCCCAATCTGCTCAATCCGGACGTGGTCAAGGGCTGATCCAGCCACATTGCGGCAAAACAAAACGACAAAACAAAATGGGCGCACCCGATCAAGGGTGCGCCCATGTTTTTGCGCTTTCGCTTCCGGTATGCGGCAACAGCTAACGGCTGCCGCACCCGCATCAACCCTTCAGGTCATTGAAGATATCGATGTATTCCTGCTGCGCTTCGGCTTGCGGCTTGCCCTTGAGCGCGGCCCAGGCGTCGAAC
Organism: Herbaspirillum sp. VT-16-41; assembly: GCF_001994935.1. Lineage (NCBI taxonomy): Bacteria > Pseudomonadati > Pseudomonadota > Betaproteobacteria > Burkholderiales > Oxalobacteraceae > Herbaspirillum > Herbaspirillum sp. VT-16-41. The sequence continues at coordinate 119,340 of NZ_MUXB01000020.1, forward strand.
TTGGCGCGGGCCACGAAATCGGTCATGCCCGGGCGCTCGCCCTGCACGTCGCCGTTGCTGCCCTGCTTGTAGAGGCCATACATCTTCAGCAGGGTCATGTTGTCGGGACGCTCGGGCAGGCTCTTGGATTCGGCCACGGCCGCTTCGAACTGTTCTTGCAGGGTGCTCATGTCTCTCTCCTCCAGCGGGCTCAGACGCCCAGCAGTTCGACTTCGAAGATCAGGGTGGCATTGGGCGGAATCACGCCGCCAGCGCCGCGTGCGCCATAACCCAGGCCGGCCGGGATGATCAGCTTGCGGGTGCCACCGACCTTCATGCCTTGCACGCCTTCGTCCCAGCCCTTGATCACATGGCCTGCGCCCAGCGGGAAGGCGAACGGGTCATTGCGGTCCTTGCTGGAATCGAACTTGCTGCCGGCGCTGCCGTCTGCATTCTGCAGCCAGCCGGTGTAATGCACGGTGACATGGCTGCCGGCCTTGGCTTCGTCGCCCGAGCCTACGGTGATTTCTTCATATTGCAGCCCGGAAGCTGTGGTGATCGTGGACATCTTGTTCCTTTCGGTGAGGGGATGGGGTGTGCGCGGCCTGGCTGTTCATGTTGGATGGAGTGGAACTGATGGATAGTACCCGCAGGCAATTTTTCCGCCGTCCGTGTCCACCTGCGCGTCGCCGCATGGCGACAGGCTTGCAGGCCGCTCCGGCAGCGGCATGCGACCGGAACGGCAGGCAGTGTAAACCAAAAATTGAAATTTTTTCATATTGCGTCAGTGGGCTGTCAGCGGGATGCCTCTGGCATGCGTTAAGAACCCAGGACGTGCTCCGTGCACGATGAGATCAGGCATTTTTGTGTAAAGTTCGTCATGTTGCGTCGATTCAGCCAACTTTTATCCCTTTCCCTCCGCGCAGCATGTGTGTCGGCCGTTCTCGCGGTGTCCGCCCATGCCAATGTGGTGGTGGTACTCAACTCCGGCGACGCCTCGGTGTCGCTGCTGGACCAGAGCGGTGAGAAGGAGCTCTCCACCTTCTCGGTCGGCAAGGAACCACACCACCTGATGGCCACCCCGGACAACAAGTCCCTCATCGTAGCCAGCGCCACCGGCAACCAGCTGCTGTTCCTGGACCCCAAGACCGGTGCCGTGCAGCGCAAGATCCGCGACATCATCGACCCCTACCAGATCGGCTTCACCCCCGACCAGAAGTGGTTCGTGGCCACCGGCCTGCGCCTGGACCGGGTCGATGTCTACAGCTATGACGGCCAGGACCTGAAGCTGTCCAAGCGCATCCCGCTGGCCAAGACGCCCAGCCACATCGCCTTCGACAACGACAGCACCATCGCCTTCATCACCCAGCAGGGCAGCGACCAGATCAGCGCCATCGACCTGGCTACCCAGCAGGTCAAGTGGACCATGCCAGTGGGCAAGCTGCCGGCCGGCATCGTCATGACCCCGGACAACAAGTACCTGCTGGTGGGCATCATGGGTTCGGACTATGTCGAGGTGATCGACTGGCGCACCCAGAAGATGGTCAAGAAGATCAAGACCGGCGTCGGCGCCCACAACTTCCGTGGCCAGGGTGACAAGCGCTTCATCTATGTCTCCAACCGCGTGGCCAATACCATCAGCATCGTCGACATGACCACACTGGAAAACGTCGGTACCATCAAGGTCCCTGGCGGCCCGGACTGCATGGAAGTCACCGCCGACGGCAAGACCATGTGGGCCACGCTGCGCTGGAGCAAGAAGGTCGCGGTGATCGACCTGGCCAGCCGCACGGTGACCAAGGTGATCCCGGTGGGCCGTTCGCCGCACGGCATCTACCTGTACAACCGGGCGCCCGATATCTGATCCTGCCGATGACTGCTCCACGATGACGCTGTCCCTCTCGAACCAGACCCTGCGCGGCCTGTGCCTGTTCGCCATCCTGGCGGCCGGCCAGGCCGTTGCGCAATCCGCCGCACCCGAGGCCGCCGCCTGCAAGGGGCACATCTACCTCACCTTCGATACCGGCAGCCAGTCCCAGGCCGAACTGATCGAGCAGACCCTGCTGCGCCACCATATCAAGGCCACCTTCTTCCTTGCCAACGAGAAGACCATCCACGGAGACTACTCCCTGGATCCGGCCTGGGCACCGCTGTGGAAGCGGCTGGTGGCCGAGGGCCATGCCTTCGGCACCCATACCTTCGACCATGTCTACGTGGTTCGCGACCTGCCGGATGGCAAGGTCGAGGTGCGGCCGCAATTCGGGGCGCAGGCCGGCAAGAAGCTGCAATGGACCCCGGCCCAGTATTGCCTGGAGATGCAGCGCGTGGACCAGCGCTTCCAGCAGCTGACCGGGCACAAGCTCGACCCGCTGTGGCGCGCCCCCGGCGGGCGCCTCACGCACAACCTGCTCAAGGCCGGTCAGGCCTGCGGCTACGCCCATGTGGCCTGGGCGCCGGCCGGTTTTTCCGGTGACGAACTGCCCAGCGACAAATTCCCCAACGAGGTGTTGCTGAAAAAGGCGCTCGATGGCCTCAAGGATGGTGATATCTTCCTGGCCCATATGGGCATCTGGTCGCGCCAGGACCCCTGGGCGCCGGCCGTGCTGGAACCCTTGATCAGCGGGCTGGAGCAGAAGGGATACTGCTTTGCCACCCTGCGCGAACATCCGGCCTACCGCCACCTGTTTGGTGCCGGCAAGGAACACTGAACGCCGCTGCCAGTCGAACCGGCGCCGAGGCCAGGGGAGCCCGGCGCACCGTCGGCCCGCAGCTCCGCGGCCCTGCAGCCCGTTCACAGCGGCATACCGTCATACCGATTCAAGCTATCCATGATCATCCAGACCATTTCCGACCTCTTTGCCACCGTCCAGGGCTGGCTTTTCGAGACCCTGATACAGCCGCTGGTGTTCTTCACCGGCATGGGCGAATTCGTCGAGGAAGCCTTCACCGGCACCGAATTCGTCCTGGTAGGCCTGTGCGAACTGGTGATCCTGTTCCTCATCCTGCGCCCGCTGGAGGCCGCCATCCCGGTCCATCCCATCACCGACCCGCGCGCGCGCTGGAATGATTTCATCTACACCGTCCTGCAGCGGCTGGGCATCATCCCCATCATCGCCTTCCTGCTGCTCGATCCGTCCCTGTCCTACCTGTCCGAGGCCTTGCACCTGGAAGGCTGGGGGACCTTCAACCTGGATCAGATCTGGCCCGGCGTGACCGACCGTGCCCTGGTCAGTTTCCTGCTCTACATGGTGGTGCTGGACCTGTGCGAATACGTCTACCACTGGGCGCAGCACAATGTGCGCTGGATGTGGGCCCTGCACAGCCTGCACCATAGCCAGCAGAACATGAACCTGTGGAGCGACGACCGCAACCACATGCTAGACAACCTGGTGCACGACATGATCTTCGGTCTCATCGCCGTGCTGATCGGCGTGGAGCCCTCGCAATACATCCTGCTGGTCTCGCTCTCGCGCATGCTGCAAAGCCTGCAGCATGCCAATGTGCGCATCCATTTCGGCCGCATCGGCGAATACCTGCTGGTCTCGCCGCGTTTTCACCGCACCCATCACGCCATCGGCCTGGGCCATGAAAGCCGGGGCCGCAATTCGCTGGGCGGCCATAACTTCGCCGTGCTGTTCCCGATCTGGGATGTGATCTTCCGTACTGCCCACTTCAGCCAGGGCTTCGCCATGACCGGCGTGCGCGACCAGCTGCCGGCACCGGCCGGCCGTGGTCGCGACTATGGGCGCGGCTTCTGGATGCAGCAATGGCTGGGCATCAAGCGCCTGGTTGAATTCACCCGCAGGAAGCCACGCTGATGCGAATTTTCCTGGCCTCCTTCGGTCGCGCCCTGCTGGCGCAGCTGCATATCCGCATGCTGTGGCTGACCGTGCTGCCTTTCCTGGTGTCCCTGGCGCTGTGGGCGGTCTGCCTGTGGCTGGGCCTGCAACCCATCATCGACTGGCTGCAGGCCTATTTCGTGACCAACAGCATGTTCGGGGAAATCGGCAGCATGCTGGCCTGGTTCGGCATGGCGACCCTGAAGACGGTGCTGGTGCCGCTCCTGGCGATGTGGACGCTACTGCCGCTGATGATCCTCACGGCACTGGTCTTCGTCGGCCTGTTCACGATTCCGGCCATTTCCCGTCACATCGGTGCGCGCCACTATCCCATGCTCTCCAAGCGCCATGGCGGCAGCGTCGCCGGCAGCCTGTGGACCTCGCTGTGGTGCTTTGCCGTCTTCACCATCCTGTGGCTGGCCACGATCTGGGTATTCCTGATCCCGCCGCTGGCCTTCGTGATCCATTCGCTGCTCTGGGGATGGCTGACCTATCGCGTCATGGCCTACGACACCCTGGCCGACTACGCCAGCAGCGAGGAGCGGCACGCCGTGTTGCGCCTGCATCGCTGGCCGTTGCTGGCGGTGGGTACCATTGCCGGCGCACTGGGTGCGGCGCCCACCCTGCTGTGGCTGGGTGGGGTGCTGTCGGTGGTCTTCCTGCCCGTGCTGGCCGGGGTGGCGATCTGGCTGTATGTGCTGGTGTTCGTCTTTACCGCGCTGTGGTTCCAGTTCTATTGCCTGGAAGCGCTGCTGCGCTACCGCAGCGGGCAGCCACCGGATGGCCCGGTAGACGGTGCAGTCATCGATGTGGCACCGCGTTGAAGTCTCGTTGAGCCGCGTTGAAGCCTGATTGACGCCAGGTGCTGGTACAAGGTGGGTGGCGGGGCAGGGCGCGGCCTGCCACGGCGCTGCTGAATGGGGCATAATCGCCGCCATCTTTCTTCAACTTTCTGGCGGGTAGACGCATGGCATTCGGACTCATCATCATCGGCGACGAAATCCTCTCGGGACGCCGTATCGACAAGCATTTCCCCAAGGTCTTGGAACTGCTCGGCCAGCGCGGCCTGCAGTTGTCCTGGGCGGAATATCTGGGCGACGACCCCGACCGCATCACCGCCACCCTGAAGCGCACGCTGGCCACCCAGGACGTGGTGTTCTGCACCGGCGGCATCGGCGCCACCCCGGACGACCACACCCGCCAGTGCGCAGCGGCTGCGCTGGGCGTGCCGGTGGTGCTGCATCCCCAGGCCAAGGAAAAGATCCAGGAGCGCATCGCCGACATGGCCCGCGAATCCGGTGCCACACCCGACTTCGACGCACCCGAAAACCAGCACCGCCTGAAGATGGGCGAGTTCCCGCAGGGCGCCTCCATCATCCCCAATCCCTATAACAAGATTCCCGGCTTTTCCCTGCCCAATACCAGCGGCGAAGGCGCCCATTACTTCGCGCCAGGCTTCCCCGTGATGGCCTGGCCGATGTTCGAATGGGTGCTGGAAAACAAATACGCTGACCAGTTCCACCGCCATGCCTGGGCCGAACGTTCGATGCTGGTGTACGAGGCGATGGAATCGACCCTGACCCCGCTGATGGAAGCCATCGAGGCGCAATTCCCGCTGGTGAAGGTGTTCAGCCTGCCGCACGTGGGCGACCAGCAGACGCGCCGCCATATCGACCTGGGCGTCAAGGGTGACCCCACGCAGGTGGAACCGGCCTTCGAGAAGATGCAAGAAGGCCTGCGCGCCCTGCGTGCCGAGTTCCAGATCAGCGCCTGAAACGCGCAACGCCAGACGCAAAAAGGCCCCGGTCCAGCCGGGGCCTTTCAGCAATCGGCGCGAGCGCCGGATTGTTGATTACGTTTGATTACTTTTTGGCAGCGCGGGTCACCTTGGCGCCAGCCTGGGACATCTGGTCCACGGCGTTGCTGACATTGGCTTCCAGCACTTCAGCGGCCTGCTTGGCGTTCTTGGTGAACTGTTCGTAGCCGGCGCTCATGTTGCCGATGGCCGACTTGAACATCGAGATGGCCTGTTCCGAACCGGCCGGGGCGTTCTTGGCCGCTTCGTCGATCATGGCCACCACCTTGCGGTTGACTTCGGCGATCTGCGCTTCGGCAGCCTTGGTCAGTTCCGACTGGGTGCTGGAGAAGATGCCGCTCAGGTGACGGCCGTAGGCGACCGACTTTTCCAGCGTGGGCTGGGCATGTGCGCTGGAGAGGGTGAAGAATTCCTGCGGGTCCTTGGCAGCGAACAGCTTCTGGGCCGCAGCCTGGCTTTCTTCGAGCGAGGACTTGGCGGCCTTCAGGTTCAGGTCCACCAGCTTTTCCATGCCTTCAAAGGTCTTGCTCGCCAACTGGCTGAAGAGCGCGATCTGGGCTTCGGCATTGGCTTTGGCAGCAGCAGAAAATTGCTCGGTGTAGTTCGTCATGTTGAAACATCCTTCTCGGTGATAGGTTGATGAACAATGCTGCGACAGTGATTGCTTACGGACCAATCTGAAGGGAAAGGTGGATCTCCGCTGAAATTTCTTGTTTGAATATGATGCATTGCACAAGGCGGATTCTAGTTTAATCGTGCATAAAGTCAAACGTTTCATCGCGTGAGAACTGCGAAAAGTGTTTCAAAATTGATCCACGTCTAATCAAAGACTTACGTGATTTTTGAAAAGGAATTCGATTCTTTTTCTACTTGCTGTCGAGCTAATGAAATTACGTTATCAATGCGCTGCGCGCAATCGTTTGCGCCGCATCGCAAAACGCTTATTGCAATGCGGAAACCCGTATCAACAGGAAGGAATTTTTTCTTGAAGGCCTTTTACAGCGACCATTTCGTGCTGCCCCTGCCACCGGGCCACCGCTTCCCCATGATCAAGTACCGCATGATCCGCGAAGGGGCGGCCAGCCTGCAGCCGGCCATCGATTTCCAGGAAGCCCAGGCCGCCAGCGATGGCGAGCTGGCGCTGGCGCACCATCCCGACTACATCGGTCGCGCCAGCCGTGGCGAACTGAACGCAGCCGAGCAGCGCGAGATCGGTTTCCCGTGGTCACCGCAGATGGTGGAGCGCTCGCGCCGCTCTTCCGGGGCCACCATCGCCGCCTGTCGCGCCGCCTTCGTGGACGGGGTGGCGGTCAACCTGGCCGGTGGCACCCACCATGCCTATGCCGACCACGGTGCCGGCTTCTGCGTCTTCAATGATGCCGCCATCGCCGCGCGCCTGATGCAGGCCGAACGCCGCGCCGCCCGGGTCGCCATCGTCGACCTGGACGTGCACCAGGGTAACGGCACCGCCTCCATCCTGGCGCGGGATGATTCGGTGTTCACCTTGTCCCTGCACGGAGAGAATAATTACCCCTTCGAAAAGGAACAGAGCGATCTCGACGTCGCCCTGCCCGATGGCATCGGTGACGCCGACTATCTGGCTGCCCTGCAGGGCGCGCTGACGACGCTGCAGCAGCGCTTCGCGCCGCAGTTGCTGATCTACCTGGCCGGTGCCGATCCGCACGAGGGCGACCGCCTGGGCAAGATGAAACTGAGCATGGCTGGCCTCGCGGCCCGTGACGAGACTGTGTTCGCCTATGCACGCGAGCACAAAATTCCGGTTGCGGTTACGATGGCGGGCGGCTACGGCAGAGATATCGAACAAACCGTCGCCGTCCACCTGCAAACGATAAGACTCGCCGGCCTCCACGCTGCCCGCTGGAGCGCACGGTGAAATGACCCGGGCCTCTTCGCGCATGAGCATGTCGCATGCGGCCCGCCCACGGAAAAGAAATGATGCAATCCACCCCCGGCGCCAGCCGGTCGCGCCAGCTCCTGATGAGCCTGGTGCCCCTGTTGTTCGTATTGATCTGGAGCACCGGCTTCATCGTCGCCAAGTTCGGCCTGCCGTATGCGCCGCCGCTGACCTTCCTGCTGTTGCGCTTCACCGGCGTGTTGATCGTGCTGCTGCCGCTGGTGCTGCTGTCTCGTGCCCCCTGGCCGCACGGCCGCATCCGCCACGTGGCCGTGGCTGGCGTATTGCTGCAGGCCGGCTACCTGGCCGGCGTCTGGTGCGCCATCAAGATCGGCATGCCGGCTGGCCTGTCGGCCTTGATCGTCGGCCTGCAACCCATCCTGACCGCCTTCGCCGCGCCCTTGCTGGGTGAATCGGTGCGTGGCCGGCAATGGGTGGGACTGGCGCTGGGCCTGTGCGGGGTAGGGCTGGTGGTGGCCAACAAGATTTCGCTGATCGGCCTGTCCACTGCCAGCATCGGCCTGTGCCTGTTTGCCTTGTTGTGCATCACGATCGGTACCTTGTACCAGAAGCGCTACTGCGCCCACTTTGACCTGCGCACCGGCACCGTGATCCAGTTCGCCGCCTCCATCGTGGTGGTGCTGCCCTTTGCCGTGGCCGTGGAAGGTCTGGACTGGCATCTGGGCAACGTCCACTGGACGCCGCAATTCATCGCGGCGCTGCTGTGGTCGGTGCTGGCCCTGTCGATCGGCGCCATCTTCCTGCTGTTTGCGCTGATCCGCCGCAGCGCCGCCACCAGCGTCACCAGCCTGCTCTATCTCACGCCACCGACCACGGCCGTGATGGCCTGGCTGATGTTCGGCGAAGCCTTCAGCCTGATCGGTGCGCTGGGCATGCTGGTAGGTGTGATCGGCGTGGCCTTCGTGGTCCGCAAATGAGGATCAGACGGGCGCGGGCGCGTCCGGCATCAGCGTCACCAGTTTCAGGTCCGGCCGGTTGGCCACGCGGAAGTTGACCTGGCGATAGCGCAGTTCCCCCGATTGCGGATGCTGGAAGCGGCGCTCGCCGCCTTCGCGCTCCACCACATCCTGCAAGTGCCAGGCCCGCTTGAAGAGTGGACTGGCGGCTGACAACTCCTCCACCAGCGCCAGCAGATCCGGATCGTCCAGCAGGCTGGCGCTGTCGGCCCGGAACTCCGCCACCAGCCGGCGCGCGCGCTGCTCCCAGTCGATCGTCAAGGCCTGCGCCGTCGCGCGGGCGAACATGAAGCGCAGCAGATTGGGCGCCGCCTCCCCTTGATCCAGCCACCCCACGAAGAGCTTGCGCGCCGCCGGGTTCCAGGCCACGGCATTCCAGTAGCGGTCCAGCAGATAGGCCGGCGCGCGGAAGTTGCCGACCACGTCCAGGATTTCCGGCGCAATCACCGCCACCGCCTGTTGCTCCGGCAGCGCCGGATCCTTCTTGCCGGCCAGTTCGAACAAGTAGGCCCGCTTGGCGCGCGGCAGGTGCAGCGCGTCTGCGATGCGCGCCAGCGCCTGCGGCGAGACCGAGTCGGTGCGCCCCTGTTCGATCCAGGTGTACCAGGTCACGCTGATGCCGCACAACTGAGCCACTTCTTCTCGGCGCAAGCCCGGCGTGCGACGCCGGCCATGGGCCAGGTGTGGCAGGCCGGCTTGCGAGGGTGCAGTCTGTTCGCGCTGGGATTTGAGGAAGGCCCCCAGGGCGCGGCGGGCAAGATCGGGTTCCATGCAGAAAGAGCAGGGTGGTGGTCGAGGTAATAGTATAAATGCTGAACTTGTAACAGGATAAGGATTCGCTAGACTGGCTGCTCATCCACGGGCAAATGCAACCCGCCTTTGCCTGCTTTGTATTCTTGTTCAGCTTATTTCGCTCAGGAGCCCCGCCATGCGCAGCCATCAGCAAGTCGTCACCGAACAGTTCGGCAGTACCGCCGCCGCCTATCTCACCAGCGCGGTACACGCCCAGGGGGCTGATCTGCAGGAACTGGCCGCCATCGCCGCCACCATTCCCGGCGCCCGCGTGCTCGATCTGGGGTGCGGCGGCGGACACGCCAGCTTTGCCGTGGCGCCAGTGGTGGAAAAAGTGATTGCCTACGACATCGCTGCCGAAATGCTGGACGTGGTCGCCAGCGCCGCCCGCGAGCGTGGCCTGGACAACCTGGCCGTGCGCCAGGGCAGCGCCGACCGGCTGGAGTTTCCCGATGCCAGCTTCGACCTGGTCTGTACCCGCTTTTCGGTGCACCACTGGCGCAATCTGCCGCAGGCGCTCGCTGAGGTCTTCCGGGTACTCAAGCCGGGCGGACGCTTCATCGTCATCGATACCGCTGCACCGGCCGATGTGCTGGCCGATACCTACGTCCAGGCCATTGAGTTGCTGCGCGATACTTCACATGTCCGCAATATCAGCCTGAACTCCTGGCGCAAGCTGCTGCAGGCCGCCGGTTTTGCCATCGACAGTGACAAGACCTGGAAGCTGCGCCTGGAATTCGACAGCTGGGTGGCCCGCATGCGCACCCCGCAAGACAACGTCACGGCCATCCGTGCGCTGTGGAAGTCCGCACCGGAAGAGGTGAAACAGTATTTCGCGCTGGACCAGGCCTGTTCCTTCTCCATTGACGTCGCCATGCTGGACGCCCGCAAGCCCTGAGCTGCAGGTCTTTTGCCGTGCCGGCCGCAAGACGCATTGCGCCGTCAACGGCCTCCCCCGACTACCCGTTAGTGTTTCATTCCAGATGCCTCCAAAGTGAATTAAAAAGCGCGAAAACGAGCATCTGGGGCCGGTATTGCCTTCTGTTATCGTTTTCAGGAACTGAACGGAAAGCTTAGACTGGTATCATGTCGCTTCGTTGGCGTGGATCTTGCTCAAAAATAAATCGAATAAAATCGAGCAAGATTGTCAGGAAATGCCAGAAGAATTGGCCGAAACAGGGGATGCTTCGGCCGGCCGCAAGATAGAAAGCCGTTTAAATAAATGCGCTAACGTCTTAATTCTCTTGCGAAAATTCTGCTTTTTGCTACACTGCCAACGTTTCTCTTGTGTACTATCAGGGTAAATTCGGGGGGAGATCCACCTATGTTCAAATCAGCGCTGGCCATTTTCACATCGCTACTTTTCATCCACGCTGGTTTGGCACCTGCCGCAGCCCAGACGGTCAACAACGCCGCCAAGAAGGCCCCGGCCAAGAAGGTGGTCGCCAAGCGACCCGCCGCAGCCGTCAGCCGCACGGTCGCCAAGGGCTCGCTGAACAACCGCGAAAAGCTGGTGCGCAAGGTCAGCGTGGTCAAGGGCAAGCGCCACATCAGCTATCAGCGCGTCTCGGCCGCCCCCTCGGTGCCGGTGGTGCCACCGGTCATGACCGCCGGCGACCTGGCCGGCCTGAACCTCACGCCAGATCCTTTGGCCCTGCGCTCCAATGTGGCCCTGGTGATCGACCAGGCCAGCTCGCAGGTCCTGTTTGAAAAGAATTCCTCGGTGGCCCTGCCCATCGCCTCGGTCACCAAGCTGATGACCGCACTGGTGGTGGTGGAAGCGCGCCTGAACATGGAAGAGACCCTGACCGTCACCGATGACGACGTCGACCGCGAAAAGCACAGCAGCTCGCGCCTGCGCGTGGGTGCTACGCTGAGCCGCGACGACATGCTGCACATCGCCCTGATGAGTTCCGAGAACCGTGCCGCCTCGGCGCTGGGCCGCAATTACCCGGGCGGTCTGCCGGCCTTCGTGGCGGCCATGAATGCCAAGGCCCGCTCGCTGGGCATGACCGATACCCGCTATGTCGATTCGACCGGCCTGTCCAGCCAGAACGTGGCCAGCGCCCGCGACCTGGCCAAGCTGGTGGTGGCGGCCTACAACTACCCCATCATCCGCCAGTACTCCACCGACCCCAAGTACATGGTCGAACCCAGCGGCCATGCCATGCAGTACAACAGCTCCAACCGCCTGACCTCCAACAAGGAATGGGACATCGGCCTGCAAAAGACCGGCTTCATCAACGAAGCCGGCCATTGCCTGGTGATGTACACCCGCATCGAAGGTCGTCCCATTGTCATGGTGTTCCTGGATTCCAAGGGCCGCCTGTCGCACGTGGGCGATGCTGCCCGCATGCGCAAGTGGCTGGTGGAAGACCAGCCGAACAACCTGACCCGTGTGAAGATGGTCAGGGCCGACGAGGGTTGATCGCCGCAGTAAGCTTGCGGCAGCAACAAAAAAGCGAACCGGATGGTTCGCTTTTTTGTTGGTCGATCTGATTGAAGGTGAACAGGCCTAGCCCTCGCTTCAATCCCGGTCCCGGCGATATCCCAGCGCCGACGAAATCTGGTTGGCCGTGCTGACCAGGTCATCCACCCATTCTTCCTGCAGCCGGTCGGCCGGGGCCGAGATCGACAGGCCGGCCACCAGCTTGCCGCTGTCGTCGCAGATGCCGGCGGCCATGCAGCGCACGCCCAGTTCCAGCTCTTCGTTGTCGCGGGCATAGCCGAGGGCGCGCACCATGGACAGCTCGCGCTCCAGCTTGGTCAGATCGGTGATGGAGTTCTTGTTATGCCCCGCCAGCCCGGTCCGGGTGGCATAGGCGCGCACGTTCTTGGGGTCATCCACCGAGAGAAAGAGCTTGCCGGTGGAGGTCAGGTGCAGCGGCGCACGGCCGCCGATGGCGCGCACCACCTGCATGCCGGAGCGTTCGGAAAAGGAACGATCGATATAGACGATTTCATCGGCCTGTCGCACCGACAGGTTGATGGTCTGGTGGGTCTTGCGATGCAGGGCGCGCATGAAGTCCAGCGCCGCCTCGCGCACCGACAACCGGCTCTTGACGATATTGCCCAGCTCCAGCAGGCGCATGCCCAGGCGGTAGGTGCCCGGTTCCACGCGGTCCACGAAACGCTTGACCACCAGATCGTTGAGGATGCGGTGCGCGGTCGACGGGTGCAGGTCGGTCGCCGCCGACAATTCCTTCAGGCTCACCGGGTCCGGGTAATCGGCCAGCGCATCGAGCAGCGACACCATGCGCTCGATGACCTGGATGGAAATGTGTTCTGTCTCGCCTGCAGCTTCTTTTTTCATGGCGCAGCCTGGTGCGTTGCAATATGAGGGTTATACCACAATGTGAAAAGAACAAAAAGTTCGACCGTGCTTTTTTGACCTGCATCAATGGCGCATCAAGGCTGTCGGCTGCCTCCGGACACGCCGTGCGGCGGGGCAGGGCGCCCCTCCGGATTGCCGAACGTCCGTTTCCTCTTTCCTGGCTCTCCCTGACGTTTGGTTATAAAGACGGGCCGCCTTATTCCGGCGGCTTGCGCTTGCATATCTGTTTTCCGCATATCGAGAGAAGAAAGTATTCGTTCTTTTCAGGCAGCAGGCTCATTAACCTGTGTGCTCCAAAACAACTAACACATTCGGGAACCGGACATGCTGAAGAACGTCATCAAATCGGTCGTCGTCACCCTGGTGCTGGCGCAAGCCGCCCACGTCGCACAGGCGGCCGATCTCTCGCTGCTCAACGTCTCTTACGACCCGACGCGCGAACTCTACGCCGACTATAACAAGGCCTTTTCCAGGTACTGGAAGGAAAAGGCCGGTGACAACGTCACCATCAAGGCTTCCCACGGTGGCTCCGGCAAGCAGGGCCGTTCCGTCATCGACGGCATCGATGCCGACGTGGTGACCCTGGCCCTGGCCTACGACATCGACGAAATCTCGGAAAAGGCCAAGCTGCTGCCGGCCGACTGGCAAAAGCGCTTGCCGCACAACAGCTCGCCCTATACCTCCACCATCGTGTTCCTGGTGCGCAAGGGCAATCCCAAGGGCATCAAGGACTGGGGCGACCTGATCAAGCCGGGCGTGTCCGTCATCACTCCCAACCCCAAGACCTCGGGCGGTGCGCGCTGGAACTACCTGGCCGCCTGGGCCTATGCCAAGCAGAAGGGCGGTAGCGACGACGCAGCCCGCGACTACATCGCCAAGCTCTTCAAGAACGTGCCGGTGCTGGATTCCGGTGCCCGTGGCGCCACCATCACCTTCGTCGAGCGCGGCATCGGCGATGTCCTGCTGGCCTGGGAAAACGAAGCCCTGATCTCCCTGAAGGAATGGGGTCCGGACAAGTTCGACATCGTCGCGCCGTCGATCTCCATCCTGACCGAGCCGCCGGTGGCCGTGGTGGACAAGGTGGTGGACCGTCGCGGTACCCGCAAGGTGGCCGAGGAATACCTCAAGCACCTGTATTCGGAGGAAGGCCAGGAAATCATCGCCAAGAACTACTACCGTCCCATCGATCCCAAGATCGCTGCCAAGTACGCAGCGCAGTTCCCCAAGCTGAACCTGGTGACCATCGACAAGGACTTCGGCGGCTGGCAAAAGGCCCAGAAGACCCACTTCGCCGATGGCGGTACCTTCGACCAGCTCTACGCACCCAACAAGAAGTGATCTGAAACCTGGCAGGGCGCCGGCCGCGCCGGCTTCCTGCCGCTCCCTGCCGCTTCCTCCCGCTCAACGCTCAAGCATAAGACATGACCATCCTGCTCCTGGCCGGCAGCCCTTCGGCGCCTTCCCGCTCCACCCGCCTGCTGCACCACGTCGGCGACAAGCTGGCCCAGCTCGGCCACCGCCATGCCCGTCTGGAGGTGCGCGACCTGCCGGGCCAGGCCATCCTGCGCGCCGACTGGAACAATGCGGAGATCAAGGCTGCCCTGTCCACAGTGGAGGAAGCCTCGGCCTTGGTGGTCGCCACCCCGGTCTACAAGGCGGCCTACAGCGGCATCCTCAAGGCCTTCCTCGACCTGCTGCCGCAGTTCGGCCTGACCAACAAGCTGGTGCTGCCGCTGGCCACCGGTGGCAGTCAGTCGCACATGCTGGCACTGGACTACGCCTTGCGACCGGTGCTGTCCTCGCTCAATCCCAAGCACGTCCTGCCCAGCATCTACGCCACCGAGGCCCAGGTGACCTGGAGCGAAGAGCAGGGCCTGGTGCTGGATGCGCCCATCGCCACCCGCGTCGATGAAGGCGTGGCGCAGTTGTCGGCCAGCCTGTTGGCCCTGCACAAGGCAGCGCCGGAAGAGTTCCGCGAAATACCGTTCTCGCAATTGCAGTACAGCGTCTCCTGCTGATGCTTGCCGACGCAAACTGACATCCCGTATTGAAACCGGCCGGAGTGATCCGGCCTGTCTTGAACGTCTGAACCTTGAACGTCTGAAAAATCATCGGCCGGTGCAGCCGAAGGCCCTCTGCACGCCCAAATCTGGAGAAAAACGTGTCCGCCAACAAGAACAAGATTGTCCATTCCTCCCGTCGTCGCACGCTGGTCGGCCTGTCGGCCCTGGCGCTGGCGACCGCAACCCTTGCCCTGGGCGCCGCCGCGGTGCAGGCGCAGGAAGCCCGTGTCCTGCGCATCGGCTACCAGAAGGCGGCCAATACCCTGGTCTTGCTCAAGGCCCACGGTACGCTGGAAAAGCGCCTGCAGCCGCTGGGCGTGGAAGTGAAATGGGCCGAGTTCGCGGCCGGTCCGCAATTGCTGGAAGCGCTCAATGTCGGCTCGGTCGATTTCGGCTACGTCGGTGAAGCCCCGCCCGTGTTTGCCCAGGCCGCCGGCGCCGACTTCGTCTATACCGCCTACGAAATCCCGACGCCGGATGCCGAAGGCCTGCTGGTGCAAAAGAATTCACCGATCAAGAGCGTGGCTGAACTGAAGGGTAAGAAGATCGCCTTCAACAAGGGGGCCGACGTGCACTGGCTGGTGGTGGCCCTGCTCAAGAAGGCCGGCCTGCAATACAGCGACATCCAGCCGGTCTACCTGGCGCCGGCCGATGCCCGTGCCGCCTTCGAACGCGGTGCCGTCGATGCCTGGGCGATCTGGGACCCGTTCCAGGCGGCCGCCGAAAAGCAGGTCGGCGCGCGGCGCCTGGCCAGCGGTGTGGGCGCGGTCAGCCATCACCAGTTCTTCCTGAGCGCGCGTCCTTTCGCGGCGAAGAACCCGCAGGTGCAGAAGGTCCTGCTGGAAGAGATCACCCGCGAAGGTGAATGGGTGCGTACCCATACCGCCGACGCTGCCGCCCAGCTGGCGCCCATTCAGGGCCTGGATGCCGACATCATCGAAACCGGCTTGAAGCGCTACGCCCACGTCTACAAGCCGGTCGATGCCCAGGTGCTGGCCGAGCAGCAGAAGATCGCCGATGCCTTCTATGAACTGAAGCTGATCCCCAAACAACTCAAGGTCAGCGATGCCGTCCTCAAATGATGTCCACCCGGTTGCCGCAGCACAGGAGTCAAGCATGAACGTTTTCTGGTTTATCCCCACCCATGGCGACAGCCGCTACCTCGGTACCACCGAAGGCGCGCGCCCGGTCAGTCATGACTACATGAAGCAGGTCGCCGTGGCCGCCGACACGCTGGGCTACGACGGCGTGCTGCTGCCCACCGGCCGTTCCTGCGAAGACGCCTGGGTGGCCGCCGCCAGCCTGATCGACGCCACCCGCCGCCTGAAATTCCTGGTGGCGGTGCGCCCCGGCCTGACCGCGCCGACGCTGTCGGCACGCATGGCCGCCACCTTCGACCGCCTTTCCAATGGCCGCCTGCTGATCAACGTCGTCACTGGCGGCGACCCGGTCGAGCAGGAGAGCGATGGCATTTTCGGCAGCCATGCCGAGCGTTACGAGATTTCCGACGAGTTCCTCAAGATCTGGCGCGACGTGCTGGCCAAGACCCATACCAGCGAAGAGACCCATTTCGAGGGCAAGCACCTGCGCGTCAAGGGCGCCAAGGCGCTCTATCCGCCCCTGCAGAAACCCTATCCGCCGCTGTACTTCGGCGGTTCCTCGGACGAGGCCATCGACCTGGCCGCCGAGCAGGTGGACGTCTACCTGACCTGGGGCGAACCACCGGCTGCGGTGGCCGAGAAGATCGCCCGCGTGCGCGAACGCGCCGCCCGCGCCGGTCGCACCCTGCGTTTCGGCATCCGCCTGCACGTGATCGTGCGCGAGACCAACGAAGCCGCCTGGCGCGCCGCCGATGAACTGATCAGCCGCCTGGACGACGAGACCATCGCCAAGGCCCAGGCCAACTTCGCCCGCATGGATTCGGAAGGGCAGCGTCGCATGGCGGCCCTGCACGGCGGCCGACGCGACAAGCTGGAAGTGAGCCCCAACCTCTGGGCCGGGGTCGGCCTGGTGCGCGGCGGTGCCGGTACGGCGCTGGTGGGCGATGGCCCCACGGTCGCCGAACGGCTCAAGGAATATGCAGCGCTGGGCATCGATACCTTCATCCTCTCGGGCTACCCGCACCTGGAAGAATCGTATCGCTTCGCCGAGCTGGTCTTCCCGCTGTTGCCACGTCCGCAGCGCGAGACCCTGCCGGGATTCAACCTGACCGGCCCCTTCGGCGAGATCGTCGGCAACACCGAGCTTCCCAAGGCCGCGCCGGTGCGCGTGTCGGCCAGCTGAGGCAGGCATGACGAGCGCATCCAATCCGCTGAACAGCGCTACCACCGGCGCCGCCAGCACCAGCACACCCGCCGGCAAGGCCGCCCGTGCGGCTGGCCGCTCGCCGCGCAAGGCGCGTGGCGCCTGGGTGGGCTGGCTGTTGCCGGTGCTGCTGCTGGCGTGGTGGCAACTGGCCTCGCAGGCCGGCTGGCTGTCCAGCCGCATCCTGCCGGAACCGTTTGCGGTCCTGACGGCGGCCTGGAAACTGTCGGCCTCCGGTGAGCTGTGGCGCCACCTGGCCGTCTCCAGTGGTCGCGCGGCCTCGGGCTTTGCGGTCGGTGCCGGGCTGGGCCTGGTGCTGGGTCTGCTTTCCGGCAGCCTGCGCTCGGCCGAACTGCTGCTCGATACCACCCTGCAGATGGTGCGCAATATCCCGGCCCTGGCCTTGATCCCGCTGGTGATCCTGTGGTTCGGCATCGACGAGACGGCCAAGCTGTTCCTGGTCTCGGTGGGCGTGTTCTTCCCGGTCTATCTCAATACCTTCCACGGCATCCGCTCGGTGGACCAGGGCCTGATCGAGATGGCCAGGAGCTATGGCCTGTCGGGCTGGCCGCTGTATCGCGACGTGATCCTGCCGGGCGCCTTGCCATCCATCCTGGTCGGGCTGCGCTTCGCGCTGGGCCTGGTGTGGGTGTTGCTGATCGTGGCCGAGACCATCTCCGCCCAGGCCGGCATCGGCTACATGACCATGAATGCCCGCGAATTCCTGCAGACCGATGTGGTGCTGGTCGGCATCCTGCTCTATGCCTTGCTGGGCAAGCTGGCCGATACCGCTGCCCGTGCGCTGGAGCGCTTCTGGCTGCGCTGGCATCCGGGTTACCAATGAATTCGCATCAGGAGAACCGTATGCGTCACGACCAACAGGAAAACCAGGCACTGGGTCGCGCTGCCGGTCGCGGCGTGGGCTTGAAGCTGCGCGCCGTGTCCAAGGCCTTCAGCGGTCGCACCGTGTTGCACGACATCGATCTGGACATCGCCCCCGGCGAATTCGTCGCCATCGTCGGTCGCAGTGGTTGCGGTAAGAGCACACTGCTGCGCCTGGTGGCGCAACTGGATGCAGCCAGCGCCGGTGAGGTGGTCTATGAACACGATGCCGGCGGCGAACCCGAAGTGCGCATCATGTTCCAGGATGCGCGCCTGCTGCCCTGGAAGCGGGTGCAGGCCAATGTGGCGCTGGGGCTGCCCAGGCAGCACGCGCCGCTTGCCCTGCACGCCCTGCAGCAGGTCGGCCTGGATCAGCGCGCCGGTGAATGGCCGGCGGTGCTCTCGGGTGGCCAGCGGCAACGCGTGGCCCTGGCCCGGGCGCTGGTGCACGACCCGCAATTGCTGTTGCTGGACGAGCCGTTGGGTGCGCTTGACGCCCTGACCCGCATCGAGATGCAGGCACTGATCGAATCGCTATGGCGCGAGCGCGGCTTCACCGCCTTGCTGGTGACCCACGACGTACAGGAAGCGGTCGCCCTGGCCGACCGCGTGCTGCTCATCGAAGACGGCCGGGTGACGCTGGATCAGCGCATCACGCTGGCCCGCCCGCGCTCACGCGGACAGGCTCAGTTTGCCGCGCTGGAAGAAGCCATCCTGGCGCGCGTGCTGCGTCATCCTGGCAGCGACGCCGCCACCGCGCCGCCGGAGCCCGCCTTCGTCACCCGCGGCGTACAGCAGGTGCAGTGGGCCGTGTGATGCCGCACATGATTTGACCGTTTCAGAGAGTCCGACCATTTCAACCCATGCGGCGCGGCAGGTGCCGACGCCGTTTCATCAAGGAGCAGAGCATGACCATTCAAGCGATCAACGTACGTAACCAGTTCAAGGGCAAGGTCAAGGCCATCATCGAAGGTTCGGTGGTGTCCGAGGTGGATGTCGAGACCCCGGCCGGTATC
This sequence comes from Herbaspirillum sp. VT-16-41, assembly GCF_001994935.1. Taxonomy (NCBI): domain Bacteria; kingdom Pseudomonadati; phylum Pseudomonadota; class Betaproteobacteria; order Burkholderiales; family Oxalobacteraceae; genus Herbaspirillum; species Herbaspirillum sp. VT-16-41. The sequence goes on from NZ_MUXB01000020.1 coordinate 138,257, forward strand.
GTCACTTCCGTCATCACCACCCGTTCGGTCAAGGACCTGGGCCTGACCATCGGCAGCGAAGTCGTGGCGCTGGTCAAGGCCACCGAAGTGTCGATCGCCAAGCTGTGATCTTTTCCGGCCGCCCATCGGTCAATCTCGCCCGGGCGGCATATTTTTCCAGGAGCAGGCCCGATGGCATATCAGGCTTTGGATGCTTACCTGGCGCGTCTGCAAGCCAGCCAGTCGACCTCGTCCAAGGTCTGGCTGGATGAGCAGGGACGTGCCGCAGGGCGTTTCTTCAATACATCGCTGAGCTCGGCCTTCCAGCCGGTGCGCAGCTTCGAACAGGGCAGCATCGTCGCATGTGAAGCCTTTGCCCGCAGTCATTCGGCGGTCGATGACGGACTCCATCTCTGGAAGCTGCTCGACCAGGCCGCCAGCGACGACGAATCGGTCGAGCTGGACCGCCTGTGCCGCATGCTGCACGCCATCAACTATTATCGTCAGGTCGGGCAGGGCGGCCTGGGCGATACCGACGTCCCCGAGCTGCATCTCTCGGTGCATGCGCGCCTGCTGGCCGCCGTCAACAACAACCATGGCGAGGCCTACCGCCGCATCCTGGCGGCACTGGAGTTGCCGCACGAGCGCATCGTGCTGCAACTGCCGGTGGTCACGCCCAACCAGCGCTGGCTGCTCAACTATGTGCTGGACAATTACCGCCGCAATGGCTTCCGCCTCGGGGTCTCGGCCAATAGCCCGCTGGAGGCGCTGGGCCTGCTGGACAAGATCAAGCCGGACCTGATCAAGGTCGATGCCCGCGAACTGCCCGATCCCGACAGCGTGGCCTTGCTCTTGCTGCGGGCGGCGGAGCAGGGCGTACGCATCTTCTTCAAGCGCGTCGAGAACCGCGAGGTCTTCGACAAGCTGAGCCAGTTCGGCCAGGCTCTGGCCCAGCCCATCCACGCCCAGGGTTATCTGTGGGACACCCCCGGTGCGAGACTGCCGGACCAGATATCGGGTATCCGGGATGCGGCTTGAGGCATACTCGGTCTTCCCTATCCTCAACAGCGAGGCCTGCATGAGTCTGTCGTCCCACGTTTCCCCGGCCCCGGCGCGGCTGTCCGATTTCCGCGTACTGGTGGCGCCGGGCTTGTCCGATAGCGGCCCCGAGCACTGGCAGTCGCGCTGGCAACGCCTCTATCCGGCCTTCGAACGGGTGCAGCAAGACGACTGGGAAACCCCCGACCTGCCGGCCTGGTCGCAGCGCCTGGGCGAAGTGCTGGCGCGCGATGGTCGGCCCACGGTGATCGTGGCGCACAGCTTCGGTTGCCTGACCACCGTGCAGCGCACCGCTGCCCTGCTGGCCGAAGGGGGCTCGGCCCATCCCATCGTGGCGGCCCTGCTGGTGGCACCGGCCGATCCGGCCAAATTCAGCGTGAGCTCGGCGGTACGCCACCGGCTGCCGTATCCGGCCCTGGTGGTCGGCAGCGACAACGACCCCTGGATGAGCGCCGACCGCGCCCGCCACTGGGCCGAGGCCTGGGGCGCACAGTTTCGTTCCATCGGCCCCCGCGGGCATATCAATTCCGAGTCCGGCCTGGGCGACTGGACGCAGGGCCAGCAATGGTTGCTGGAGTTGCTGGAGCAGATTCCGTGAGGCTTTTCCCGGCGCCGGGGCAGGGCGCCAAATGACGGTTTTTGGCTGTAATACCGTTTAGTTCAGAAAAAATCGCCGCGCCAGATGACTTTGGCGCCGCGATTTTGCCTGGTTCTCTTCAAGCCATTTGAAACCGTTCGGACTGAGTAGGCCCTTTAGGGCCGTATCGAAGCCTGTCCTGAGCCTGTCGAAGGGGCGCTGCTCGGCTTGTGGCGCGCCTTCGATACGCGGCTACGCCGCTACTCAGGACGAACGGTCAGCGGTGGCGCAAGCAAAGTCTGAGCAAGCTTTCGGGCTGGCAGCAAGCTTAACTGAACGGCATTGCGGTTTTTGGCCGCTCTTTATGCGCTTTCCTTCTAAAGGCATGCAAAAAACTTCGTTCTCTTTATAACCTGCGAATGCGATTATCGGTCACCTATAGTCGCATTTGTAATAAAAAGAGAACGACATGTCCGCAACCCCTGTTTCCCTGGCCGCCCCCCGGGCCGCGCCAGTGGCCGCTTCCGGCGGGACCGGCCGGCGCGTATTGCCCGGTTTCCGATTGTCGCTGGGCTTCACCATCTTCTATCTGGCGCTGATTGTCCTGATCCCGCTGTCGGCCTTGTTCCTGAAGACCTTCACGCTGACCTGGGGCGGTTTCATCGATGCCGTGACCTCGCCACGGGTGATGGCGTCCTATCGCCTCAGCTTCGGGGCCTCCCTGATCGGTGCTTTCCTGAACGTGATCTTCGGCGGCATCGTCGCCTGGGTGCTGGTGCGCTACCGCTTCCCGGGCAAGCGCATCATCGATGCCCTGGTCGACCTGCCATTTGCCCTGCCCACGGCCGTGGCCGGCATCGCCCTGACCACCCTGTATTCGCAGAATGGCTGGCTGGGCAAGCTGCTCGCCCCGCTGGGCATCAAGGTCGCCTTCACGCCGCTGGGTGTGCTGGTGGCGCTGACCTTCATCGGCTTGCCGTTCGTGGTGCGCACCGTGCAACCGGTGCTGGAAGAGGCCGAGCGCGAGCTCGAAGAAGCCGCTGCCAGCCTGGGCGCCAACCGCTGGCAGACCTTCACCCGCGTGGTCTTCCCGACCATCCTGCCGGCGCTGCTGACCGGGTTTGCCCTGGCCTTTGCGCGCGCCTCCGGCGAATACGGCTCGGTGGTCTTCATCGCCGGCAACATGCCGATGGTGTCCGAGATCACCCCATTGTTCATCGTCACCAAGCTGGAGCAGTACGACTACGCCGGCGCCACCGCCATCGCCATGGTGATGCTGCTGGTGTCCTTCGTCTTGCTGTTGACCATCAACCTGTTGCAAGCCTGGACCCGCAAGCGCGGCCAGGCGGAGAGGACCTGAGATGAGTGGCGCGCCTGTTTCCCTCGCTGGCCAGAACATTGCCCGCGGCGAGCCGCCGATCACCCCCGGAGCCACGCTGGAACCGTTCTGGGTGCGTGCCCTGTTGATCGGCATTGCCCTGGTGTTCCTGACGCTGTTCCTGTTCGTGCCGCTGGTGGCGGTGTTCTATGAAGCCTTGCGCAAGGGCTGGGATGTCTATGTGGCTTCCATCACCGAGGCCGACGCCTGGTCGGCCATCAAGCTGACGGTGATCACGGCGGCCATCGCCGTGCCGCTGAACCTGGTGTTCGGCGTGGCGGCGGCGTGGGCCATCGCCAAGTTCGAGTTCCGTGGCAAGAACGTGCTGCTGACCCTGATCGACCTGCCGTTCTCGGTCTCGCCCGTGATCTCCGGCCTGATCTACGTGCTGCTGTTCGGCCTGCAAGGCTACCTCGGCCCCTGGCTGCGTGAACATGACATCAAGATCCTCTTCGCCGTGCCGGGCATCGTGCTGGCCACCATCTTCGTGACCTTCCCGTTCGTGGCGCGCGAGCTGATCCCGCTGATGCAGTCGCAGGGTAGCGAAGAAGAGGAAGCCGCGCTGGTGCTGGGCGCCTCCGGCTGGCGCACCTTCTGGCACGTGACCCTGCCCAACATCAAATGGGGCCTGCTGTATGGCGTGATCCTCTGCAACGCCCGTGCCATGGGCGAGTTCGGCGCGGTATCGGTGGTCTCCGGCCACATCCGGGGCGAGACCAACACCATCCCGCTGCAGGTCGAAATCCTCTACAACGAATTCAACATCACCGGCGCCTTTGCCGTGGCCTCGCTGCTGGCTTTCCTGGCCCTGGTCACACTGGCCATCAAGAGTGTCATCGAGTGGCGGCTGCACCAGCAGCACAGCGCCAGCGAGCAAGTCTAAGGAGTTCTCATGAGCATCGAAGTCCATCACATCCAAAAGCGTTTCGGCAGCTTCACCGCACTCAACGACGTCTCGCTCAACTTCCCGGCCGGCGAACTGACCGCGCTGCTGGGGCCCTCGGGCTGCGGCAAGACCACGCTGTTGCGCATCATCGCCGGTCTGGAATCGCCTGACTCCGGCCAGGTGCTGCTGGATGGCGAAGACGCCTCGGCACGCCATGTGCGCGAGCGCCAGGTCGGGTTCGTGTTCCAGCACTACGCCCTGTTCAAGCACATGACCGTGTTCGAGAACATCGCCTTCGGCCTGCGCGTGAAACCGCGCGCCCAGCGCCCCTCGGAAGCGGCCATCCGCGAGAAGGTCAAGAGCCTGCTGGAACTGGTGCAACTGGACTGGCTGGCCGACCGCTATCCACCGCAACTCTCGGGCGGGCAGCGCCAGCGCATCGCCCTGGCGCGTGCACTGGCCGTGGAGCCCCGCGTGCTGCTGCTGGACGAACCCTTCGGCGCACTCGATGCCAAGGTGCGCAAGGAACTGCGCCGCTGGCTGCGACGCCTGCATGATGAATTGCACGTCACCAGCATCTTTGTCACCCACGATCAGGAAGAAGCGCTCGAAGTGGCCGACCAGGTGGTGCTGATGAACAAGGGACAGGTGGAACAGATCGGCACACCCGAAGCGGTCTACAACCATCCGGCCTCGCCCTTCGTCTACGGCTTCCTGGGCAATGTGAACCTGTTCCACGGTCGCCTGCACGAGGGCGTGCTGGACGCCGCCGGCGCCCGTTTCGAGGCGCCCGGCCATGACGATACCCGCGATGCGTCCGGCGTCGGTTACGTGCGGCCGCACGATCTGGATGTGGAACGCTACGCGCCCGGTGCCCAGGGCATCGTGGTGCAACTGCGCCGCGCCCATGCCATCGGCCCGCTGGCCCAGCTGGAACTGGAACGCGACGACAACGCCGAGCTCATCGAAGCCGTCATCCCCAACGAACGCTTTGCGCAGCTGGGACTGAAGAATGGCGACACCCTGGTGGTGCGCCCGCGCCGCCTGCAGGTGTTCGCCCAGCAGGAAGGAGGGACGGCACGATGAACTTCCAGCAACTGCGATCCATCCGCGAAGCCGCCCGTTGCGGCTTCAACCTGACCGAAGTGGCCAATGTGCTGTTCACCTCGCAACCCGGCGTGAGTCGCCAGATTCGCGAGCTGGAAGAAGAACTGGGCGTGGAAATCTTCGAACGCAACGGCAAGCGCCTGACCGGCCTGACCGAGCCCGGCAAGGGCATCCTGGGCATCGTCGAACGGCTGCTGCTGGAGGCCGAGAACCTGCGCCGCGCCAGCAAGGAATACGCCGGCGAGCAGAGCGGCACGCTCTCCATCGCCACCACCCACACCCAGGCCCGCTACGTGCTGCCGCGCATCGTGCAGGCCTTCCGCGACGCCTTTCCACAGGTGCGCATCGCGCTCCAGCAGAGCGCGCCGGAACACATCGCCGAATGGGTCATCTCCGGCAAGGCCGACATCGGCATCGCCACCGAAGGCCTGTCGCAGTTCAAGGAACTGGTGTCCTTCCCCTGTTATACCTGGAGCCACGTGATCGTGGTGCCGAAGGGCCACCCGCTGCTGGGGCTGGAACAGGTGACCCTGGAAGACCTGGGGACCTGGCCGCTGATCACCTATGACGTCGGCTTTACCGGCCGGGGCCATATCGACGAAGCCTTCCGCCAGGCCGGCATCGAGCCCGACATCGTGCTCACCGCCATGGATTCGGACGTGATCCAGCAATACGTGTCGCTGGGCATGGGCGTGGGCCTGGTGGCCTCGATGGCGGTCGACCAGGGCAAGCACCAGGACATGGTCGCCATCAATGCGGCGCACCTGTTCAAGGCCAACATCGCCCGACTGGCGGTGCGCCGAGGCGCCTACCTGCGTGGCTATGCGCTGGACTTCATCCAGCAGTTCGCCCCCGAGCTCAAGCGCGCCGACATCGTCGCAGCACTCAATGAGGCCAGTATCTGAGGTCAATACCCAGGGTTGAACGCAGACGCGCCTACAGGTTCTTGCGATAGACGATGAAGCCGGAGTCGATGGCCAGCGTGTCATAGAGCCGGCGCGCCGTCGCATTGCCGTGGTGGGTATGCCAGTAGACGCGTTCGGCGCCATCGGCAGCCGCACGGCGGTAGAGCTCTTCGATCAGTGCGCGCCCCACGCCGCGTCCGCGGGCGGCTTCGGTGGTGAACAGATCCTGCAGATAGCAGGTCGGTCCGATCAGGATGGTATTGCGGTGGTAGAGGTAGTGTGCCAGGCCCAGCAGCCGGCCGTCGGCTTCGGCCACCAGCGCATGGACCGGCTCGCCAGCATCGTGGATGCGCGCCCAGGTGGCCTGGGTGATCGTCAGGGGCAGGGCGGTGGCGCCGCTGCGACCGTAGAAGGCATTGTAGTCATCCCACAGGATCTTCCATTGCGGGTAGTCGTCATGGCGTGCGCCGCGAATCTGCAGCGCGCTCTCAGGGGCTTGCTCGGGCATCGGGTCTCCAGGGCGCCGGTCGGGCGCGTGAAGCCGCAGTATAGCCTTGCGCGGGCAAGTCAAAAGGCCGGAGGACGTAGGTACAGCCCTACGCCCTCCGGCCTTTTTCATGGGCGGTTCGCCCGGGGTGATGCGTGAATCTCGATCGTGTCAGACCGTGCGGGTCGGCGTCGTGGTGAAGGTGTCGGTGCTGCTGGGCTGGGTGCTGGCAGCCTGCGCCACCTGGGCGGACTGACCGGCCGCATTGAGGACGTCGTTGAAATTGACGGCCGGCTTCTTCGTCGTTTGCTGCGTGTTGGCTGGCGTATTGCTGTGGTAGATGGAAGAAATGGAATTGATCGACATGCGTGCACTCCTGATTAAGGCTGTCCCCCCGGGCGAGCGCCCAGACCGATGTTGCCAGGGAAGTATAGGTGCGTGATGGCGTGCTGCTACGCCGGTTTACCCAAACTTGCGCATCTTTACCTGTGCCGGCTGGCGGCGTCGGATCGCTTCATTTGCGCAGGCGTGCCGCGCACTGGTCGCGCAGGGTGGTGTCTTCCGCCGCGTCGTCGTCATCGTCGCCATCGCTGGTGGCGGCGGCCTGTGCACCCGGTGCACCCAGTGCGCCCGGATGTGCGCACCGGCGGTAGGCCGCCACATAACGCTCGAACTCGGCCCGCGCCTGCGCCCTTTGCAGGCTGGCCAGGCGGACGATGAAGCCACGGCTGCCGATCTCGAAGTGCTGGTAGTCGATGGGTTGCTTCCACTGGCCACCCCAGACCAGGAAGCCGTGATCGTAGAACACGCTCACCACCTCCTCGGCCATGCCGGCTTGCGCGGGCGTGCGCTGCAGGTAGCTGCTGCCCTTGGGCGGAAGCACTTCCTGTGCGCTGCTGCCGGCCTGGCTGACATAGGGGTTCTGCAGGGGATTGATGTCGATGGCGGCGCCGTAGGCATGCTTGGACCAGCCACCGCCGCCGGTCATGGGCCGACCGTTGAAGGCGGAACTGTTATTGGCGGCCATGGAGCGCTGGTCATCGCCATCGAATTCTTCCAGTGCGCGCGCGCCGGCCAGCGGGAAGGAGCGCAACAGCAGTTCGCCGAACAGCGACTCCACCTGCGGCGCCACCGCATCCAGCACCACCACCGCGCCCTGACGGGTGGCACCGTCGAAATCGGTGTAGTCGAAGCTGACCCGGGACAGGCGCGCACAGGGGACCGGATTGGCCGCCGTGATCACCTTGCGCGCTTTCATGTCGGCACACTGCGCCGGCGAGACAGGTGCGATGTCGGCATGGGCCGCAGACATCATGGACAAGCCTGCGAGCAGGGCGGCGATCAGGGTAATCCCGCGGCCAGGGGAGGGCGGCAGGAGGAGGGCGGGCAAGGTCGTCATAGGCGCCGATGATACGGGTTTTCAGGCAAAAAAGTGTTGCCTTTTGATTCACATTGCCTGCGATGACTGACATCAAGATGCGCCATTTTCTGACAGCCTGCGGCCGCCGGAGCGGGAATAATCCATATCCAGAAGCAGTCGAACTTCGGCAAGGAAGCATCTGGCCGAATGTCGGCACAACCCATCAACAACCTTTGGAGGCAAAACATGCAGATTCGCCACACCCTCTTGGCTGCCGCCGTCTTTACTGCCGTGCTCGCCGGCTGCAACAAGCGCGACGAAACGCCCGCCACCCCGGCCGCCACTCCGCCGGCCGCATCGGAACCGGCTGACTCCGGCTCGACCGCCACTCCGGCGACCCCGACTCCGACTACGCCGTCGGATTCCTCGGCCACCAGCCCGAGCACGCCGCCCGCGACCACAGGCGACACCGCCGGTGGCGAGAAGAAGTAAGCACAGCATTCAAGCGCCAGCCTTCGCATAACAAGAGCCAGACAAGAACGGCAACAGCCGCACCATCATCCCGCAGTGGGAACAGCACTGCATGCGCCGCGTCAGGCAACTGACGCGGCGCTTTCTTTTGAGGTACGGCAGTGAGAGGGTAGTGAGAGGGTAGTGAAAGGGACAGGGCGCGACGGACAGGGAGAGATGGGCCCATGGGGCAGGCCGTTCTGCCTCCTTGGGAAGGAGGCAAAATCTTTCCGAACTTTTTTTTGCGGCCCGCAGTCGTACAGGTGGTTGAACTGTTCCTTCAACCTCCCTCTTGATAGGGAACTTGCCCGCAGTTTATTGGCTGCGGGCTTTTTTTCGCCTGTCGCAGACCTATCCTAAAGCCGTTCAGGCAGCGTGGTGGCTGGCGTCAGCTTGGGCTCGTCCAGCAGTTTTTTCTGGTAGCTCATCAATTCAGACGCATCGATATCGAAGCGCTTGAGCCATTGGTCTGCGCTCCAGCCGATCAGGCGGGGTTCACCTTCGACGGATGCAAAGTGCAGCATCATCTTTGGCGCCCGCACTTCCTTGAACAGCATGTTGGCCAATACGAGCGTGGCGGGAAGCGCTCTGTCGGTCGCGCCAGCATCTGGGGACGGACCGGACTGCACAATCAAGCCCTTGCCGTAGTCGTAGAGAGCAAACCAATCCATTGGAAACGTTGATCTGACTTTGGTCAATCCACCAATTTGCTGCACCATGTCGTAATTCACAGCGGTCAGCCACGAGACCGTCTTGATGCCCTCATGGGCGCGCGTTGAGCCGCCGACCGGACCACCCACATCGAATCCCTTGAAACTGTCTGACAGATATGCCTCAAAGGATTGGTTGTCTTCTGCCCGGGCTGCGGATAAAACCAGTCCATATCCCGCATAGCCATGTATTGCATGCAGCCGTCGGGCAAATTCGGCAAATAATCTCTGAAACGCCGTTGGATTCTCTTCAATGTAGAGCAGTGGAACACTCACCCTTAGTGCGGAACTACCTATTTCCTTCATATTGGCCTCCCACGCGCGCAGACCAAATACCTGAAACTCCCACTCGCCAGCATCGAAAGACTGCTTGCCACTGGTATAGATGAAGCTCACGAGATCATTTTCGTTCATGCGTCTGATCATGTCGCGCATTGCCGGAGCCTCGTGATAGGGAAACTTCTGAGGGCCCTCGGGAGGTTCCGCTCGCCAAAGCCAGGTCAGCTGGTCTTTTGCGAGGGCGGCATAGTCGTCAAAACAGGCGCAAATCGCCTCACGGACCTTTGGCAGGTGCGCGTCATGGAAGAACAGCGTACCGGTGATGGCGGGAACAGCGCCGACATAGTCTTGTTGGCCTTGTCTGGTGAGCAAACCGCCTGGAATACGCATCTCTTCCGGGTGATTACGCATGAAGTGAGCAGGGTCAAATGGAAATTCGGTCATAACTATCCTAATAGGTGGGCGCTGCACTACCACCCGGTGCCGGGCGTCTTGTCACCAACATGTAAATCACCTTCAGTGCGGTAGTTGCCATGCCTAGTTCTCTAATGGGGATCTTGGAATGCTCGGGTTCGGGCTTGTCGCAGTCGCAATGTTGAGGCCCCAGTGTCACTAGCTTGCTTTCATCGCCAGCGATCCGAATGTATGCAATCTTTTGTGGATCGCTCATGGTATCCGGTGGAAATTTTATCTCCACCACCTGCTTGATATTGTCTTGCACCGGAGGCTTGGTCGGATCAATGACGATGATCGCATCAGGCCGGCGCACCATCCCCATTCCCTTGAGATACGGTAAACCGTGATCTTGCTCCCAGTATTTGCTGATCCATCCCGGCAGCCAGTCATGCGCTTTTGTGGGGATGCTGGAATCCATCACGGGCTCAGGTGGTCGCCTGGTCATATCGTAGTTGACCTCTGCCTTGTACGGACTGCGATGCGCCAAGGCCTTGTCAAGCTCTCTGAGTTGGTTGGAGACGCAAGATTGCTTCAGTGAACGTCCATCCTGGCCGACCCCAGGCGCATCCTTGCATTGGCAGATCGCGGAGCACAACACTTTCTTGTCCGTGGCGTCGACGGCCGGTTGATGGAGCCGGACCGTTTGCGTGGCACCACCGCGCGACATGCCTCCCGTGGCAAGCGGCGCCGATGGTGGTGCGGGCTCGCTCATGCCGCCCCCTGCTCAGTGAGGTGAAATGCCAGGGTTTCGTGCATGTCGTGTTCGACCCAGGGTGTCATCCCCTCTGCATCCGTCGCGCCTGTGATGATTTGTCCGCCGGTGCTGGCGACCCTGAATGTCACGTTTGGAAAGGCCTTCCCGGTCGCCGCATCAAGCACCTGGAAGCGGCCGCGGAAGCGTTCTGTCGCATCCTTCAGCGCTTCATGGGTGTAGCGTGCCATCAGCTCTGATCCAATCGTTCCGGTATTTCCGGACACCAGTGCAGGCCCTCCGGCGGCGTCACCGCAGGAGGGCTCGGTCATCGTCAATGATTGGCTCGATATCAGTTCCGCTCCGCAAGCCACCTTGCAGCCGTGGAAGGCGACTGCCTTCCCTTCATCCGTCAGCCCCTCATCGCCTTCGATGATGGGGAAGACGCCCCGGCAGCGTGGGCAAGACACCATGTCGCCGACCCGCGCCCAGCCCTTGCCGTGCGACGACGTACTGCCGGATGCAGAGATGACAGCCCCGCCATGGCTGGTGTTATCCCCAAGAACGATAATGTTTATCAGCACTCCATTCCTCCTTCGGATTCAATGACGATGAACCTTGGAATGGATTAGCTGCGGCGGTTCCAGCACTGTGAAGAGGAGTGGAGGTAATTCGAATGAATTCGAGCACCTCATCGCATTGACGCGTTGCGGGGAGCTATTTGCTCCCATGCGGCTTGACCACCGCGATCATGGCGCCGAAAGCCGGTCCCATATTGGCTTCCAGCGTGGGATACATGCGCGAGATGCTGCCGTCCAGATAAAGGGCGTCGCTACACTTCAGTTCGTCGCGCAAAAAACTGGCGAAGTCATGGAAGCTGATCGGATTGCGCGCAATGGCCAGCGTGACCACCCCGGCTGCGTCCAGGCAGGCGGCATTGCGCACCACCGTATTGGCCGAATCGGGATCGAAGCGCGGGTTGATCTTGCCATCCACGATCAGCAGCGGCCCCGACTGCGTGGCATAGCGTGCCACCGAATTCCACAGCCCCAGCTCGGCCTCGTAGTCCGAGGTCTCCACGATATAGGCCTGGTGCTCGCTGAGGACAAACACCCCATTGGGCTGCAGGTAGAAGTTGCCATAGGCGTTCTTGCGCGTATTGAGGCGGCGCAGCTGCGTGCCGGCCTCGACGTACAGGCCCAGCGGCTGCAGCTGCTTGTCGTAGATGCCGGCATTGGTGGCGCACACCATGTCCAGCCCCTGGCTGCGCAGATGGGCGTCCAGCCGCAGGAAATTGCCCAGCGGCGCGCCATTGGCATCCTTCCAGTACATGCGGATGGTGTCGCTGCGCGGATCGGCACGACAGGTGCTGATGAAGACCTGGTGATACTGGTACTGCCTGATCTCGGCAGCGCCGACCAGCGCCGGACAAAGCAGGGGAGCCGCCAGGATGACCAGCGCCAGGCGGCGCAACAGGGGGGAGCGGAGGAGGAAATGAAGCATCGAAACCGGGTCTTGTTCTGCGGGAATACGCGGGGCGAGGCCGTATTGTAATTGTGGGCAGCCCGGCCTGCCACCGGTTTCCCGGAATCGGCTGCAAATCGGCCACCAGCATGGCTTTGCGTGCATCGCACCGAAATGGCTCATGCTGCAGTGCGAGTCTGCACCAAATTTAGGAAAATGAAGAAAAGCAGCATGAAATGTGCGAGAAATCGAATTTGACAGGGTAAAAATGACGGACTATGGCCAATTCTCAAAAAAAAGTTGCCCTTCATGACGAGGGTGTTACACTCTGCCCCCATGCTTCGGCCGGCCCCCGGAATTATCAGGGCCAGAGAACCGGAGCCCTACGCGCGCCGGCCTGCTGGCCAGGTAACGGCGCCTCTTGAATCCGTTCCATCCTGGAGGAAACGTCAATGAAATCTGCAAGCCGTCTGACCAAGATCGCCCTGGCCGCCGCCACCTTCGCCGCCTTTGCCGGCGTGGCGCATGCCGAGACCGTCAAGATCGCCATCGCCGGTCCCTTGACCGGTGCCGTGGCCCAGTACGGCGACATGGTCAAGGCCGGTGCCCTGACCGCGATCGAACAGATCAACGCCGCCGGTGGCGCCAATGGCAACAAGTTCGAAGCCGTGATGATGGACGACGCCTGCGAACCCAAGCAAGCCGTGGCCGTGGCCAACAAGATCGTCAGCCAGGGCATCAAGTACGTGATCGGTCACGTCTGCTCCGGCTCCACCATCCCGGCCTCCGACATCTATGAAAACGAAGGCGTGGTGATGATCACCCCGTCGGCCACTGCTCCCCAGCTGACCGAAGCCAAGCCGCACAAGTTCATCTTCCGCACCATCGGTCGCGATGACCAGCAGGGTCCTGCTGCCGCCCGCTACGTGATCGAAAAGCTCAAGCCCAAGAAGGTCGCCGTGCTGCACGACAAGCAGTCCTACGGCCAGGGTGTGGCTTCCTCGGTCAAGGGCGCACTCGACGCCGCCAAGGTGCCGGTCGTGCTGTTCGAAGGCATCAATGCCGGTGACAGCGACTACTCCGCCATCGTCACCAAGCTCAAGTCGCAGGGCGTGGACTTCGTCTACTTCGGCGGCTACCACCCGGAAATGGGCCTGATCATGCGCCAGGCGCGTGAGCAGGGCGTCAAGGCCGTGTTCATGGGCCCCGAAGGCGTAGGCAACAAGGACATCACCGCGATTGCCGGCCCGGCTTCCGAAGGCATGCTGGTGACCCTGCCGGCCGACTTCGCCGCCGACCCGGCCAATGCCGCCCTGGTCAAGGCCTTTGCCGCCGCCAAGCGCGACGCCAACGGTCCGTTCCAGATGCCGGCCTATTCCGGCGTGAAGATCATTGCCGACGCCATCACCGGCGCCAAGTCCACCGATCCGGAAAAGGTCGCGGCCTACATCCACGCCAACAGCTTCAAGACCCCCATCGGCAACGTCGAATACGACAAGAAGGGCGACCTGAAGTCCTTCAAGTTCGTGGTCTTCACCTGGCACAAGGACGCCACCAAGACCGAAGCCAAGTGATTCCCCGCGAATCGTTGGCATGACCGTCTGACCTGACGTCAAACAGCGAAATGCCCCACCGCGAAATTCTCGGATGGGGCATTTCCACTTCTGGACCCTCCACATGAATGAATTGCTCCCACAACTGACCCAGCAGCTCGTCAACGGGCTTTCGCTGGGCGCGATCTATGCCTTGATCGCCATCGGCTACACCATGGTCTACGGCATCATCGGCATGATCAACTTCGCCCACGGCGAGATTTACATGATCGCCTCCTACGTCGGCCTGGTGACGCTCACCGCCATCGGCGTGCAGTCCGGCTACCCCTTGCCGCTGCTGCTGGGTGGTGCGCTGATCGTATCGGTACTGGTCACGGGCCTGTATGGCTGGACCGTCGAGCGCGTGGCCTATCGCCCGCTGCGCGGCGGCCCGCGCCTGGTACCGCTGATCTCGGCCATCGGCATGTCCATCTTCCTGCAGAACTACGTACAGATCGGCCAGGGCGCGCGCGACATGTCGGTGCCGGTGCTGATCTCGGGCGCGCTGGAATTCCAGATGGGCAGCGACTTCACCGTCACCGTGCCGTATTCGCGCATGGTCATCGTCGGTGTCACGCTGCTGCTGATGGTGGCGCTCACGCTGTTCATCGCGCGTTCGCGCATGGGCCGCGCCTGCCGCGCCTGCGCCGAGGACATGGGCATGGCCAACCTGCTGGGTATCGACACCAACAAGGTCATTTCCTTCACCTTTGTATTGGGTGCGATGCTAGCAGCGGTCGGTGGTGTACTCATCGCGCTGACCATCGGCAAGCTCAATCCCTACATCGGCTTCATCGCCGGCATCAAGGCCTTCACGGCGGCGGTGCTGGGTGGTATCGGCAGCATTCCCGGCGCCATGCTGGGCGGCGTCCTGCTGGGCCTGGCCGAGACCTTTGCCGCCGGCTACCTGCCTTCGGAATACAAGGACGTGGTGTCCTTCGGCCTGCTGGTGCTGATCCTGCTGTTCCGTCCCACGGGCCTGTTGGGCAAGCCCGATATCGAAAAGGTCTGAGCGCAGCGCGCCTGACGGACAACGAATTATTCAAGGAGGCGTGATGCCTGAGACTTTCAAGAATGCCGTGGCGGCGGCGCTGGTGACCGCCGTACTGACCATCCCGCTGCTGGGCATGCAATTGCAGCTGGAAGGTTACCGGGTGGTGCTCAATACCCACTGGACCCCGGTGCTGGTGGCGGTGATTGCCGTGTTCCTGTTCCAGCTGGTCAAGCCGGCGCTGTCGCGCTCGGCCGCTGGCGTGAAGCTGCCGGCCCTGCCGCGCATGCAGCCGCGCCAGCAGCGCGCCGCCGTGATCATCCTGCTGATGGCGGCGCTGGTATGGCCGTTCTTCGGTTCGCGTGGCTACGTGGACGTGATGACCCTGGCGCTGATCTACGTGGTGCTGGGCCTGGGCCTGAACATCGTGGTCGGCTTCGCCGGCCTGCTGGACCTGGGCTATGTCGGCTTCTACGCCGTGGGGGCCTATACCTATGCACTGCTGAACCAGTATGTCGGCCTCTCGTTCTGGGAGTGCCTGCCGCTGTCGGCGGCGGCTGCGGCGCTGTTCGGTTTCCTGCTGGGCTTCCCGGTGCTGCGCCTGCGCGGCGACTACCTGGCCATCGTCACGCTGGGCTTCGGCGAGATCATCCGCCTGCTGCTCAACAACATGACCAGCCTGACCGGCGGCCCGGATGGCGTGTCCGGCATCCCCAAGCCCACCGTGTTCGGCCTGGCGATGGCGCGCAACCCCCTGACCGAGGGTGGTACCACCTTCCACCAGGTGTTCGGTCTGTCGTACCAGGGTGGGCACATGGTGATCTTCCTGTACTTCCTGGCCTTGCTGATGGTGTTGTTCACCTACCTGGTCACCAGCCGCCTGCTGCGCATGCCCATGGGCCGCGCCTGGGAAGCCCTGCGCGAAGACGAGATCGCCTGCCGCTCGCTGGGCATCAACCCGACCAAGGTCAAGCTCTCGGCCTTCACGCTGGGCGCCGCCTTCGCCGGCCTGGCCGGTTCCTTCTTCGCCGCCCGCCAGGGTCTGGTGACACCGGAATCCTTCACCTTCATCGAGTCCGCCCTGATCCTGGCCATCGTCGTACTGGGTGGCATGGGCTCGCAGCTGGGCGTGATCCTGGCCGCCATCCTGCTGACCGTGCTGCCGGAAGTGGCGCGCAGCTTTGCCGAATACCGCATGCTCATCTTCGGTCTGGTGATGGTGCTGATGATGATGTGGCGTCCGCAAGGACTGCTGCCTGCCACCCGTCCGCATGTGGAGCTGCCGCAATGAATCAATCCATGAAAACCATGCTGGAAGTGGCCAATCTGTCGATGCGCTTCGGCGGCCTGCTGGCGGTCGATGGCGTCTCGCTGTCGGTCAAGGAAGGTGAAGTCTTCGCCATCATCGGCCCCAACGGCGCCGGCAAGACCACCGTCTTCAACTGCATCAGCGGCTTCTACCAGCCGACCTCGGGTGAGATCGCGCTCGATGGCGTCTCCATCGCCCGCCGTCCCAGCCACCAGGTGGCACAGCAGGGACTGGTGCGCACCTTCCAGAACATCCGTCTCTTCAAGTCCATGACGGTGGTGGAAAACCTGCTGGTGGCGCAACACCAGCAGGTCAATACCAACCTGCTGGCAGGCCTCTTGAAGACCCCCGGCTACCGTCGTTCCGAGCAGGAGGCGCTGCAACGCGCCGCCTACTGGCTGGACCAGCTGGGCCTGACGGCACTGGCCAACCGCGAAGCCGGCACGCTCTCCTACGGCTTGCAGCGCCGGGTGGAGATCGCCCGCTGCATGATCACCCGGCCGCGCCTGCTGTTGCTGGACGAACCCGCCGCCGGCCTGAACCCGCAGGAAAAGCAGGAGCTCTCGCAACTGATCGACCGCCTGCGTCGCGAACACGGCGTGGCCGTGCTGCTGATCGAACACGACATGAGCCTCATCATGGGCATCTCCGACCGCATCCTCGTCATGGAGCACGGCAAGCCCATCGTCACCGGCACCCCGGACGAGGTGCGCAGCGACGAGCGCGTGATCAAGGCCTACCTGGGAGAAGAATGATGCTGCAGTTTGACAAGGTGCATACCCACTACGGCGCCATCGAGGCGCTGCACGGCGTGTCGCTGAATGTGGAAAAGGGCGAGATCGTCACCCTGATCGGCGCCAACGGGGCCGGCAAGACCACGCTGCTGATGACGCTGTGCGGACGTCCGCGTGCCTCCAGCGGCCGCGTGATCTTCGAGGGGCAGGACATCACCGCATTGCCGACCCACGAGATCATGCGTCGCGGCCTGGCGATCTCGCCGGAAGGGCGGCGCGTCTTCCCCAGCCTGACCGTGCTGGAAAACCTCAAGATGGGCGCCTTCTTCGCCAGTAATGAAGCCATCGAACAAGGCATCGAGTATGTCTTCGGCCTGTTCCCGCGCCTGAAGGAACGCGCGGCCCAGCGCGCCGGCACCATGTCCGGCGGCGAGCAGCAGATGCTGGCCATCGGCCGTGCGCTGATGAGCAAGCCGCGCCTGCTGTTGCTGGACGAGCCCACGCTGGGACTGGCACCCCTGGTGATCGCGCAGATCTTCGAGATCATCCGCACCATCCGCGAAAGCGGCGTGACGGTGTTCCTGGTCGAGCAGAACGCCAACAAGGCGTTGGGTGTGGCCGATCGCGGCTATGTGCTGGAGAACGGTCACGTGGTCATGTCCGACACCGGTGCCAACCTGCTGGCCAACAGCGACGTGCGCAAGGCGTATCTGGGACACGGCTGATTCCCTGGCAGCGCTTGCAGATGAAGGCCCGGTCGCTCTCAGACCGGGCCGTTTTTTTTCGCACTACGAGAGCGGCCAGCCGGGCTGACATGTCATACCAGACGACCAGCTGTCCCTGGCAGTGTGCAGATACAGATGGTTTTTTGGACAGGTGTGCATGCCGCCGTCTGCTGTAAGTGACATTTGGGATTGTTTCAGGCTATTCTCGATATTCAATGAGGAAAAGCATGAAAATGATTTCGCAGCATATGAAGAAACTGGGCATGGGCAGCTTGCTGTTGGCCAGTGCCTGGCTTTTTCCGGCTGCGGCGCATGCCGACCGGCTGGCCGACATCCAGGCACGCGGCATCCTGGTCTGTGCCACGCTGGCCAATAACGAACCCCTAGGCTATCCCGACCCGCAGACCCGGCAGGTGGTCGGCTTCGATGTCGACATGTGTGCCGCGGTGGCGCGCAAGCTGGGCGTGCAGATGCAACAGAAGAGCGTGACCGTGGAAGCCCGCCTGCCGGCGCTGATCCATGGCGAAGCCGACCTGGTCTCGGCGGCGCTGGGTTACACCCGCGAACGGGCACACCAGATCGATTTCACCGCCTCCCATTACCAGAACCCGATCAAGCTGATCGTGCAATCCGACTCCGGCCTGAACCTTGTATCGGACCTGGCCGACAAGCGCATCAGCGCCAATCGCAGCTCCACCCCGGAACAGGCCGCGCGCCGCGTACTGCCCAAGGCCACGGTCCTGGGCTTTGTCGATACTCCGCAGGCCTTCCTGGCGCTGGCGCAGGGCAAGGTGGACGCACTGGCCATCTCCATGCCTTCGGGCGTGCGCTTCGTCAACGAATCCACGGGACGTTTTCGCTTCGTGGAAGGGGCCCTGGCCTGGGAGCCCACCGCGCTGGGTGTCAAGAAGGGCGAGCATCGATTGCTGGCCGCCGTCAATCAGGGTCTGATGGAGATGGAGAAGGAGGGCGAGATCGATGCCCTGTGGAGTCGCTGGTTCGGGCCCAAGACCAAGTTCAACATCCCCCGCGACAAGAAGCTCACGCCCATTGCCAGCCTGCGTTAGGGACGATGAAAAAAAACGATGCCGCGGCATCGTTTTTTTTCATCCGTCGCCGACCGTGGCCTGTGTGGATTGGACTGCCTGTGCCGCCAGTGCTGCCTGTGCCGCAGCTTCATCGAAGATGTCCGCACTCGGCGCCTGATAGACCTGGGGCGACGCGCCCAGTCGTGTCGACAATTCCTGCGCCATCTGCAGCAGGGTAGCGCGCATGGCGCCGCTGGCGGCCGGATCGAAGCGCAAGGTCAGGCCGAAGATGGTCAGTGACCCCACCAGCGCGTTGCCAGGCCCGAACACCGGGGCCGACATCGATGACGACAGCGGATTGTTGATCCCCACCGAAATGCAGACATAGCGCCCACCCGAGCGCGCCGCATTGCCCGGCACCGAGAAGAAACGCAGTACCTGCGCACTGGAGGTTTGGTCGATCGGGAACAGGCTACCCGCCTTGACGGTGGCCTTCACCGAGGCCGGGGTCTCGGCCGCATACAGGCACAGCCGCTGCTCCTGCTGGCGGATGTAGAAGGCGGTGCTTTCGCCGGTCTCGCGCACCAGCTTCTCCAGCGTGGGCATGATGAAGTCGGCATAGTCGAACCGGGCCTCGAAGGCCTTGCCCAGCTGGTAGGCGCGCGGCCCCAGCTGGTAGGAATTGTCAGCACGTTGCACGACATAACCCGCCTTGATGAAGGACATCATGTAGCGGTGGATCACGCTCTTGAACAGTCCCGTCCGGGCTTCCAGCTCGGTCAGGCCGAACGGCTCGGGGGCATCGATGAAGGCGCTCAGGATGGCCAGGCTGCGTTCGGCACCGAGCACGGTGCGGTCGGGTGCCGCATCCTTTTTGTCGGGCTCACTCTCTTTTTTCATAAATCGACGTCGAATTTCGGAATGGGGCGAGGTTATCACCTTTTTCGATTGGCGCGGCGCACCAAAAAATCGCCACCAGCGGTCTTCTCTGCACCGCCGGCGGGAATCTGCATGCCCATTTCAGGGATTTTTGCACCGCCGCGATGCATGTCCTAAGTATCTGAAATATAAGGACAAATTGTGCTTGTTTAAAAATCATAATGCAATTATGATTTATTTCATCGATGTTCGTTGTTCAACCTGGGAAAGGATAGAAAATGACTTTGGGGCGCTTCAACAAGACCTGTATGGCAATCGCGGCTGCGGCCGTTTCGCTGGTGTTTTCCACGGCCGCGCACGCTGACCGCCTGGCCGATATCAAGGCACGCGGCACCCTGGTGTGCGCCACCCTGACCAGCAGCGAACCCCTGGGCTTTCCCGATCCGGCCACGCGCCAGATCGTCGGCTTCGACGTCGACATGTGCAATGCGGTCGCCAAGCAGTTGGGAGTGAAGCTGGAACACAAGGGGGTCTCGGTGGAGGCGCGCATCCCGGAACTGACGCTGGGCCGGGTCGACCTGGTGGTGGCCGCGCTGGGCTATACCAAGGAGCGCGCCCAGCAGATCGATTTCACCGCTGCGCACTACCAGACACCGATCAAGCTGATCGCCCACAGCAACGGCGGCTTCAACAAGGTCGAGGACCTGGCCGAAAAGCGCATCAGCGCCAACAAGGGTTCCACCCCTGAGCTGTATGCCCGCCGCGTCCTGCCCAAGGCCACCATCCTGACCTTCCAGGACACTCCGGCCGCCTTCCTGGCGCTGGCCCAGAACAAGGTACAGGGACTGGCGCTGTCGCAGCCTTCGGGCATCCGCTTCGTCAACGAATCCGAGGGCAAGTACAAGTTCCTCAATGGCGAACTGGCCTGGGAACCGACCGCCATGGGCGTGAAGAAGGATGAGCCGGCCCTGCTGGCCGCCGTCAACGACGCCCTCGAAAAACTGGAAAAGAGTGGCGAGACCGACGCCCTCTGGAACAAGTGGTTCGGCCCCAATACCAAGTTCAACATCCCGCGCGAGAAGAAGCTCACGCCGATCTCCGCCTTCCAGTAAGCCCTTCACTCAAGCCTTCGTTCCCGCTGCAACAAGGATCACGCGCACCGGCCCGGCCGGTGCGTGCGGGACCGGCTTACCCTTCGCCTGGCGATTTTCCTGCACCAGGCTGTTCTAGCAAGGAAGCGCTCACATGCTCAATCTTGATTTCGGCGCGGTGTTGCATGGCCAGTACCTGCACTGGCTCATCGGCGGCGCCTTCACCACGCTGTGGCTGTTCGCGGCGGCCTGGGTCTGCGCCTTTATGCTGGCGGTGCTGCTGGTGGGCCTGCGCACCCTGGCGCTGCCGCCGCTGGAGTGGCTCATCGCCGGCTACGTCAACTACCACCGCAACGTGCCGGGACTGGTACAGATATTCGTCTGGTATTTCGGCATTCCCGAACTTCTGCCCGCCTGGATCACCGACTTCATCAACAACCACAACGGCGAATTCATCTTTGCCCTGATCGCGCTGTCCCTCAACAGTGCCGCCTATATGTCGGAAGACCTGCGCAGCGGCATGCGCTCGGTGGCGGCCACCCAGATGGAAGCGGCGCGCGCGCTGGGCCTGTCCTACCTGCAATCGATGCGCGACGTGCTGCTGCCGCAGGCCATCCGCATCTCGGTGCCGCCACTGGTGAACCAGTCGCTGTCGCTGTTCAAGTCCACCAGCCTGGCCATGGCCATCGGCGTGGCCGAGATGACCTACTCCAGTCGCCAGATCGAAAACGAAACCTATCGCACCTTCGAAACCTTCGCCCTGGCCTCGGCCTTCTACCTGCTGATGTCGTGGTCGATCATGGCCATCGGTGGCTGGTACAACGGCCGCCATCTGAAAGTGAAGGGGCGCTGACATGCACGCTATCCTCGATATCTTCGACATCCTCCGCACCTACGGCCTGCAGCTGCTGATCGGCGAATTCCCGCATGGTCCGCTGGGCGGCCTGGCCCTGACACTGATCCTGGCGGTGACCGGCCTGGTCTGCGCCTTCCCGCTGGCGGTGCTGTTCGGCATCGCCCGTACCAGCACTGTGCGCTGGGTGGCCTGGCCGGCCGGTGCCATCGTGCATACCCTGCGCGGGCTGCCGGTGCTGATGCTGATCTTCTGGGCCTACTTCATCGTGCCGCTGTTGACCGGCAAGTCCATCTCCGGCACCACCACGGTGATCTGTGCGCTGGTGGCCTATGAGACCGCCTTCCTGGGCGAGGTCATCAAGGCCGGCATCCAGGCCATTCCGCAAGGGCAGGTCGAGGCCTCGCGCTCGCTGGGCATGAGCTACTTCACCACGCTGCGCGAGGTGGTGCTGCCGCAGGCGCTGTTCAACATGATCCCCAGCATCCTCAACCAGCTGATCTCGCTGATCAAGAACACCTCGCTGGCCTACATCATCAGCGTCAACGAACTCACCTATGCGGCCTACCAGGTCAATGCGCAACTGCTGACCAAGCCCTTCCAGGTGTACTTCCTGCTGGCCATGACCTATTTCGTGCTGTGCTACCTGCTCAGTTCGCTGGTGGGGCTGGCCGAGCGCCGCATCAAGCTAAAACGTCAATTCAGGAGTCTCTGATGATCCGATTCAACAATGTGAACAAGTGGTACGGCGACTACCACGCACTGCGCGGCGTCAACGAAGAAATCAAGCGCGGTGAAGTGGTGATCGTCTGTGGCCCCTCGGGCTCGGGCAAGTCGACCCTGATTCGCACCATCAACCGGCTCGAACCCATCAACGACGGTCACATCTACGTGGACGGTCAGGACGTGCACGGCAACGGGGTCGATATCAACCGCCTGCGCAGCCGCATCGGCTTCGTGTTCCAGTCCTTCAACCTGTTCCCGCACATGAGTGTGGAGCGCAACGTCATGCTGGCCACCATGCGGGTCTTGAAACTGTCCGAGAAAGCCGCCCGCGACAGCGCCATGGCCCTGCTGGAAAAGGTGGGCCTGGCCGGCAAGGCGCAGTCCTATCCCGGCCAGCTCTCGGGCGGCCAGCAGCAGCGTGTGGCGATTGCCCGCGCCCTGGCCATGAAGCCGCCAGTGATGCTGTTCGACGAACCGACCTCGGCGCTGGACCCGGAGATGGTGGGCGAGGTGCTGCAGGTGATGAAGCAGCTGGCCGCCGAGGGCATGACCATGGTGTGCGTGACCCACGAGATGGGCTTTGCCCGCGAAGTGGCCGACCGCCTCATCTTCATGGCCGATGGCCAGGTGCTGGAGCGCGCCACCCCGCAGGACTTCTTTGAGCGACCGCAGCATGAGCGCGCCCGCAAGTTCGTGGCCGACATCCGCCACGCCTGATTGCACCATCCCCAAGATTTCCCGGAGATCCGGGATCAACAAGACGAGACCACCATGGCATTCATTTCCGATTCACTCTCCCGCATCAAGACTTCGGCCACCATCGCCGTCACCCAGAAGGCGCGCGAACTGGCCGCCCAGGGCCGCAACGTGATCGCCCTCAGTTCGGGCCAGCCCGACTTCGACACCCCCGAGAACATCAAAGAGGCCGCCTACGCCGCCATCGCCCGTGGCGAGACCCGCTATACGGCGGTGGCCGGCATCACCGAGCTGCGCGAAGCCGTGGTCGCCAAGTTCAAGCGCGAGAACCAGCTCGACTACAGCGTGGCCCAGACCATCATCTCCAACGGCGGCAAGCAGGTCATCGCCAATGCCCTGATGGCCACGGTCAATGCCGGTGATGAAGTGATCGTGCCAGCCCCTTACTGGGTCTCCTATCCGGAACTGGTGGCCCTGTGCGGCGGCCACGTGGTGTACGCCAAGACCACCCGCGAAGCTGGCTACAAGCTGCGCCCCGAAGCGCTGGAGGCTGCCATCACCCCGCGCACCAAGTGGCTGATGTTCAACTCGCCCTGCAACCCCAGCGGCGCAGCCTACACCCGTGCCGAGATCTGCGCGCTGGCCGAGGTGCTCAAGCGCCATCCGCAGGTCTGGATCCTCTCCGACGACATCTACGAACACCTGACCTACGGCGACTTCGAATTCACCACCCCGGCCCAGATCGCGCCCGAACTCTACGAGCGCACCCTGACCATGAACGGCGTCTCCAAGGCCTATGCCATGACCGGCTGGCGCATCGGTTACGCGGCCGGTCCGCTGGCACTGATCAAGGCCATGGAAAAGATCCAGGGTCAGCTGACCTCGGGCGCCAGCTCGGTCTCGCAATGGGCCGCGCTGGAGGCTCTGAACGGCCCCCAGGATTACATCCACGAAAGCCGCAAGGTATTCCAGGGCCGGCGCGACCTGGTGGTGTCGCTGCTGAACCAGGCCGAGGGTCTGGATTGCCCGGTGCCGGAAGGCGCTTTCTATGTCTTCCCCTCCTGCGAGCGTGTGATCGGCAAGCGCACCGAAGACGGCCAGGTCATCGGCAATGATGAGGACTTCGTCTCGGCCCTGTTGCAGGCCGAGGGTGTGGCGCTGGTGCATGGCAGCGCCTTCGGCCAGGGGCCGAACTTCCGCCTGTCCTATGCCGATTCCACCGAGCGCCTGCGCGAGGCTTGCGTGCGTGTCCAGCGTTTCTGCGCCAGCTTGCGCTGAACCTTTCACTTTTCATTCTTGCAGGGAGAACACCATGTCAGCAGGATTCCGCATTCTTGAGCGCGTGCGCAAGGTCAGCGCGCAAGACGTCAAGAACTTCGCCGCCATCCCGGTGGCCAACATCAGCGATTCGATGGCACGCATGACCGCTGCGGGTGCGCGCCTGCGGCCGCTGCATCGCGGTGGCAAGCTGGCCGGCGCCGCCATCACGGTGAAGTCGCGCCCGGGTGACAACCTGATGGTGCACAAGGCCCTGGACCTGGCCGAGCCGGGCGACATCGTGGTGGTCGATGCCGGGGGCGACCTGTCCAACGCCATCATCGGCGAGCTGATGGTGGCACACGCCATCCAGCGTGGCCTGGGCGGCATCGTCATCTACGGCGCGGTGCGCGACCTGGACGCCATCCAGGGCGGCAGCTTCCCGGTGTTCGCTGCCGGTGTCACGCATCGCGGCCCCTACAAGGATGGCCCCGGCGAGATCAATGTTCCCATCGCCATCGACGGCATGGTGATTGCCCCGGGCGACCTGGTGGTGGGCGACTACGACGGCCTGCTGTGCGTGGGCTATGACGACATCGCCGCCGTCTACGCTGCCGCCAAGGCCAAGAATGATGCCGAGGTGGCGCAGATGGCGGCCATCCAGGCCGGCACCAGCGACCGTGGCTGGATCGATGCGAGCCTGAAGCGGCTGGGCTGCCAACAGATCGGCCAGCCGGTGTCGCGCCATGGCTGATGCCGCCGCCTCGCCGCACCTGCAGGTACGCCCCGACTGGCTGGCCCTGACGCAGGAAGCGGTGCTGGAGCCGAAGCTGCCCATCATCGACGCCCACCACCATCTGTGGGACCGCGCCGGCAACCGTTACCTGTTCGAGCAGTGGATGGCCGACCTGTCCAGCGGCCATCGCATCACCGAGACGGTGTTCGTGCAATGCCGTTCGATGTACCGGCAGGAGGGGCCGCAGGCCATGCAACCGGTGGGCGAGGTGGAGTTCGTCAATGGCGTGGCGGCGCAATCGGCCAGCGGCCTTTACGGCCCGGTGCGCGCCTGCGCAGCCATCGTCGGCTTTGCCGACCTGATGCTGGGCGCCGACGTACAGGCTGTGGTCGAAGCCCTGCAGCAGGCCGGCAACGGCCGCCTGCGCGGCATCCGCAATACCACGGCCTGGCATGCCGATCCCGTCATTCGCAGCAACCCGCAGCCGCCACCACCCGGCCTGCTGGCGCAGGACAGGTTCCGCACCGGTGCACGCCTGCTGGCGCGCTACGACCTGTCGCTGGACGTCTGGGCCTATCACACCCAGCTGGATGAAGTGCGGGCGCTGGCCCAGGCCTGCCCGGACACCCGCTTGGTCCTGGATCACTGCGGCGGCCCGCTCGGCGCCGGCCCCTACGCCGGCCAGCGTGAGGCAGCACGACGCGAGTGGGAGCGCGGCATGCGCGCCATCGCGGCCCTGCCCAATGTCTGGCTCAAGCTGGGTGGTCTGGGCATGCCCGTGGGCGGCTGGGATTTCCATCATCAGGCCGTACCGCCGGATTCAATCCAGCTGGCCCAGGCCTGGCGACCGTATATCGACACCTGCATCGACCTCTTCGGTCCGCAGCGCTGCATGTTCGAGAGCAATTTCCCGGTGGACAAGGGCATGTTCGGCTATGTCAGCCTGTGGAATGCCTTCAAGCGGCTGACGGTGGACCTGTCCGCGCCCGAGCGCACAGCGCTCTTCAGTGGTACCGCCCGGGAGGTCTACCGCATGCAGGAGGCAGGGCGGTGATAGCATAACGCCCTCGTTCGGACGCCCCGGCGTCCCCGGATCATCTCAAGCCTTGAAAGCAGACAGTGCACGTACAGACCCGCAGCGGCGCCCCGCATGACGCCGACGGCCTGCCGCCCCGGCAGCGCTTCCTCGCCATCGCCACCGTGGTGCTGGGCATCACCATCGCGGTCCTGGACGGTTCCATCGCCAACCTGGCGCTGCCGTCGATGGCGGCTGATCTCAAGGCCAGCGATGCCGATGCCATCTGGGTCATCAACAGCTACCAGATCGCCATGGCGGTGTGCCTGCTGCCGCTGGCTTCGCTGGGCGAGGTGGTGGGCTACCGGCGCGTCTATCTGGGCGGGCTGTTCCTCTTCACGCTGGCTTCGCTGGCCTGCGCCGCCAGCAATGACATGCTGCAGCTGAGCCTGGCGCGGGTGCTGCAGGGGCTGGGCGCGGCCGGCATCCTGTCGGTCAATACGGCGCTGATCCGCTTCATCTACCCGGCGCGCCTGCTGGGCCGTGCCATCGGCTACAACGCCCTGGTGGCCGGCACCGGCAATGCCCTGGGGCCGACCGTGGCCGGCTTCATCCTGCACCTGGCATCCTGGCACTGGCTGTTCCTGATCAATATCCCGCTCGGGCTGGCCGCGCTCGTGGTGGGCAACAAGGCGCTGCCCACCAATCCGCTGGCCCCGCGCCGCTTCGACCGGCAGAGCGCGCTCCTGTGCATGTGCTTCATCGGCTTGCTGCTCTATACCATCGATGCGGTCGGCCATCTGCAGGGCGTCTGGGTGGTGGCCGGCTGCGCCGTGCTGACCGGGCTGAGCTTGTTCCTGTTGCTCAAGCTGCAGTCGTCCAGCGCGCCCATGCTGCCGCTGGACCTGCTGCGCATTCCCATGTTTGCGTTGTCCATCGGCACCTCCTTCTGTTCCTTCGCGGCGCAGATGGCGGTGTTCGTGATGCTGCCGTTCATGTTGCAGAACTACCTGGGCATCAGCGCCGCCCGTGCCGGGCTGTTGTTGACGGCCTGGCCGATTGCCGTGGCCCTGACCGGGGTGGTGGCGGGCAAGCTGTCGGACCGTATCGCGGCGGGTTTGCTGGGCGGGATAGGGCTCGGGGTGATGTGCCTGGGCCTGCTGTCGCTGCTGACGATCGACCATGGCACGCCGGACGGCCTGATGGCGCTGCAGTTTGCGATATGCGGGTTTGGCTTCGGGCTGTTCCAGTCGCCCAACAACCGCACCATGATCAGCGCCGCCCCGCGTGAGCGTACCGGTGGCGCCAGCGGCATGCTGGGCACGGCGCGCCTGACCGGGCAGACCGTGGGCGCCTCGGTGGTGGCCATGCTGCTGGCGTGGTCGGATGCACCGTATGCGCTGGTGCTGTGCTGCGCCGCCGGGCTGGCGGCGCTGGCGTGTGCGGTCAGCCTGACACGGCTGCGCTATTGAAGGGTACGCAAGGAGCGGAAGAGAACGGCGAGGGCAGGGCTCAGGCGACTGCGGCCAGGGCCTCGCTCTGGGCGTGGTGGTGGGCCGCATGGGCGGCCACCGACAGGGCCATGCTGAGGTAATTCTCACCGCGCCTGCGCTGACGGGACTGTTGCTGCTCCAGCGCAAACAATTGCTGGTAGAGGGTGCGGATCTGCTGCTGCAGCAACTGGCGCTGCTGCTTGCCGTCGCGATTGGCCGGGAAGCGTGCCAGCGACTGCGCCTGCTGTTGCAGGATCAGGATGTGGTGACTGAGCTGCTCGATCAGTTCGGCGGGGTCATGGTCCAGCGTGTCTGCATGGGCGGTGTGGCTGGCCTCGGCAGTTTTTTCTTGTTCATACGCGATGTTCATGCGAACTCCAGCCCCGGTCGAGGCGCCAGTCTTGCAGGTTCAGGCAAGATTGCCTTTGGGTAGAGTTACGGCAGCTTCCTGCAAAGCTTGAGTCGCGAAACGTAAAAAAGCGAAAAGGCGCAGGCCCGTAGCGGGCGCTGCGCCTTGCCGCCAGAGCCTGCCTCAGATGACGCCGCGGCGCATCTGGTCCAGTTCGATGGATTCGAACAAGGCCTTGAAATTGCCCTCGCCGAAGCCGTCGTTGCCCTTGCGCTGGATGATTTCATAGAACACCGGGCCGATCAGGTTCTGGGTGAAGATCTGCAACAGCAGCCCCTGGCCGGCGGTGGGGGCGCCATCGATGAGGATCTTCAGTTCGCGCAGGGCGGCCAGGTCTTCGCCATGGCCGGGGATGCGGCGTTCCACCAGGTCGTAGTAGGTGGCGATGGTGTCCTGCAATGGCACCCCGCGAGCGTACAGGGCGCGCACGGTCTGGTAGATGTCGTCGGTGCCCAGGGCGATGTGCTGGATGCCCTCGCCGTTGTACTGCTTGATGAATTCCTCGATCTGCGACTTGTCGTCCGCGCTCTCGTTGATGGGAATGCGGATCTTGCCGCACGGGCTGGTCATGGCCCGCGAGCGCAGGCCGGTGACCTTGCCCTCGATGTCGAAATACTTGATCTCGCGGAAGTTGAACAGGCGCGTATAGAACGACGACCAGGTATCCATGGCGCCGCGCATGACGTTATGGGTCAGGTGGTCGATATAGGTCAGGCCCACGCCTTTGGGATTGCGCTCCACGCCGGGGAAGAACTGGAAATCGACGTCATAGATGGAGCCGTTGTCGCCATAGCGGTCCACCAGATACAGCAGCGAGCCGCCGATGCCGCGGATGGCCGGGATGTTCAGCTCCATCGGGCCCAGGCGGGCTTCCACGCCTTCGGCGCCCAGTTCCAGCGCGCGCTTGTAGACGAGGGCCGCATCCTTGACGCGGAAGGCCATGGCATTGACCGAGGCGCCATGCACCTGGGCGAAGGCGGCGGCATTGCTGTCCGGCTCACCGTTGAGGATGAAGTTGATCTGGCCCTGGCGATACAGGGTCACGTTCTTGGAACGGTGACGCGCCACGGCGGTAAAGCCCATCAGTTCCAGCACGCCGGCGATGGCGGCCGGGTCGGCGGCGGTGTATTCGACGAACTCGAAACCGTCGGTCCCCATGGGGTTGTCGAACAGGTCCGTGCTGGCGGCGGCAAGTTGGCTGATCTGGCTGTCTGCGTGGCCCATCTGTGTCTCCTCGGATTGGAAAGGCCGGCAAGCCCGGCCCATGCGAGGAGTTTATTGCGTCGCCACTGCAATTTGTGATTGTTTTTTGCGCAAATTAGGGGTTAATATGCACAAATAAATCTTAAATAAGAAAATTGGAGAGATAAATGAGCATCATCAATGTGGATCGCTACGATCTGGCCTTGCTGACCGAGCTGCAGCGTGACGGACATATTACCAACAGTGCACTGGGACTGAAAGTTCACTTGTCCACCTCCCAGATCAGTCGTCGCGTGCAGCGCCTGGAAGAAGCCCACGTCATCGAACGCTACACCGCCGTGCTGGACCCGGCGGTGGTCGGCCTGGGCGTGACGGCCTTCACCACCGTCACCCTGGATCGCCAGGGCGAAACCCGGGGCGAGTTGTTCGAAAAAGCCGTGGAAACGATGCCAGAGGTCACCGAATGCTTTTCCGTCACGGGGGAGGGCGATTATATCCTGCGCATCGTGGCTCCCGACCTGGCGGCGTTTTCCGAATTCATGATGAGCCGGCTGCTGCGCCTGCCTGGCGTGACCAACGTCAAATCCAACATCACCCTCAAGAAGGTCAAGCAATCGCACGAACTGCCGCTGGAACACGTCATGCAGCCGGTGAAGTCGCGCCAGCGCATTCGCTTCTCCCAATGAGGGAGTGAACGCAAAGGGTGGGTGGCTTGCGAATTCAAAAGCAAGCGCCCGAGTGCGACGCCACCAGGGGGCGCCTAGAATCATCCTGACCCGATAGCAGGAGCACCCCATGCCGAGTACGACCTCCCCGATGATTTCCAGGCCCCCTACGTCCCCCGCGCCCTCCACGGAGGAGGGCCCCGCATCCGCCGACCCGTCACTGACCGACCCGTCCCTCGCCGACCAGCAACGCTGGCTGGCCGTGCAGCGCCGCGACCCGGCGTTCGACGGCCTGTTCTGGTATTCGGTCAAGAGCACCGGCGTCTATTGCAAGCCCTCCTGCGGCGCGCGCACGCCCTTGCGCAAGAACGTGGCCTTTCACGCCAGTTGTGTGGCTGCCGAAGCGGCTGGTTTTCGCCCCTGCAAGCGCTGCCGGCCCGACCTGCCGCCGCTGCAGGAGCGCCAGGCCCTGGCCATCGCCCAGGCCTGCCGCCTGATCGAAGCCGCCGAGCAGGCGCCCGCCACCGAGGACCTGGCCCAGGCCGTCGGCTTGAGCCGCTACCACTTCCATCGGCTCTTCAAGGCCCACACCGGGTTGACCCCCAAGGCCTATGGCGACGCCCGGCGGGCGCAGCGCCTGCGTCAGCAGCTGGCCTCACGCGCCAGTGTCACCGAGGCCTTCTACGAAGCAGGCTTCAATTCCAGCGGTGGCTTCTACGCCCACCGCAATGCCGACCTGGGCATGAAGCCGGCGGCCTACCGCCACGGCGGCCGTGGCGAAAAAATCCGCTTCGCCGTGGCGCAATGCTGGCTGGGCGCCTTGCTGGTGGCGGCCACCGAGCAGGGCATCTGCGCCGTCACCCTGGGTGAGGATGCCGAGGTCCTGGTGCAGCAATTGCAGGACCGGTTTGCCCAGGCCGAACTGGCGCCGGGCGATGCCGCCTTCGAGCAGACGCTGGCGCAGGTGCTGGCCGCGCTGGATGATCCGCAACGTGGCGCCACGCTGCCGCTGGACGTGCGTGGCACGGCCTTCCAGCAGCGCGTGTGGCAGGCCCTGCGCGAGATACCGCCGGGGGTGACCCTTAGCTACGCCGAACTGGCCGCCCGCATCGGCCAGCCGGCGGCGGTGAGGGCGGTGGCCAGCGCCTGCGCGCACAACGAGATTGCCTTGCTGATTCCCTGCCATCGCATCGTGCGCCAGGACGGATCACCGTCCGGCTACCGCTGGGGCATCGAGCGCAAGGCGGCCTTGCTGGCGCGCGAGGCAGTGGCGCAACCGCCGCAACCGCCGCAACCGCAGTCGCAGCCGTAGCCAGCCACCGCCAACCGCAAGCCCGCCTGAAGGCGCGGGCAGAGGCGGCTACAATGGCTGTTACTTCATATTGCAGGAGTCGTGCATGCATGTTCTTGGCAAGGCCGGCCTCGCCTTCACCGGCGCGGTTCTGGTTCTGGGTGGCCTGATCGCCTGCTCGCCGCTATCGGCCATCAACGCGGTTACCCCGAGCTCCAGCTACATCAAGACCGAAGGCGTGGCCTACGCCGACAGCGACAATCCACGCCAGAAGCTGGACATCTACCGGCCGGCCGCGCAGGCCGACGCGGCGACCGCCAAGGGCTTGCCGGTGGTGGTCTTCTTCTATGGCGGCAGCTGGAATGAAGGCAGCCGCAAGGACTACGCCTTCGTCGGCGAAGCCTTGAGCTCTCGCGGCATCATCGCCGTGCTGCCGGACTATCGCGTCTATCCCGAAGTCCGTTATCCGGATTTCCTCAAGGACAGCGCCCAGGCCCTGGCCTGGACCCTGCGTTCCCTGCACCAACTGGGCGGCGATCCGCAACGGGTCTTCGTCATGGGGCATAGTGCCGGTGCCTATAACGCGGCCATGCTGGCCCTGGACGCGCGCTGGCTGCGCCAGGCCGGCGCCTCGCCGGATGCCTTGCGTGGATGGATCGGCCTGGCCGGGCCGTACGACTTCCTGCCCATCGAAAACCCGGACGTCAAGCCGGTATTCTTTGCCCCCGACTCGCCGCCTGATTCGCAACCGGTGCGCCACGTCCAGGCTGGTGCGCCACCCGCGCTGCTGATTGCCTCGCACAAGGACAAGCTGGTCTCGGCCACCCGCAATACGGCCGGGCTGGCCACACTGCTGCGCGCACAGCAGGTGCCGGTGGAGGAACGTTACTTCGACAACACCTCGCACGCCTCCCTGGTGGGCAGCCTGGCACGGCCGCTGCGATTCCTGGCGCCGACGCTGGAGACGGTCACCGAGTTCATCGCTACGCCGCCCCCGCGCACCAAGGCCGCGCCGTGACCGGTGACCTGTTTGCCGCGCTGCCCCGCGAGCCCGACATCGAGAGCATCACCGAGGGCGCGACCTTGCTGCGCGCCTTCGTCAGCGACGAGGAGGCTGCAACGCTGGTGGCTGCCATCGATACCGTGCTGGCACACTCTCCCTTGCGCAACATGCAGACGCCGGGCGGCTTTCGCATGTCGGTGGCGATGAGCAATTGCGGGCAATTCGGCTGGGTGACCGACCGTCGTGGCTATCGCTACCAGACGCTGGACCCGGTGACCGGGCAACACTGGCCCGACATGCCGCCTGCATTCGTCGCACTGGCACAGCGGGCGGCCGAGGCGGGCGGGTTTGCTCCCTTTCTGCCGGACGCCTGCCTGGTCAACCGCTACGACCCCGGCGCCCGCATGTCGCTGCACCAGGACCGTAACGAAGAAGACATGCAGCAGCCTATCGTCTCGGTCTCGCTCGGCTTGCCGGCGACCTTCCTCTTTGGTGGCGTGGAGCGTAGCGACAAGCCGCAACGCATGCGGCTGGAGAGTGGGGATGTGGTGGTCTGGGGCGGCCCGGCGCGGCTGGCCTTTCATGGCGTGGATGTGCTGCGCGATGGCGAGCACCCGCTCACCGGTCGCTGCCGCTATAACCTGACCTTCCGTCGCGCCCGCTGAGGGCAACGATCCTGCCGATCAGGCTGGTGCAGCGTGCGCGCTGCCGTGTGCAGCCTTGCGCGCAGTGCTGCTCGTCCGGCGGGCCGCTTTTTTGCGCGCCGGCCGGCGTGCAGGGGAATCATCGGCTTCGTGCAGGCGCTGTTGCAGCAAGGCCAGCACCGCCGCCTCTTCCGGCGACAGGTCGTGCAGCTCCTGCACCAGTTCGGCCTGCACCCGCTCTTCCAGCAACTCGGCGAAACTGCCATCGAGATAGCTCTCGATCACCGCCGGGTGCACATAGCATTTGCGACAGATCGACGGCGTATTGCCCAGCCGGCGTGCCACGTTCTCGATGGCGCGGACCACGTTCTGCTTGGCCTGGGCCTGCGAGTCCACCCGCTCGAAGGCCTGCAGCGCCAGCGTGGCCAGCACCGTGCCGGCCCAGGTGCGGAAATCCTTGGCACTGAAATCCTCGCCCGCTGCCTCGCGCAGATAGGCATTGACGTCGCCGGAGTCGATGCAGTGCCGCTCACCGTCGTCATCCACATACTGGAACAGCTCCTGCCCCGGCAATTCGCGCATCTTGCGGATGATGCGCGCCACATAGGGATCATGCAGCGTGATGTCATGCTGCACTCCGCTCTTGCCACGGAAGCGGAACAGCACATCGCTGCCATCGACCCGCACATGGCGATGGCGCAGCGTGGTCAGCCCGAAGGACTTGTTTTGGCGCGCGTATTCGTCGTTACCGACCCGCATGAAGGTGCTCTGCAGCAGATGCACCACCGCCGCCAATACCTTTTGCCGATGCAGGCCGGGCCGCTGCAGATCCTGCTCCACCACCTTGCGGATGGTGGGCAGGGCGCGGGCGAAACTGATCATGCGCAGGTATTTGGCGTCGTCGCGCACCAGGCGCCAGCGGGCGTGATAGCGGTACTGCTTGCGACCCCGCGCATCGCGCCCGGTGGCCTGGATATGGCCGTTGTGATGGGGGCTGATCCACACCTCTTCCCAGGCCGGTGGAATGGCCAGCGACTTCAGGCGCGCCAGCACGTCGGCATCGCGTATCAGTTGGCCCTGCGCATCGTGATAGGCAAAGCCCTTGCCATGGCGGCTGCGGCGGATGCCCGGCATCTCGTCGTTGACGTAGCGCAGCTGGTTGGCACGGGCGATGTCGACGGCCTCGTCCTGGTGACGGGCATCGGCGGGGGGAGCAGCATTGCGGTCCATGATGGTCTCCTCGGACGCGGCGCCGGGACATCCGGCAATGGTCCATGGCGGCCATTATTGAGCAAGCCGCCCCGGCCGACAGTCAGCCATTGGCCGGGGATGGTGTGGGACTTTTCCCGCACGTCGAGTTAGCTCGGACGACTAACTCAGACGACTGGCTCAGAACGACCACTGCAGGCTAAAGCCACCGGTCAGTGCGGCCGTGGCAAAGCCCACCGGCTTGGCCAGGGGCGTCGCCAGCGACATCTCGTAGTTCATCTTTGCCACGCTGCCGCGCACGCCCAGCGCCGCACCCGTGAGCCGGCGACCGGTCAGGTACTGCGCCATCGGTCCGGCCACCGCTCCGGTATCGACACCCGCAAACAGTTCCTGTCCGCTGTCGCCCAGGGCCAGTGCCAGCTCATTGCGCAGGAACCAGCCCCGTTCGGCCTGCAGGGTCAGCTCGCCATCGAAACCACGCACGGTATAGCGGCCACCGATGGAAAACTGGTCCTGCGGCGGCAGTGCTCCCCGGTTCCACTGCGCGCGTAGCGTGCCGCTGTAGCGCAGACGCGCCGAGGCCAGCTGGAAGGGCGCGTTCAGCGAGGCATCCAGCAACCACAGGCCGTAGCGCGAGGCGATCTGCGGCAGGTCGTAGGGCGTCTCCGGTTCGCTGCCTTGCCGGTCCAGTGAGCGACGATAGGCGAGGGTGGCGTCGGCAATGGCGTCGCCCATGAACTGGCGGTGGTTCAGCCCCGCCTCCCAGGCGCTGGTGCGACGCTGCTGCGCACCGATCTCCAGTTCATCGATGGCGTTGTAGGCGGTGCGCAGCAGGCCCTTGACGAAGACCGTGCTCTTGCTGGCGGCATCGCGCCGGACCAGTCGCGAGAGCTTGAATTCGGTGGTCTCCGAACGGCCGCTGTAGACGAAGTTCTCGAAAGCCCCGGCCACGGTCTGGTGATAACGGTTGCCCGACATCGTGAGCGCGCCCATCCAGTCACCCCAGGGCAGCGAGTAATGCAGAGTATAGGCTTGGCTGCCGTGGTCGCCGTAGTGGTTCAGGCTGCGGCTGACGCTCACGTAAAAGAGGTCGTTGAGCGTCCACCAGTTGTCATAGGCCAGCGTCAGCCCGAGCAGATACTTGCCGGTGGCGCGGGCGCCGCCATCGTCCAGCGTGGTCGTCAGGCGGAACGGGAAGGCCTGCTGATACTGGATCACCAGGTCGCTGTCGCCCGCCTCGGCACCGGCATCCTCGGAGGGCGTGATCTTGATGTCGGCCTGCACGGTCGGCAGGCGCTTGAAGTTTTCCAGCCCTTGCTCGATATCGCGCAGGTTGAGGATGTCGCCCGGCTGCAGCGGCAGGGCATTGATGGCGGTGCCGCGGGCACTTGCATCAGCAGCAAAGCGGATGTGACGCACACGCCCCGGCTGCACGCTCAACACCAGCCGCCCCGTCGACAGGTCCTGCGGGCGCGCCAGCACCCGGGTGGTGGTATAGCCCTGCGCCACGATGGCGCTCTCCACCCGGGCCAGCACCAGATTGACCCCCTGCGAACCGAGACAGCGCCCCAGCGCGCCGTCCGCGCCAGTCACGCTGGCGAGCGCAAAGCGGAAGCGCTCGGCCTGATCGCCCTCCAGGGTGATGGACGAAATCAGCCGGCATGGTTGCTCCTCTGCAGGAAAGGCCTGCAGCGTCGGGCTGGCGACGGGGCCACCCAGGCCCACGTCCGGCCGCTGTTCCTGTTGCTGGCGCAGGGCGCGTTCACGTTCGCGTTGCAATTGTTCCGGGTTGACGGCGGTTTGCGCGATGCACAGGGCGCTGACCAGATTCAGGCCGGCGAATATCGGTAGCGCCAGACGATGGGTAGAAAGGCGGGAGACGGAAAACATGGCTTGAGCGATCCATCTCGCACGCTTGTGCGAGGAATCAACATAAATGATGTCAATGAATAAACGAGTTTTGATAGCTTCCCATTGGTGTTGGATTTTTCCGACAGGAAAGCTTCTTGATTTGGGGGAAATTGGTCAATCCTCGTTAACCTAAATTAACATCTGGACCCTGGCAAGAAAAATCTTGCCAACCGGAAATGACACACAACGAGGGGTTCGTTGCATAGCCGGTCATAAAAACATTGCATCAGGGCGTCCATGAACCGTCAGCGTTACAAGCTGGTTTTCAACCGGCATCGCGGCCAATTGATGGCTGTCGCAGAAATTGCTTCCAGTGTCCAGCACCACGGCCGCACCTCGGCACCGGGCGTCGGCCCGGCGGATTGGCTCCCGTCGGTCCTGCGCTTTTCGCGCCTTGCGGTTACGCTCGCGCTGGCCCTGAACACCGTGGCCCACGCGCAGATCCTGGGCGACCGCAATGCCCCGCGCAACCAGCAGCCGACGGTCCTGGTCACGCCCAATGGTGTGCCGGTGGTCAACATCCAGACGCCCAGCAGTGCCGGGGTTTCGATGAACCAGTACCGCCAGTTCGATGTGGGCGCCAATGGCGTCATCCTCAACAATGCCCGGGTCACCACCGCCACCCAGCTGGGCGGGCAGGTCGCCGGCAACCCCTGGCTGGCCACGGGCGCGGCACGGGTGATCGTGAACCAGGTCAATTCGACCAACCCCAGCTATCTGCGTGGCTACCTGGAAGTGGCCGGCGCCCGTGCGCAGGTCGTCGTAGCCAACCCGGCCGGCATCAGCTGCGCCGGCTGCGGCTTCATCAATGCCAGCCGCGCGACCCTCACCACGGGCGTACCTCAGGTCAACAACGGCAGCCTGGAGAGCTATCGCGTCGCCGGTGGCACGGTGAGCATCGACGGCAACGGCATGGATGCCAGCCGCACCGATTACGCAGAGATCATTGCCCGCGCCGTGCAAGTCAATGCCGGCATGTGGGCGCCGGAACTGAAGGTCAGCGCCGGTCTGAACACCGTCAGCGCCGACCATACCAGCGTCGTCCCCGGCGTCGCACCTGCCGATGGCCAGCCCGCTATCGCCATCGACGTGGCACAACTGGGCGGGATGTACGCCGGTCACATCTACCTCACCTCCACCGAACACGGCGTGGGCGTGCGCAATGCCGGCACCATCGGCGCCTCGGTCGGGCAAGCCGTGGTCACCGCCGATGGTCGCCTGGAAAACAGCGGGGCCATCAGCGCCACCGGCCCGCTGGCGCTGCAAGCCAGCGGCGGTGTGCGCAACAGCGGCGAACTGGGCAGCAAGAGCGTAGCTACCATCAGTACCAGCACGCTGGACAATGCCGGCAGCATCACCAGCGCCGGCACGCTGGCGGTACAGGCCAGCGACGCCATCCTCAATACCGGCAGCGTTGGCGGCGAGGGTGGTGTGCAGATGACGGCCGCCAGCATCGACAACCGCAACAGCATTGGCAGCAGTGCGGGACTGACGTTGCAAGCCAGCGGCAACACTGGCCATATCGGCAATAGCGGCACACTGCAGGCGACGCGGGATGTGACGATCAACGCCGCAACAGTGGATAACAGCGGCACCGTGCGCGCCAGCCAGGGTGCGCTCCAGGTCACCAGCAGCGCAACTGCCACCAACAGCGGGCGCATCGAAGCCGGCCTGTCCATTGCGGTCAAGGCAGCAAGCCTGGACAACACCGCCAGAGGCAGCATCAATGCCGTCGATGGCCTGCGTATCGAGGCCACGCAAGCCATCCGCAACAGCGGCAGCCTGGGCGCCAATACCGCCGTCGACATCCAGGCCGCGACCCTGGACAACGGTGGCACGGTCAATTCGAGTCGCGATGCGGTCAACATCAGCACCAGCGGCCAATTGAGCAACCGGGGGCAGATCAATGCCAACCAGGCGCTGAGCCTGACCGCCGCCGGCATCGACAACCGTACCGGCACGCTCAATGCCAATGATGTCCGCATCGACAGCCAGGGCCAGCGTATGGACAACAGCCAGGGCCAGATCATCGCCCGGCGCGACCTGAACATCACCAGCGGCACGCTGGAGAACAAGGGCGGCAGCATCGCCGCGCAAGGCAAGCTCACCATCCGCAGCGCCGATCTGGGCAATGACGGTGGCCTGCTGCAGGCCGGTGACGCGCTCAACATCGATGCCGGCAGTAGCACCATCCGCAACACCAACTCCGGCAGCGACCGCGGCATCGTGGCGCAAGGACCGCTGAGCATCACGGCGGGCGCACTGGTCAACCGTGGCAACGTCTCCGCCGACGGTGACATGCGCCTCAAGACCGCCAGCCTGGACAACGACAGTGGCGTCATCGGTAGCAATGGCCAGCTCACGGTGCAGGGCGATACGCTGCTCAATCGCGGCGGCAAGCTGCAGGCCAGGCAGGGCGTGGACCTGCAGCTGGGCAGCGGCAGCGTGGACAACAGCAGTGGCTTGATGCGCAGTGACGGCACCGTCAACGTACAAGCCGGCAGCGTGCGCAACGACAACACGCAAGGCCAGGACCAGGGCATGGAAGGCGCCACCGTCACCGTGGGTGCCGCCGACATCAGCAACCGCCAGGGTGCGGTGCGTGGCGACAACATCGCCATGACGGCCAGCAACCGCATCGACAACGGCGGCGGCCTCCTCTCCGCCACCGACAGCGTCAGCCTTGGCGACGCCAATCCGGCGGCACGCGCGCTGGTGATCGACAACAGCAACGGCACCGTGATCGCGGGTCGCCAGACCAGCCTGCTGGCGTATTCCTTCACCGGCAGTGGCAAGGTGCTGAGCCAGAAGGACCTGCGCATCGACCTGGTCGCCTCCATCCTTCACACTGGCCAGATCGGTGCCACCGGCGACGCCACCATCACCACCAGCGGCACCTTCACCAATGCGGGCGCGGTCGGCGCCGGTGGCACGCTGGCCCTGACGGCCGCCACCATCGACAACCAGGCCGCCGGCTCGCTGGTGGGCAA
The DNA here is from genome assembly GCF_001994935.1 of Herbaspirillum sp. VT-16-41. NCBI lineage: Bacteria > Pseudomonadati > Pseudomonadota > Betaproteobacteria > Burkholderiales > Oxalobacteraceae > Herbaspirillum > Herbaspirillum sp. VT-16-41. The sequence goes on from NZ_MUXB01000020.1 coordinate 176,555, forward strand.
CACCCTGAAACTGAAGGCCACCGATGTCCACACCTTCATCAACCGGGGCCTGATCGACGGTGTCAACACCGTCATCGAAAGCAGCACCGTCAACAATCTCGGCACCGGCCGCATCTATGGCGACAACATCGCCATTGGTGCGGACGTATTGAACAACCAGGCCGAGACCCTCAACGGCGTGACCAGCGCTCCCGTGATCGCGGCGCGCAACCGCCTCGACATCGGCGCCGGCGTCATCAACAACAGCGAACATGGGCTGATCTACTCGATGGGCGACATGGCCATCGGTGGCGCCCTGGACGCCAACAAGAAAGCCACCGGCGCCGCCCGCGAAATCAACAACAGCAGCGCCACCATCAACGCCGACGGCAACCTCACCATCGCCGCCGGCAGCATCAACAATACCAATGCGCACCTGGAGACCAGCGATCAGACGGGGCCGGGCAATCGGATTGTCAGCTTCCGACTCAATGGCTCGTCGCAGCTGATCGATTCCGCTTCTGCCCGCATCTACAACAAGGGCAATGGGCAAGTACTCACCGCTGAAAACTGGCGCAGCATGGGTGACGAAGACAACTTCCGTCTCTTGCTGCCTTCGGCCCAATATCCCTTCGAGCGTTACGGGCCACCCTTTGACTACAGCCGCGGCACAGGCGGGACGGGCTTCTTCTCATCCTTCATTGCCGGTGTGGGCGACGCCTATGTTCCCGAACTCGCTTCCGAGTACAACGAAAACCACGACATCACCGTCGTCGGCCATCCCGAGAGTTTCAACTATGGCCCCAACGACAGGATATGGGACGTCTTCGCTGTAGCTCGACCCACCGCCGAAGTGCCGCCGCAGCCGCAGATACCGACCAGCATCCTCATGTGCGACGGCAACGAGAGTTGCATCAACAATTCCCCCGACTACCAGCAGTGGAAGGCCGCCGTCGCCAACCGCGATGCCATTCGCGCGGCGCAATTGCCCTATTACGAAGCCCTCAACCAAGCCATCAAGGACTTCAATACCAACCTGGCCAGTCGCCTCGTCGGGGAATGGACCATCTACGACGGCACCGAACAGATCACCCGCACCGTCGTCACCAGGAGCGACCCCGGCATGATCACCTCCGGCGGCAACATGCAACTGGCGGCCGGCAGCATCAACAACTACGCCAGCCAGGTGATTGCCGGCGGCACCGTGGCCGGCGACAGCATCAACGGCACCGCGATCAACAACACCGGCCCGCTGGGCCGGCAGCGCGTGGTCTCCACCGGCTCGGCCAGCTATACCTATGTCAAGAGTCACGCCTTTAGTTCCGACGACCGTCGCTACGACGACGCGCCTTACCAGTCGCAGGACATCGTCACCAACTTCCCGCTTGACATCACACCCACCAGTGGTGCCGGACCCAACCGCGCCAGCTCGGTACGAGCGGTGGCCTCGTCCGTCTCCGGCGCGGCGGGCGCCAGTGCCAGCGGGGTCAGCGTGCGCATCGCCAACCTTGATCTGACCCTGCCCGACAACGCGCTCTACCGCATCAACGCCGGACCGGCGCAGCGTTATCTGGTGCAGACCGACCCGCAGTTCGTGGGATCACGCAACTGGGCATCATCGGACTTCATGCTCAACCAGCTGGCGGCAGCGCCACGATAGGTGCCTCTCCCGGAGGAAGCATCAGCGCCAGCCGCAGCCGCGTGGATGCGGACTATGCGAGCGTAGGCCAGCAGTCGGGGATCGAAGCTGGCAATGGTGGGTTCCAGATCAACGTCAAAGGCAATACTGATCTGAAGGGCGCCCAGATCGCCAGCACGGATCAGGCAGTGGAGCAAGGCAAGAACAGTCTGACCACGGGCACGCTGACCACCAGTGATCTCCAGAACCGCAGCCAATACTCAGCCGACAGCATCAGCGTGAGCAGAGGTCAGGCCGAAGGCAAGCCGACCGGCGGCATCGGCGGCGGCATGGCTTCCGGCGGCGAGAGCAGCGTCACCCGCAGCGGTGTATCGGGTGGTGCGGTGACGATCACCGATGCGCAGGCGCAGCAAGACCGAACGGGCCAGAGCGCAGACCAGGCAGTGGCATCACTGGATACGTCGGTGCGCACCGGCAAGGACAGCAGCAACAGCCTGACGAAGAACTGGAACGGGGATCAACTGCGGGAAGAGGTTGAGGCGCAGACGAAGATCACGCAGGCGTTTTGGCAGCAGGCGGCCAAGATGGTCGGTAGCTATGCCGATACCAAAGAGGGTGAGCTACGACGGTCGGCCCTTAAGGCAGCGCAGGACGGTGATCAGGCCGAAGCGGATAAGTTGAGCGCTGAGGCCGATCAGTGGAAAGAAGGCGGAGCCTATCGGGCAAGTGCGCATGCGGCCATTGGCCTGCTTGCGGGCGGAGTTTCTGGGGCATTGGGCGCGGCGGCCAGTTCGGCGTTGATGCCAGATCTTGCCGAACAGATCAAGACGCTAGGACTGCCGCCGGCTGTAGAGAGCGCAGTATCTCTTGCGGCAGCCGCGGCAATTGGTACAGCAGTGGGAGGAGGCGCTGGCGCCGCTGGTGCTTACAACGTTGATTTGAATAATCGGCAGGCGCGTCCCGCTGAGATTGAAAAGATCAAACAACTTGCTGATGGCGATCCCAAAAAAGAAGCGCGACTTCAAGCTGCAGCATGCGCCTTATTCCGTTGCTGGCAGGAGTTTGCGCCCGGGACTCCCGAGTATGCGAATGCGAAGTCAATGGGAGATTGGGGTAGCAGCGCATATGTGACTGCTGAATATAAGCAGTTGGAATTAGCGAGGAGCCTGGGACTCTTCGATTACTCCGCTCCAGATCTGGCGCTTGATCTTGGGAAGTTAGCTAAAAATACTGTCATACAGCTGGCTCAGGATTTCAAACAGGTCGCCATCCAGATCGCGACACATGGCCCCAATGCGTTGCCACCTGATTTGCCTCCACGTGACCCATGGGATACGAGCGGACCTTCAGGAACGGCTGCTGCAGTCGTCACCCCGCCAGTGGTTGCTTGCACTCCGAATGGGGGATGTGTTGTGACGCCGCCGGTTGCTATGCCGGGCCATGTTTACGCCTCTACCGGTAACTCTAGTGACAGTTCACAGAATGGTGGCGAAAGCACGGCAGGAAAGGATGAGGCGAATTCTGCAACTGTCGAGCGTCCAACCCCAAGATCGTCAGAGATTGATGTTGGCACAGATATCGGGCCGAACTATACTCCGCAAGTAAGTTATCTGAAAGGAAAGCAGGTTCCTTACGGCACAGCTGGAAGTGTGCGGCCGGACTATGTAGGGGCAGATGGCTCTTTAAGTTTTGAAGTAAAAAATTACAATATCCAAACCAACACAAGTGGTTTGATTAAGAACGTCTCACAGCAAGCAATTCAACGGGCGGAAAATTTGCCAACTGGGATGGTTCAGCACGTGGTTATTGATGTGCGGGGGCAAACAGTTACGGATAGTCAGAAAATTCAGATTATTCAGGGAATAGTACAGAAATCAAACGGCATAATTTCTCCGACATCTATAAGGTTTAAACAATGATGAGGGTTATAGGAATTGAAGGTGGGCACTCCGTTTACGAAACAGGTACGGTATCAGACTTCGTTCTGTTTTTTGAGTGTCTTGAGTATTTTGTCGTTAAGGAGAATTCCGACCAAGACTGGAATCTGTTGGTTGATCGTTTTTATCGACGCTACCTCAAACTAGAAGAGTTAAATCCTGCTTCAATTTTGATGAAGCAGGCGGAGGAGATTTTTGGTAAGACAGCAAGTTCGGAGGTGGCTTGGAAACAGGAATTAATTGACGATAAAAGAAAGACATGGCTTGACCCAAGTCGTGTCAACTTGGCTGATGTGTTTGGTAATTTTTTTGATAATTTTAGAAAGGCCAAGGAGTCATCGATTTCCTTTTTTGATGCTTTCAAAATATATCAACCGGTCAAAATTGTTCCTGCGGATCTTGCAGGCATTGCTATAGAAAATGCGCGATCTCTACAGGAATACGACGCCTTGGGCGGAAAGCCATTTTGGCTACCTCAGTGAGTGCTGCAATGTGAGAGGTGGCTACGCGGTTAGTGCTAAATCCAAGGTAGTCCAAGATTTTGTCCGCACCCCCACTTTTGGAGTGAACCCCTCGGGCTGGACCAAGGTTGATCGAGAAACTAAGCCGCTTGCCGAGCCAGTTGTGCTTCGAATTGGTTAGGTGATTGATAGCCCAGCGCCGAGTGCATACGCCGTTGGTTGTAAATCTCTTCGATGAAGTATGGCAGTCTCGCTGCCACGTCGTCGAATTTCTCATATCCGGCCAGATAAACCTCTTCGACCTTAAGCGTCTTCATGAAGCTCTCCGCCTGGGCGTTGTGATATGGATTGGCTGGAGCACTCATCGATCCTATCAGACCAAATTCCTCTAAAGAATCCCGGTATAAGGCACTGGCATGATAGCGCCGCGGGCGAGATACAAAAGGGACTGGCGCAAGACAGCGCCAACATCGGCATCAGCGCCACGCTGGGCAGTAGCCAGAACAGCACGCGCAGCGAACAGAATACGGTGACGCAACGTGGTTCGACGGTGAGCTCGGGCGGCAACATGAGTATCCGCGCCACGGGTGATGGCACCAACAGCAACATCACCATTGCCGGCAGCGAGATCAATGCGGGCGGCAATCTGGCGCTGAAGGCCGATAACGACATCAACCTCATCGCTGCACAAAACACCGACACCCAGAACAGCAGCCGACAGCATCAGCGTGAGCAGAGGCCAGGCCGAAGGCAAGCCGACAGGCGGCATCGGCGGCGGCTTGGCTTCCGGCAGCGAGAGCAGCGTCACCCGCAGCGGCATATCGGGTGGTGCGGTGACGATCACCGATGCGCAGGCACAGCAGGACCGCACGGGGCAGAGCGCGGACCAGGCAGTGGCATCACTGGATACGTCGGTGCGCACCGGCAAGGACAGCAGCAACAGCCTGACGAAGAACTGGAACGGGGATCAACTGCGGGAAGAGGTTGAGGCGCAGACGAAGATCACGCAGGCGTTTTGGCAGCAGGCGGCCAAGATGGTCGGTAGCTATGCCGATACCAAAGAGGGTGAGCTACGACGGTCGGCCCTTAAGGCAGCGCAGGACGGTGATCAGGCCGAAGCGGATAAGTTGAGCGCTGAGGCCGATCAGTGGAAAGAAGGCGGAGCCTATCGGGCAAGTGCGCATGCGGCCATTGGCCTGCTTGCGGGCGGAGTTTCTGGGGCATTGGGTGCGGCGGCCAGTTCGGCGTTGATGCCAGATCTTGCCGAACAGATCAAGACGCTAGGACTGCCGCCGGCAGTAGAGAGCGCAGTATCTCTTGCGGCAGCCGCGGCAATTGGTACAGCAGTGGGAGGAGGCGCTGGCGCCGCTGGTGCTTACAACGTTGATTTGAATAATCGGCAGGCGCGTCCCGCTGAGATTGAAAAGATCAAACAACTTGCTGATGGCGATCCCAAAAAAGAAGCGCGACTTCAAGCTGCAGCATGCGCCTTATTCCGTTGCTGGCAGGAGTTTGCGCCCGGGACTCCCGAGTATGCGAATGCGAAGTCAATGGGAGATTGGGGCAGCAGCGCATATGTGGCTGCTGAATATAAACAGTTGGAATTAGCAAGGAGTCTGGGACTCTTCGATTACTCCGCTCCAGATCTGGCACTTGACCTTGGGAAGTTAGCTAAAAATACTGTCATACAGCTGGCTCAGGATTTCAAACAGGTCGCCATCCAGATCGCGACACATGGCCCCAATGCGTTGCCACCTGATTTGCCTCCACGTGACCCATGGGATACGAGCGGACCTTCAGGAACGGCTGCTGCAGTCGTCACCCCGCCAGTGGTTGCTTGCACTCCGAATGGGGGATGTGTTGTGACGCCGCCGGTTGCTATGCCGGGTTATGTTTATGCATCTACTGGTAATACTAGCGGTGGTGACCTGCTCCCCGAGATTAGTACGGCAATGATGTAGAGTCTGCCCCATACGGAGGCAGCATGAAGAAACGATTTA
>NZ_MUXB01000162.1:0-1627 GCF_001994935.1 Herbaspirillum sp. VT-16-41
AGCAACACCAATATTTTGCGTTGCTATACGAATATTAAAAAAGGTGATGTATGGTAGCGCTTTTGCAGAGCCACCAATCGTATTGACTCTTCCGGCAATTCCTACGCGATGCCCTCCTACAATAGTGGTATATCCTTCTCATGCTTCAGCCGGCATACGATATAATGAAAATTCACTAAGCTGGTTTACTATATACACTCCATCGTGCTTACTTGGTTTCACATGAGTAATCCATTCTATTTGCCTATCAAAAATAAATTCAATTGGTTGAAACAATCGTATTCTAATTTCTTGAAGAAAGTCCCAGCGATTCCCAATTTTCGTCTCAATAACTTGTCTCATTTCATTTGGAAATAATCGTAAAATTTCTTCCATTTTGGACCCTCTCTTTTTTGTAGGTATATAATAAAATGTATGTTTACAACATTGAATTATGACTAATTTTCTCTATTAGCAAAAGCGCAAAAACGATACACCCGCATCCTACTTTGTCTGAAGTGATTGGAGAAGCAGCATTAGCTGTGGATGGTTTTCAAATCCATCGTTAGGGTAGTATGAATTTTGGCCATAAGTATTGTAATAGAAACGGGGGGACATTTTGATGACGAACCGACATACTAAGTTAGGGTTGTCAGATCAAGAAGTTCTTGATATCTATAAAACGATGTTACTTGCAAGGAAAGTTGATGAAAGAATGTGGTTATTAAATCGGTCAGGTAAGATTCCATTTGTCATATCCTGTCAAGGACAAGAAGCAGCTCAAGTTGGGGCTTCTTTTGCTTTGAATAAGGAAAAAGATTATGTTGCTCCATATTATCGGGATTCGCAGCTTCTTCGGCATCAATTTTATAGAAACGCGCAATATTCACAAGCGCAAACAGGATATCGCCAAATTCCGCCTCCATCTCGGGGCTTAAATTCACGGCTTCCTTCTCGAATTCGGCAATCTCTTCTTTTACCTTCTCCCAGGCAGGCTCAACTTCCTTCCAGTCAAAACCGACTTTTGCTGCTTTTTTCTGAATTTCAGCCGCTCTCATTAAGTTCGGGAATGATTTCGGGACAGAATCCATCATGGATTCCTGCTTTTCACCCTTTTCTTCCTGCTTAATGCTCTGCCAATTTTTAAGCACCTCTTCTTCATTTTCTGCCTGTACATCACCAAAGACATGAGGATGACGGCGGACCATTTTTTCAGAAAGTCCTTCGATCACATCATCGATCAGGAAACAGACAATCGCCATCGCAATACCGGTCGCCAGCGAATAACCGATACGCCCGCCCATCGCTTTCCAGCCGGGGTGGCCGATATAGACCGCAGGCGGGAACGGCGAGCCCAGCAGCGCACCGACAATCGCCCCCACGCCATCTGCCGCCAGCACCGCACGAAGGTTATAACTGTCGCCACCTACGGCGGCGGACTCCACGTTATTGAGGATTTCAGTAAAGTTGAAGATACCCAGCGGGATAGCCGTCACCAGCAGCGGCCAGACCAGCTCCGACGGCACGCTGAACACATCGCCGGTAAGGGAAGGCAGATGGAGCGCAAAATTGCAGGTTGCTTCTTTTACGGCAGCCGGGTTCATGATGTCGCTCAGACCCAGCAGCGTAGCCCCCCAGCCGAGCGCGC
>NZ_MUXB01000105.1:0-848 GCF_001994935.1 Herbaspirillum sp. VT-16-41
CCGTCGGCCACGGTCGCATCCCGCTCGCTCAGCTGCAGGCCGGTGACGAACTCGTGCGCATCGCGGATGGACAGCTCACACACCTCGGCGATGGACTTGCCGCCCACCGTCACCGCGAGGATCTCCGGGCGCAGGCGCGCGCCCTTGCAGGCGGGGCAGGGCACCTCGCGCATGAACTGCTCGTAGCGCTCCTTGGCCCAGTCCGACTCGGTGTCGTCGTGGCGGCGCGAGAGGAAGTGCATGACGCCCTCGAAGCCGGTGGAGTACCGGCGCTCACGGCCGAAGCGGTTGCGGTACTTCACGTGGACCTTGTGGTCCTTGCCGTGCAGGAGCGCCTCCTTGGCGCGCTCGGGCAGGGCCCGCCACGGCGTGTCCATCGAGAAGGACAGCTCCTCGGCCAGGCCCGCCATCATCTCCTGGTGGTGGTCCGAGGAGCCCATGGTCCACGGTGTGATGGCGGCCTCCCGCTGCTCTCCTTCGCCCATCGCTGGTTCGCGAACCTGCTGGGGGCCCCCGTGGTCTCCGCCACCGACCTCCGCACCGGTTCCGGTCTGCTCACGCTGCGCGTGCCGGGGGTGCAGGCCGATCCAGCGGAGGCCGTGGACACGCTGATCCGCCTGGCACCGTCGCAGCAGCTGGACCCGCTGGACCTGGGGCCCACGCCTCTGCGCGGCGTGACCGGGCTGGTGGAAGCCGCTCGCAACGGCGACGTGGAGGTGGTGAACCCCCTCGGCGCCGGACTGCTGGAGAACCCCGCCCTGCGTAAGGCGCTGCCGGCCCTGTGCCGTCAGATCCTCCACGAGGACCTAGAAGGAAGACCTTTCTCTAAGTTCTGGATTTGGGGATTA
>NZ_MUXB01000087.1:0-423 GCF_001994935.1 Herbaspirillum sp. VT-16-41
ACTTTGAGATTGTGACATTTTCACAAGTTCCGAAAAGAACGCAGTGCCCATTTATGCACTGACACTTGTCAGTTCTAAAAAATGGGGTCGCCCTTCGGCGACTAAATAACGGCTTTGCCGTTTAACCCGCAGGGGCTTTTGGATGGTTTGAGCACACATTGACAAGTGTCAATGTATAAGTGCGCCCTTCTCATTTTTATTTCGAAGGGGTCAACAACATCAACCCCTCTGAATCACATAATTTTTTAATCCAATATGCCATCGAGCAATGACATCAAAAGTACCGTTTGCAACTTCGTCATCTTGAGAAATATTAACGAGATCCCCGTCCTCTGCATCTCCCAAATTCAATTCCTTATGGATTTCCTTCAGCAGACCACCATACCCTATTAATCTTTTGTAAGAAAGGGCGTTGTCTAACAC
>NZ_MUXB01000041.1:0-462 GCF_001994935.1 Herbaspirillum sp. VT-16-41
TTCTCTCTTCTCCTCCTTCCTTCCCTTCCTCCTTCTCTTTCCCCCTCTCCTCTCTTCCCTTCTTTTCTTCCCTCTCCTTCCCTTCTTCCTCTTTCCTCCTCCTTTCTCTCTCCTTTCTCCCTTTCCCCTTTTCTCCTCTTCCTTTTTTCTTCCCTTTTTTTTCTCCCTTCTCTCTTCCTCTCCCCCTTCTTCCCTCCCTTCCCCTCCTTTCCTCTCTTCTTCCTTCTTCTTCTTTCCCCCCCCCCCCCCCCCCCCCCCCCCCTTCCTCCTGCCCGCGCGCCCTTGCATCCCGCATGATCATGAGGAGGGAATTTAATGTAAAATGAAAATTTTTAAAAAATTTTTTTTTTATTTTTCCCACATCGGCAGAGCAAAAGACAGGAAACCACTTCCCTCCTGTAATATCCTATTCACTCTTCTTCTTTCTACACAATAAAAAAAAAATAAATCACTAAACAATAT
>NZ_MUXB01000253.1:0-461 GCF_001994935.1 Herbaspirillum sp. VT-16-41
AATTACCGCTATTCCGACGGGACATTTGTCGAGGATTGCCTGAAATAAGCCACTTTCATCCCAGTGAGTTTTATTCATATTGCCCCCGCCACGATCAATAAAAACGGTGATTTTCCCTCAGCGCGTAATCACTGTTTCAACCCCACGCCATAATAAGCAAGCTCAATATGGAAATCGGTAGCGAACAGGTTTATAACGCAGAAAAATAACAGAATCGATTTATCTCGTTCAATGTATACATCATGTATTCTTTAGCGTTTTTTGGAAATGCCTTTCCTCTTTCAGAGCGGCCATTTGCTTTAATTAGCGCCTTTCACTGCTTTGCGATTAAAATAAACGTCTTCACGCTGGCTTAAACGCAACCATGCGCACTTTATTCAGCACCCGAAAGATCCGCTCAGCAGACTAAAGCAGCAAGCGAAGCGTGTGTTGCTCACCCTCGCATCACCACACCGACACAC
>NZ_MUXB01000104.1:0-460 GCF_001994935.1 Herbaspirillum sp. VT-16-41
ATAAAAATTCATATCTAAACAATCATCTACATATTTGACAGAATCACTATAACAATGCATAATGCCGCCAATTTCCTTTGCGTTTTCCTCTTTTAAAATTTGAATAATGTCCTCGGTTGCTTCACGATTATGGATAATGATTGGCATTTTTAGCTTTTTAGCTAGACGAATTTGTTTTCGGAAGACATCTTTCTGGACATCCTTTGGTGATTTATCCCAATGATAATCAAGGCCCATTTCACCTATTGCTACTACTTTAGGATGCTTTGCTAATTCTTCAATCCAATCAAGTTCCTTGTCTGTCATATCTATTGCATCAACAGGATGCCAACCTACAGCTGCATAAATGGTTTCATATGCTTCCGCAATTTCAATGGCAAGTGGAATTGTTTCATGGTCAAAGCCAACTACCGTCATGTATGTTACACCAGCATCGAATGCACGCTGTATTGTTTCTTCG
>NZ_MUXB01000016.1:0-179661 GCF_001994935.1 Herbaspirillum sp. VT-16-41
GGTCTGCTCAGTAATGTTGTGGCGCTTGCACAGATCTACCGTCGCAATCTCCTTGCTCTCTGCCTCTCGCAAGATGCAGATGATCTGTTCGTCCGTAAATCGCTTCTTCATTGAGTTCTCCTTGGCGTTAGCATAAAGAACTCACTTATCCAGTGGCTACAAAATTCGTCTCAGGTCAGCCGCACTCACGCGGATGGCACTCGAACCAACTGCCGCCGCCACTACCGACACACAGAAATATCTGACAACCCTGCCAGCGGATAATCCCAGCCACCAAGCCCCCCAGCTTCCGCCAGCATCAATGCCCTCCCGCCTCACCCCGCCCGCTTCGCCGCAATCGCATTGCCCGCGCGGCTGACCGACTTGCGTCCCAGGTGTTGCGAGATGAACTGTCCCGCATCGACCACCGCATTCACGTCCACCCCCGTCTCTATCCCCAGCCCGTTCATCATGTACAGCACATCCTCGGTGGCGACATTGCCGGTTGCGCCTTTGGCGTAAGGGCAGCCGCCCAGGCCGGCCACGGAGGCGTGGTAGATGCTGATGCCGACCTGCAGGCTGGCGTAGATGTTGGCCAGCGCCTGTCCGTAGGTATCGTGGAAGTGGCCGGAGAGTCCTTCGATGTGGAACTCGCGGATCGCCGTTTCCATCACCGGGCGCACCTTGTCCGGCGTGGCCACGCCGATGGTGTCGGCAATGTCGATCTCGTCACAGCCCAGTTCGCGGAAGCGCCGGACGACATCGGCCACCGCCTCCAGCGGGACCTCGCCCTGGTACGGGCAGCCGAAGGCGCAACTGACCGCCGCACGCAGGCGCTTGCGATGGGCCTTGGCGGCCTTGGCGACTTCGGCAAAACGGTCGATGGATTCGGCGATGGAGCAGTTGATGTTCTTCTGCGAAAACGCTTCCGAGGCCGCGCCAAAGATCACCACCTCATCCACGCCCGCTTCCAGCGCAGCTTCGAAACCCTTCATGTTGGGCACCAGCGCCGAATAGACCACGCCCGGCTTGCGCGTGATGCCGTGCATGACCTCGGTCGAGGTCGCCATCTGCGGCACCCATTTGGGCGAGACGAAGGAGGCCGCTTCCACATTCGGGAAACCCGCCGCCGTGAGACGGTCGACCAGTTCGATCTTGATCGCGGCGGAAATGGTTTCCTTCTCGTTCTGCAGACCGTCGCGGGGTCCGACTTCGACGATCTTCACTTTCTTGGGCAGGTTCATCTGGCTTGTCTCCGTTGGCTGTGTTCGTGGGAATTCTTGTTCTGGTCTGGTTCAGTTGGGATCAGGCTGCGGTCGGCGCGGCATCCAGTCGCACGTCGCTGACGGCGCCGCCGGTCATTTCCTGCAGTTGGGCGGCGGTGAGATTGAAGACGGCATGCGGGTGGCCGGCGGCGGCCCAGACGCTGTCGTAGTTGAACAGGTCGCGGTCGATCAGCATCACCGGCTTGACGACGTGGCCGACCGGGCAGACGCCACCGATGGCGTAGCCGGTGTTGTCGCGCACGAAGCGGGCATCGGCCTTGCCCAGCGGGCCGACCAGGGCGGTCACCTTGGCTTCGTCGACGCGGTTGGCGCCGCTGGCGATGACCAGCACCGGCGCATCGTCGGCCACACGGCGGAAGATGATGGACTTGGCGATCTCGGCCACGCTGCAACCGACGGCAGCGGCGGCTTCAGCCGAGGTGCGGCCGGTCGAGGGCAGCATCACGACCGGTTTGTCATGCCCCATGCCGGCCAGCAGGTCGGCGACGCGTTGGGCGGAGGAGGGCAGGGGGGCGGCGGTGTCGTTCATGGGTCGGATCGGATCAAACGCGGTAGGTAGATGGAGCGGGAAATGATAACAGCATGGCCGCCACGCTTCAGGCTGCCGCGGCGGTCAGCGTGCTTACCGGTCCAGCAGGAATACGCCGTCGCTGTGCGCCGCGCCGGCCCTTTCCAGTTGCGCCACGCACCAGCGCGACAGGGCGACGTCGTCCATCTGCAGGAAGCGTTCATTGGTGATGCGCAGCAAGGGGATGTCGCGCATCATCGCCGGCAACTGCTCCAGCGGGATGCGGCCACGTTCCAGCAGCAAGAACTTGACCAATACCTTGATGCCGTTATGAGCGTTGCGCAAGGGATCGGCCTGCAGATAGTCCAGCCGCGAGAAGGCCTTGTCCAGGGCGTCGTCGATGTCCTGGAAGGGGGCGCCATGGCCGGGGATGACGGTACGCACGTCGAGCGTGCGGATCAGCTCCAGCGTGGCGCGCGCTTCGTCGAATCCGGATTCGCCATCCAGCTCGGGAAAGATGATGCCGAAGCCATTGCGCCACAATGCATCGGCCGAGATCAGCACGCCTTCCTGCGCGCAGTAGAACAGCAGCGCATGCGGATCATGTCCGGGAGCGGCCAGCGCCTGCCAGTCCAGGTCGCCCATGCGCAACACGTCGCCACTGGCGATGGTCTGCGACGCCGTGAAACGCGGGCAGCGCTGGCCGGTGGCGCGGTAGCTGAGGGCGTCCTCGTTCCAGTGACGCACCTTGTCCGCTTCGGCGGCGGGGATGGCGATGCGGCAGCCATGGGCTTGTTGCAGGGCGGCATTGCCGCCGCAGTGGTCGGAGTGCAGATGGGTGTTCACCAGCAGGTCCAGCCCGTCCCGACCGCGCTGGGCCAGCACGTGCCGTACCAGCGTCAGGGTCTGTTCGGCATGGCTGACGTAGCCGCTGTCGATCATTGCCACTTCGTCGCGGCCGAACAGCAACACGTTGTTGGAGGACAGCCAGCCCCGCTCCAGCACATGGATGGAGGGGGCCACGCGCAGCGCGGGGGCATTCATGGCAAGCTACCCGGCGCGCTCAGGCGGCCTTGAATTCCAGCAACTGCGCGCCCTCGCTCACCTGGTCGCCAACCGCATAGAGCAGGTCCTCGACCACACCGGCAGAGGGCGCGGCGATGGTGTGCTCCATCTTCATGGCTTCCATGATGAGCAGGGGCGCACCCTGGGCCACGCTGGCGCCCTTCTGTACCAGCAGGGCGACGATCTTGCCGGGCATGGGGGCGGTCAGGCGGCCGCCCTCGGCTTCGCTGTGGCCGGCATGGGCCATGGGGTCGAGATGGCGCAGGCTGCGCTGTCCCTGGCCATCGAAGATGTGCAGCCATTCGCCTTCACGCTGGACCTCGGCGCGCAGCGTGCGGCCATCCAGCGAGACCAGTAGGCCGTCCTGGTCGCTGGGGTCGAAGGCCAGCGTATGCGTGCTGCCGTCGGCAAGCAGCGTCCAGTGCCGGCCGTCGCCGGCGTAGTCCAGTTGCACCGTCGTCGGTCCGGCTTCGTCCTCGAAGTCCAGGCTGCGCAGCAGGCGGGTGTTGAGTCGCCAGCCGCTGGTGTGTGCCCAGGGGTCAGTGTCGCTGCTCGCCTGGTGCTCCTGCTGCAGGATGGCGGCGGTGGCCAGCGCCAGGGTCTCGATACCGGGCCGCACGGGTGCCGGGAACAGGCTGTCGCGATGACGTTCGATCAGGCCGGTATCGAGGTCGGCAGTGGCGAAGGCCTGACCGGCAATCAGGCGCTGCAGGAAGCCGATATTGGTGGCCAGCCCCACCACCTGGTACTGCGCCAGCGCACGCGCCATGTTGCGCAGGGCGGCGTCGCGGTCGGCGCCCCAGACGATGAGCTTGGCGATCATGGGGTCGTAGAAGGGCGAGATGGCATCGCCCTCGCGCACGCCGGAATCGATGCGTACCGGCGCCGGCTGCCCGGCACCATTCTCGCCCAGGCGGAACTCCACCGCCGCGGCGCTGCGCATGCGGGTGAGGGTGCCAATGGAGGGCAGGAAGCCCTTCTCTGGGTTCTCCGCATAGATGCGGGCTTCGATGGCGTGGCCGTTGATGCGCAGTGCATCCTGCTTCAGCGGCAGCGCCTCGCCTGCGGCTACGCGCAGTTGCCATTCCACCAGATCGAGGCCGGTGATCATTTCGGTGACGGGATGCTCCACCTGCAGGCGGGTATTCATTTCCATGAAATAGAAACTGCCATCCTGGCCGCTGCTGTAGTCGGCGATGAATTCCACCGTGCCGGCACCGACATAGCCGACGGCGCGGGCCGCGGCCACTGCCGCTTCGCCCATGGCGGCGCGGCGGCCGCAGCTCATGCCGGGGGCCGGGGCTTCTTCCAGGACCTTCTGGTGACGGCGCTGCACGGAGCAGTCGCGTTCGAACAGATAGACGCAGTTCCCCTGGCCGTCGGCGAAGACTTGGATTTCGATGTGGCGTGGCCGGGTCAGGTATTTTTCGACCAGCACGCGGTCGTCGCCGAAGCTGGAGATCGCCTCGCGCTTGCAGGAGGCCAGCGCGGCCTCGAAGTCTTCCGAACGCTCGACCACGCGCATGCCCTTGCCTCCGCCCCCGGCGCTGGCCTTGAGCAGCACCGGGTAGCCGATGCGGTCGGCCTCGCCACGCAGGAAATCGCTCTCCTGGCGCTCGCCGTGGTAGCCCGGTACCAGTGGCACGGCAGCGGTTTCCATCAGCGCCTTGGCGGCCGATTTGGAGCCCATGGCGCGGATCGCCGAGGCCGGTGGGCCGATGAAGACCAGCCCGGCGTCGGCGCAGGCCTGGGCGAACTCGGCGTTCTCGGAGAGGAAGCCGTAGCCCGGATGGATCGCCTGGGCGCCGGTGGCCAGGGCGGCGGCGATGATCTTGTCGCCGCAGAGATAGCTTTCCTTGGCCGGCGCCGGCCCCAGGCGTACGCTCTGGTCGCAGGCCTGGACGTGCTTGGCGCGGGCGTCGGCGTCGGAATAGACGGCCACCGTGGCGATGCCCAGGCGACGTGCGGTAGCCGCCACGCGGCAGGCGATTTCGCCGCGATTGGCGATCAGGATCTTGTTGAACATGGTGTCTCCTCGGTGGCGTGGCTCAGATGCGGAAGACGCCGAAACGGGTCTCTTCGATGGGGGCGTTGAGCGCCGCCGACAGGCCTAGCGCCAGCACCTGGCGGGTATCGGCGGGGTCGATCACGCCGTCGTCCCACAGTCGCGCCGAGGCGTAGTAGGGATGGCCCTGGCTTTCGTACTGGGCGCGGATGGGTTCCTTGAAGGCGGCTTCTTCCTCGGCGCTCCAGCTGCCGCCGCGGGCTTCGATGCCGTCGCGCTTGACGGTGGCCAGCACGCTGGCGGCCTGTTCACCGCCCATCACCGAGATGCGTGCATTGGGCCACATCCACAGGAAGCGCGGCGAGAAGGCACGGCCGCACATGCCGTAGTTGCCCGCGCCGAAACTGCCGCCGATGATGACGGTCAGCTTGGGGACCTTGGCGGTGGAGACGGCGGTGACCATTTTTGCACCGTGGCGGGCGATACCCTCGTTCTCGTACTTCTTGCCGACCATGAAGCCGGTGATGTTCTGCAGGAAGATCAGCGGGATCTTGCGTTGGCAGCACAGTTCGATGAAGTGGGTTCCCTTTTCGGCGGCCTCCGAGAAGAGGATGCCGTTGTTGGCGATGATGCCCACCGGCATGCCATGCAGGTGCGCGAATCCGCACACCAGGGTGGTGCCGTAGCGGGCCTTGAATTCATCGAACGCGCTGGCATCGACGATGCGGGCGATGACCTCGCGCACGTCGAAGGGCTTGCGGGTATCGGTGGGGATGACGCCATACAGTTCCTGGGCCGGGTAGCGCGGTTCCACGCTCTCGCGCAGGGCCAGTTGCTGCGGCTTGCGGCGGTTGAGATGGCCGACGATGTTGCGGGCGATCGCCAGGGCATGGGTATCGTCCTGGGCCAGGTGATCGGCCACGCCCGACAGGCGTGTATGGACGTCGCCGCCGCCCAGCTCCTCGGCGCTGACCACCTCGCCGGTGGCGGCCTTCACCAGCGGCGGGCCGGCCAGGAAGATGGTGGCCTGGTCCTTGACGATGATGGACTCGTCGCTCATGGCCGGGACATAGGCGCCGCCGGCAGTGCAGGAGCCCATCACCACGGCGATCTGGGCAATGCCCTTGGCCGACAGGTTGGCCTGGTTGAAGAAGATGCGGCCGAAGTGGTCGCGGTCCGGGAAGACCTCATCCTGGTTGGGCAGGTTGGCGCCGCCGCTGTCGACCAGATAGATGCAGGGCAGGTGGTTGAATTCGGCGATCTCTTGCGCGCGCAGGTGCTTCTTGGCCGTCATCGGGTAGTAGGTACCGCCCTTGACGGTGGCGTCGTTGCAGACGATCACGCATTCCTGGCCGGCCACGCGGCCGATGCCGGTGATGATGCCGGCCGAGGGCGCGGCATCCTTGAGATTGCCGTCGCGATCCTTCTCGCGGTACATGCCGTAGGCCGCCAGTTGCGACAATTCCAGGAAGGGCGTGCCGGGGTCCAGCAGCATCTGCACGCGCTCGCGCGGCAGCAGCTTGCCGCGGGCCAGGTGTTTTTCGCGGGCGGCCTGGCCGCCACCTTCGGCGATGGCCGCGACCTTCTGGCGCAGGTCGTCCACGATGCGCTGCATGGCGTCGCGGTTGTGCTGGAATTCCTCGCTGCGCGGGTTGAGCTTGCTTTCAATCTGCGGCATGGTGGTCTCTCGTCTCTCTGTTTTAGTTTCTTGTTGTGGCGTCGTGGTGCAGAAAACCTCAGCCTTCGGGGAAGCTGCCGTCCACGTAGTACCAGCGCATCTGTCCCTCGCCATCGGGCTGGCGCATGAAGTTGCTGATCTCGTGCAGGCGGTGGGCCTTGCCGCCCACCTTGAAGCGCGCCACGAATTCGACCGTGGCGGCATCGCTGCCGGCAGCGTGCTGGTGCTTCTTGATCTCCAGGCCGATCCACTTGACGTCGGTCTCGCTGGTGAGCTCTTCGTCCGGCAGTGTCTCGGGGAACCAGGTGGCGCGCAGGTAGGCTTCGTCGCGCAGGGCATAGGCGCTATAGCGCGAGCGCATCAGCAGCTCGGCCGTGGCCGGCACCTGGCCGCCGGTGATGAAGCGGCCACAGCATTTGTCTAAGCTGGGCTGGCCGCAGGGGCAGGGGCCAGCCTTGTCTTTCTTGTTGCTCATCAGATCTTTCCGTTTTTCAGCAGGGCTTCCAGTTGGGCGAAGCGGTCGAAGCCCCAGAATTGTTCGCCATCGGCAATCACGAAGGGCGAGCCGAACACGCCGGCCTTGCCGGCAGCCTCGGTCGCCTGGCGTAGTTGGTCCTTCAGTTCGGGAGAGCCCAGGGCGGCCTCCAGCGCGGCGCGGTCGATGCCCAGGTCGGCGGCGATGCGCAGCACGTTGTCGGTGACGCTGATGTCGATGTCTTCGGTGAAGTAGGCGCTGTAGAGGGTCTTGATCAACTCGACCGCCTTGGCCGGCTGCGTCTGCTGCACCCACAGCGTGGCGCGGGCGGCGACCTGGCTGCCGATGGGGAAGTTGCTTGGGGCCTTGTAGAAGATGTTGTGGAAGCGGGCGGTGCGCTCCATGTCATGGCGCGAATACTCGCCCTTGACCGGGATGTTGACCAGCGAATTGGTGCCCAGGGTCTTGAAGATGGGGCCCAGCAGGATCGGGTGCCAGCTGACGGCGCGACCGTAGCGCGCGGCCAGCTTGTCGATCTCGACGGCACCGAAGTAGCCGTAGGGGGAGCTGAAGTCGAAGTAGAAATCGATGGATGTGCTCATGATGTTCCGTGCGGTTGAAGAGGGGGAGCCGGCAATTACAGCGTGTCGGCAAACAGTTCGCGGCCGATCAGCATGCGCCGGATTTCGCTGGTGCCGGCGCCGATCTCGTAGAGCTTGGCGTCACGCCACAGACGGCCGACCGGATATTCGTTGATGTAGCCATTGCCGCCCAGCGACTGGATCGCCTCGCCGGCCATCCAGGTGGCCTTCTCGGCGCTGTAGAGGATGGCACCGGCGGCGTCCTTGCGCAGTGCGCGCACCTTGTCGGCACTGTCGGCGCGGTCGCAGGCCTGGCCCACGGCATAGACATAGGCCTTGCAGGCCATCATGGTGGAATACATGTCGGCCAGCTTGCCCTGCATCAGCTGGAATTCGCCGATGGCCTGGCCGAATTGCTTGCGGTCGTGGACATATGGCACCACCACGTCCATGCAGGCCTGCATGATGCCCAGCGGGCCACCGGAGAGCACGCTGCGCTCGAAATCCAGGCCCGACATCAGGACGTTGACGCCACGGCCGATGCCGCCCAGGATGTTTTCTTCCGGCACCTCGCAATCCTGGAACACCAGCTCGCCCGTGTGCGAGCCGCGCATGCCCAGCTTGTCCAGCTTCTGCGCCACCGAGAATCCCTTGTAGCCTTTTTCGACCAGGAAGGCGGTCATGCCACGGGCACCGGCATCCAGATCGGTCTTGGCATAGACCACCAGCACGTCGGCGTCGGGGCCGTTGGTGATCCACATCTTGCTGCCGTTGAGCACGTAGCGGTCGCCCTTCTTGTCGGCGCGCAGTTTCATGCTCACCACGTCGGAACCGGCATTGGGTTCGGACATGGCCAGGGCGCCGATGTAGTCACCGGAGATCAGTTTGGGCAGGTATTTGCGCTTCTGTTCTTCGTTGCCGTTGCGCTTGATCTGGTTCACGCACAGGTTGGAGTGCGCGCCATAGGACAGGCCCACCGAGGCCGAGGCCCGCGAGATTTCTTCCATGGCGATGATGTGGGCCAGGTAACCCAGGCCGGCGCCGCCGTATTCCTCCGAGACGGTGATGCCCAGCACGCCGAGCTCGCCCAGCTTCTTCCACAGGTCCATGGGGAACTGGTCGCTGCGGTCGATCTCGGCCGCGCGCGGCGCGATCTCGCTGTGCGCGAAGGCGGCCACTGCTTCACGCAGGGCGGCGATGTCTTCTCCGTGGTCGAAACTCAGGCCGGGCAGGTGGATCATGGGTGTCTCCTCGTTGGGTAATTTGTTCTGGTGTTCCGGAGGGGGCGTTCCGGTTGACGTTAACGGCAGATGAATCCGGTTTGCCGGGGCTCAGGCGGCCACGGCCTTGCGTCTGGTCCTGGTGCTACTGCTCCTTGATTTACCCTCGACCAGCAGTTGCCGGCATTCCTCTTCGTGGGCGGCAATTTCGGAGAGGGTCAGTTCCAGGTCTTCGCGCTGCTGCTCCAGCTTTTCGCGATGTTGCTGCAGCAGGCCCAGGAAACGCTGCAATTGCGGCTGCGTATCCTTGGGCGATTCATACATGTCGATCAGGTCCTTGATCTCGGAAAGCGTGAAGCCGAGCCGCTTGCCGCGCAGCGTCAGCTTCAGGCGCGTGCGTTCGCGCGCCGGGTAGACCCGATGCCGCCCACCCACGCCTTCGCGCTTGGGATTGAGGATGCCGTGGTCTTCGTAGAACCGGATCGCACGTGGCGTGATCGCGAATTCTTCTGCCAGTTCGGTGATGGTATAGGTGGGCATAAAGACGTGGACGCTGATGGACTTGGGGCTCGAAGGAGTCGGATCGGCCTGGTCTGGCACTTTACGTTAACGTAAAGTATATTGTGCCCTGTCGTCCAGCGGAAATTGCAGCTTGCGCTAGACTGGCGGTCTTTCGTTGTCGCTGGAGCAATGTCCGGCGTCGTTCCTGTCCACGTTCCCGGCCCGGCTCATTGATGAATGCACTTGAATCCCAGCTCGACTACGCCTTCGGCGATACCCTGCCCGACATCGGCCGCACCATGCAGGTCGCGCCCGGTGTGCGCTGGCTGCGCATGGGGCTGCCCTTTGCGCTGAACCACATCAATCTCTGGTTGCTGGAAGACGAGGTGGACACACCGCACGGCCGGCAGCGCGGCTGGACCGTGGTCGATTGCGGCATCGCCACCGACGAGACGCGCCAGGCCTGGGAAACCATCTTCGCCGAGGAACTCGATGGCCTGCCCATCGTGCGGGTGCTGGTTACGCATTGCCATCCCGATCACGTAGGCCTGGCCGACTGGCTGTGCCAGCGCTGGCAGGTGCCGCTGTGGATGAGCACCGGCGATTACGCCTTTGCGCGGGTGATGTCGGCTGCCCTGCCGGGTGCCGAGGGGACGGCGGCGACGCCGCATTTCCAGCGCCACGGGCTGGCCGATCCCGAAACAGTCGCCCTGCTGCAGGGGCGCAATAACTATTATCAGGACCTGGTGCCGACGGTGCCGCGTGCCTACCACCGGATGCAGGATGGCCAGGCGGTGCGCATCGACGGGCGTGACTGGGAGGTCATCACCGGGTTTGGTCATGCGCCGGAACACGTGTCCCTGTACTGCCGTACGTTGAACGTGCTGATCTCGGGTGACATGGTCTTGCCGCGCATCTCCACCAATGTCTCGGTGTTTGCCATCGAGCCGGAGAGCAACCCGGTGCAGCAGTATCTGGATTCGCTGAAGAAGTACGCGCACCTGCCGGCCGATGCGCTGGTACTGCCTTCGCATGGCAAGCCTTTCCGCGGCCTGCACACGCGCATCGAACAGTTGAACGATCACCACCGCCTGCGTCTGGCCGAGGTACTGGAAGCCTGCACCACGCCGCAGACGGGGGTGGATATCCTGCCGGTGATGTTCAAGCGCCCGCTGGATACGCACCAGTTGTCCTTCGCGCTGGGCGAGGCGGTGGCGCATCTGCACAAGCTCTGGTACGACGGCGCCCTGAAGCGCGTGCTGGGCGAGGACGGGGTGTACCGTTTCGTGGCGGTCTGATCAGTGCCATGGCTGGATGCGCAGGGCGCATCAATGCAAAAACGCCGGCCGGGGTTGCCCCTGGCCGGCGTTTTGATTTTGTGCTGCAGATGACCAGCAGGCTTAGCCCGCCTTCTTCTTCATCTCGCGTTCTTCCTTCTGCAGCTTGGTCTTGATGCGGTTGCGCTTCAGCGGCGAGAGATATTCGACGAAGACCTTGCCCTTGAGGTGGTCCATCTCGTGCTGGATGCAGACTGCCAGCAGGTCGTCGGCATCGACCTCGAAAGCCTTGCCGTCGGCGTCGAAGGCGCGCACCTTCACGCGTGCCGGGCGTTCCACGCCATCGTAGATGCCGGGCACCGACAGGCAGCCTTCATCGTAGACGCGCTTTTCATCGCTGGCCCACAGGATTTCGGGATTGATGAAGACCTGCAGGTTCTTGCCCTCATCGGACACATCGATCACCACCACCTGTTCATGCACGTCGACCTGGGTCGCGGCCAGGCCCACGCCGGGGGCGGCATACATGGTCTCGGCCATGTCGGCCACCAGTTGCTTGATGCGCGCATCGAAGACGGTCACGGGCTGGGCGATCTTGTGCAGGCGCGGATCGGGATAACGGAGGATGTTGAGCTGGGCCATACGTGGTTCTCGGCAATCTTGGAGTTCGGTCCCGGTGGACCTGGATAGTCCGGACCTCGACATTTTGCGAGGCTCCGGGGAATTCGTTTCGGGAATTGTTATTTAAATGTGGCCAGAGCGCGACGCTTCAAGCGCGGCCGCAGCACAATCGTGGGCTTGGTCGCCAGCGCCTGTGCATTGTTGCCCGGTGGCCACCGTGGTGTTCCCGATCAAGATGAAAAGTGTATCACAGCCCGCTCCCCATTCGCCGCAAGCCCGCGCCGCACGGCGTTGAGCGCGGCACTGTCAATTATGCAAAACAATTTCCCTTTTGATGAGGCGCAGGCCGATTCCGACCACCTCCAGGCCTGGCTGCGACTGGCTTTTGCCGACGGCATCGGGCCGGTGGCGGCACGGCGCCTGCTGGCTGTTTTCGGCCTGCCCGGCCAGATCTGGCAGGCGGATTTTTCCGCACTGTGCGCCGTACTGCCGCCCCGGCAGGCGGCGACCTTGCTGGCACCACCCACGGGCCGGCAGCGCGAGCGCATGGAGGCCACGCTGGAGTGGTTGCAGTTGCCTGGACGGGCGATCATCACGCTGGCCGATGCCGCCTATCCGGCCAGTCTGCTCAACATTGCCGACCCACCCTTGTTGCTCTACGTACGCGGCAATGCGGGGCTGCTGTGCGCGCCGGCGCTGGCGGTGGTCGGCAGCCGGCATGCCACGACGCAAGGGCGCGAGCACGCGATGCGCTTTTCCGAGGAGCTCAGCCATGCCGGGCTGACCGTCGTCTCCGGGCTGGCGCTGGGCATCGATGCGGCCGCGCATGAGGGCGGTCTGCGGGGTGCCGGATCGACGGTGGCGGTGATCGGGACCGGCTGCGATATCGACTATCCGCCGCGCAATCGGGATCTGGCCGAACGCATCGCACAGGGCGGCTGCATCGTCAGCGAATATGCGCTGGGCACGCCACCGCTGTCGGCCAATTTCCCCAGACGCAACCGGGTGATTTCGGGGTTGGCCCAGGCAGTGCTGGTGGTGGAGGCGGCAGCCCGCTCCGGCTCGCTGATCACGGCGCGCATGGCGGCCGAGCAGGGGCGCGATGTGTTCGCCATTCCCGGCTCCATCCACGCGCCGTTGTCCAAGGGCTGTCACCAGCTCATCCGCCAGGGGGCCAAGTTGGTGGAGACGACGCAGGACATTCTCGAAGAATTGCCACAGCGGCAAGCCGTTGCCGGTACTGCGCCGACAGTGGTGGCATCGGCACTTGTCGCGGCCGGGGCGATGGGCGATGTCGATCCGGCAAGTCTGCAGGTCATGCGCGCCATGGGACATGATCCGGTCGATGTCGACACTCTGGCGCAGCGCTGCGGTCTGGATGCGGCCGCACTGGCAGCAATCTTGCTAGGACTGGAACTGCAGGGCCGCGTAGAAGTGTTACCTGGCGCACATTACCGGTGCGTAGCATGAAGAAATTAATCCCCGCGCTGCCGCAATTCCTGCCATACTGGACTTGGCTGACTTGTACATTCATAACCTTCGCGATAGAGTACGAACATGTTTGATGTCCTCGTTTACCTGTACGAAACCTACTATCGCCCTGATGCCTGCCCCGAACCGGAGGCCCTGGTCAAGAAGTTGTCCGCGATCGGTTTCGAAGAAGATGAAATTTCCCAGGCACTCGGATGGCTGACTGATCTTGAAGTCGCCAATCACGAATTCGCCGACAACTATCCCCGCCAGACCGCCTTCTCCTTCGGTACCCGTATCTACGCGCGCCAGGAAAGTGACGTGCTCGGCGTGGAAGCCATTGGCTTCATCCAGTTCCTGGAATCGGCCAAGATGCTGGACCCGATGCAACGCGAGATCGTCATCGAACGCGCGCTGGCCGCTGGTGAAGCACCCATCACACTGGAAAAGCTCAAGGTGATCGTGCTGATGGTGTTGTGGAGCCAGGGCAAGGAGCCGGACGGCCTGATGTTCGAGGAGCTGTTCCTCGACGAGGACGACACCGAACCGCGCCTGTTGCACTGAGGCAGCTGCAGCGGCTGCACGGTTGCCATGCTGACAGTGGGCTGACGATAGACATAGCTTATTGCTTCATCCCAAGCTGGATATGCATGAAACTCTGAGACGGCAAGCCCTTGTGCTTGCCGTTTCGTTTGCATCACGCTTATCATTCCCCCGCATTGGCCCGATATTGGCTACTATATAAAAATTCCGTTGTCCACAGGCAACGAAACGCCGGCCGCATGCTCCGCACGCCGCCGCCGCTGGTTTCGACCCTGGGATGGCATGACGTTGTTTAGGAGCGATCCGGCCCCAACTGGGGCTGACCGATCTCCTGGAACACGCCAGCAACCGATCTCTCATTACCGAGACCCATACTTATGAGCAAGACCCTCATCATTGCCGAGAAGCCCTCTGTCGCGAACGACATCGCGAAGACGCTCGGCGGCTTCACCAAGCACGATGAGTATTTCGAATCCGACCAGTACATCCTGTCGTCGGCCGTCGGCCACCTGCTGGAAATCGCAGTCCCCGAGGAATACGACGTCAAGCGCGGCAAGTGGAGCTTCACCCACCTGCCGATGATTCCGCCGCACTTCGCCCTGAACCCCATCGCCAAGACCGAGTCGCGCCTGAAGGTGCTCTCCAAGCTGATCAAGCGCAAGGACGTCACCACCCTCATCAACGCATGTGACGCGGGCCGCGAAGGAGAACTGATCTTCCGCCTGATCGCGCAATACACCAAGGCCAAGCAGCCGGTGAAGCGCCTGTGGCTGCAGTCGATGACGCCGGGCGCCATCCGCGAGGGCTTTGCCCACCTGCGTGATGACGAGGAAATGCTGCCCTTGGCCAATGCGGCGCGCTGCCGCAGCGAGGCCGACTGGCTGATCGGCATCAACGGCACCCGCGCCATGACCGCCTTCAACTCCAAGGAAGGCGGCTTCTATCTCACCACCGTGGGCCGCGTGCAGACGCCGACCTTGTCGATCGTGGTCGAGCGTGAAGAGAAGATCAAGAAGTTCGTCCCCCGCGATTACTGGGAAGTGCACGCCGAGTTCGTCTGCGCCGCCGGCATCTACAAGGGCCGCTGGCTGGACAAGGGCCACAAGAAGGACGAGAACGACCCCGAGAAGCGCCCCGAGCGCCTGTGGAGCCGTGCCGCTGCTGATTCCATCGTGGCCGCCTGCCGCGACAAGCAGGGCAATGTCACCGAGGAATCCAAGCCGACCACGCAGATGTCGCCGGGCCTGTTCGACCTGACCAGCCTGCAGCGAGAAGCCAACTCGCGCTTCGGCTTCTCGGCCAAGAACACCCTGGGCCTGGCCCAGGCGCTGTATGAAAAGCACAAGGTGCTGACCTACCCGCGTACCGATTCGCGCCACCTGCCCGAGGACTACATCAACACCGTCAAGGACACGATGGAGGCGCTGGCGGAGAACAACAACTACCACCAGTTCTCCAAGCAGATCCTCAAGCAAGGCTGGGTCAAGCCCAACAAGCGCATCTTCGACAACACCAAGATCAGCGACCACTTCGCCATCATCCCGACCACCCAGGTGCCCAAGAACCTGTCGGAGCCGGAACAGAAGCTCTATGACCTGGTGACGCGCCGCTTCATGGCGGTGTTCTTCCCGCCGGCCGAGTTCCAGGTGACCACCCGCTTCACGGAAGTGTCGGGACACCAGTTCAAGAGCGAAGGCAAGGTCATGATCAACCCCGGCTGGCTGGCCATCTACGGCAAGCAGGTCGAGGAAGACGACAAGGACAAGGAAGGCGGCGGCAATCTGGTCGCCGTGGCCCAGGGCGAGAAGGTCAAGACCGACAAGGTGACGGCCAACGGCCTGGTCACCAAGCCGCCCGCCCGCTATACCGAAGCCACGCTGCTGTCGGCCATGGAAGGTGCGGGCAAGCTGGTGGATTCGGACGAATTGCGCGAGGCCATGGCCGGCAAGGGCCTGGGTACGCCAGCCACGCGTGCGGCCATCATCGAAGGCCTGCTGAACGAAAAGTACCTGCTGCGCGAAGGCCGCGAGATGATGCCCACCGCCAAGGCCTTCCAGCTGATGACGCTGCTGCACGGCCTGGGTGTGGATGAACTGACCGAACCGGAACTGACCGGCGAGTGGGAACACAAGCTGGCCCAGATGGAGCGCGGCAAGATCAGCCGTGACGAGTTCATGCGCGAGATCGCGCAGATGACCCAGATCATCGTCAAGCGCGCCAAGGAATACGACAACGACACCATCCCCGGCGACTACGCGACCCTGCAGACGCCTTGCCCCAATTGCGGTGGCGTGGTGAAGGAAAACTATCGTCGCTTCGCCTGCACCAAGTGCGAATTCTCGATGAGCAAGGTGCCTGGTGGTCGTCAGTTCGAGATCGCCGAAGTGGAAGAACTGCTGCAGAACCGCACCATCGGCCCGCTGCAGGGTTTCCGCTCCAAGATGGGCCGTCCGTTTGCGGCCATCCTGAAGATTTCGCGCGACGAAGAGATCAAGAACTTCAAGCTGGAATTCGACTTCGGCCAGGACCAGGCCGATGGCGAGGGCGGCGAGCCGGTCGACTTCAGCGAGCAGACCCCGCTGGGCGCCTGCCCCAAGTGCGGCAGCGGCGTCTACGAGATGGGCCTGGCCTATGTCTGCGAAAAGACCGTGGCCAAGCCCAAGGCCTGCGACTTCCGCAGCAGCCGCATCATCCTGCAACAGGAAATCCTGCCCGAGCAGATGGCCAAGCTCTTGAACGACGGCAAGACCGACCTGCTGCCGGGCTTCATCTCGCAGCGTACCCGCCGGCCGTTCAAGGCCTTCCTGGTCCGCGGCAAGGACGGCAAGATCAGCTTCGAGTTCGAGGAACGCAAGGCCAAGGCGCCGGCCAAGGGCAAGGCTGCTGCAGCCGAAGCCGGTGATGGTGCGGATGAGGCGGTAGCCAAGCCAGCCGCCAGGAAGACGGCGACCAAGACCACGGCCACCAAGACCAAGGCGGCAGCCAAGCCAGCAGCGGCCAAGAAGCCGGCACTGCGCAAGGCCACCCCGAAGAAGGCGGCAGCACCGGACGCCTGATTTCCATCGGCGGAAAACGACAAAGGCCTCGCACTTCACTGTGCGAGGCCTTTTGTTTTTTATGCAGGATTCTTCACCCACCTTCCGTTCGGACTGAGTAGCGGCGCGGCCGCGTATCGAAGACGCGCCGAACTACTGTCCACGGAGCGCCTTCGATACGGCCCTGCGGGCCTACTCAGTCCGAACGGGGGGTGGGAGTTTGGTCAGTGGTTGTTCAGTCGCCGTAGACCACCGTCAACGGCGCGTGGTCGGAAAAGCGCTGCTCCTTGTAGATCGCCGCGCTCACTGCCTTGGCGGCAATGCCCGGCGTGGAGACGTGGTAATCGATACGCCACCCCACGTTGTTGGCCCAGGCCTGGCCGCGATTGCTCCACCAGGTATAGGCCTCGCCGGTGGTCTCGGGATGCAGGCGGCGGTACACGTCCACCAGGCCCAGCTGGTCGAAGATGCGCGTCATCCAGGCGCGCTCCTCCGGCAGGAAGCCGGAATTCTTCTGGTTGCTCTTCCAGTTCTTCAGGTCGATTTCCTTGTGGGCGATGTTCCAGTCGCCGCAGATGACGACTTCGCGGCCGCTCTTTTCCAGGTCCATCAGGTGCGGCAGGAAGGCTTCCATGAAGCGGAACTTGGCTTCCTGGCGTTCCTCGCTGGACGAGCCCGAGGGTGCGTAGAGCGAAATCACGGTGAGGTCGCCATAGTCGCATTCCACATAGCGGCCTTCGTCATCGAACTCGGTATTGCCGAAGCCGATGCGCACCGAATCCGGCTGGCGGCGGCTGTAGACGCCCACGCCCGAGTAGCCTTTTTTCTGGGCATAGTGGAAATGCCCGACATAACCGGCCGGGGCCAGGAATTCATCGGTCATGTCGGCCGCCTGGGCCTTCAGTTCCTGCACGCAGACGAAGTCCGGCGCTTCCTTCTGCAGCCATTCGAAGAAGCCCTTCTTGGCGGCCGAGCGGATTCCGTTGAGGTTGGCGGAGACGATTTTTGGCATGGGATTCCTGTTTGCTTGCTGCGGGAGAGTGTTCAATCAGGCCGGTAGCATAACCGATAGGATGAATCATTTAAAATGGCGGCCTGATGAAGGCTTCGCCACCTCCCTCGCCTTGCCTTGTGGCAAGCGGGCAGGCCGGCCCTTCCGTTTTGACTCTTCCCGGGAAATGCATTGTGAGCAACTTGAGACAGGAATTCATTGAATTCGCGGTGTCGGCCGGCGTGCTGCGCTTTGGCGAATTCGTCACCAAGGCAGGTCGTACCTCGCCTTACTTCTTCAACGCCGGTCTGTTCAGCGAAGGCGCGACGCTGGCCCAGGTGGCGCGTTTCTACGCCCAGACCCTGCAGGATTCCGGCATCGAATATGACATGTTGTTCGGTCCCGCCTACAAGGGCATCACCCTGGCGTCGGCCACCGCCGTGGCGCTGGCCGGCATGGGACGCAACGTGCCGTTCGCCTTCAACCGCAAGGAAGCCAAGGACCACGGCGAAGGCGGCACCATCGTCGGCGCCAAGCTGCAGGGCAAGGTCGTCATCATCGACGACGTGATCTCGGCCGGCACCTCGGTGCGTGAATCGGTGGACATGATCCGCGCCGCCGGCGCCACCCCCTGTGCGGTGCTGATCGCACTGGACCGCATGGAGCGCTCGGGCAAGGATGGCGCGCTGTCCGAACTGTCGGCCGTGCAGGAAGTGGCGCGCGAATATGGCATGCCGGTCATTTCCATCGGCAACCTGGATGACCTGTTCGAGTACATCTCCACCGGTGGCGATGCGCGCCTGACCCAGCACAAGGATGCCGTGGCGGCCTACCGCACGCGTTACGGCGTCTAAGCTGCACCAAAAAGCGTCAAAAGATGAAAAAAGGCTGCATCTTCGTTGATGCAGCCTTTTTGTTTTGCTGGCGACAGATTACAGCGGCTTGATCACACCCGCCACCTGCTGGCGCTGCAGCCGGTCGTCAAGTTCGCCGACCTGGGCGGCCACGGCATTCTCGGTCTGCTCCACCCGATGGTGGATGTCGCGCTGCAATGCATCCAGGCGCTGCGCCAGCAGGGTCTGTTGTTCGGTCTGGCGGCGCTGCAACTGCTCCAGCTCGGTCTTCAGGTAGCCGCGCAGGTCGTTGAAGCGCGAATGCTCGGCCTGGTCGGCCAGGGTGCGCTGGGCTTCCAGCTGCTTGGTCAGGCGCCGGCTCTCCAGCATCACGCTGGTCTGCAGGGCCAGGATGTAGAGCAGGAAGAAGGCCGTCAGCACGACCACCACTGCCAGCATCACCGCACCCAAGGGGGCCTGGAACTCGGTGTAGATCAGCGAGAGGGTGGTGGTGGCCGTGAAGGCCGTCCAGTTGACGGCGGCGAAGATGGCGACCAGCGCCAGCAGCACGATCAGGAAAACGGTCCGGAATCTCATTGCAGCCTCCTGTTATGTTCTCGGTCATTGGGCAGGCATGACTGTTCAGCACGGCTGGGCCGCAGCGGAACGATGACAAATCGCTTGTCATGCCGACAAGGTGAACCATTTGGACTTCCTGGGTAGAGGGGATGTTCCTTGGAGTTGTTCGGCGGAATTAAAAAAGCCGACACATGGTCGGCTTTTTCGGAGGAGTGAAGCGCGCTCAGGCTGCTGCCAGGGCTTTCTCCAGCAGCTGATGCAATTCAGCGAACTGCGGCTCGCCGACATAGCGCTTGATGATGTTGCCGTCCTTGCCGATGACGAAGGTGGTCGGGGTCAGCTTGACGTCGCCGAAGGCCTTGGCCAGCTTATCCTGCGGGTCGAGGGCGACCTTGAAGGGCAGCTTGCGGGTCTCGGTGTAGTTCACCACGTAGTTGGGCGGGTCATAGCTCATGGCCACGGCCACGAAGTCCAGGCCGCGATCCTTGAACTTGTTGTAGGTCTCGATCATCTGCGGCATCTCGCCCACGCAGGTGGTGCAGCTGGTGGCCCAGAAGTTGACCATCACCACCTTGCCGCGCAGGTCCTTGAGGGCCACCTGCTGGCCATCGAGCTTGGTGAAGGTGACATCGGGCGCGGCGTTGCCGGCATTGACCTTGAAGTAGGCGAAGGCGGCGATGGCGGCCACCCCGACCAGGGTAACCAGCTTGATCATGAGGCCGCGTTTGGGCGCATTTGCCTGTGCTTGCATGGAAAACTCCGCATTCCGGATTCGAGGGAGGGGCATGGCCCCGGTCACTTATCCGGCCATTATAGACCGCACCGCCCGATCCTGCGGGCTGCGTGCCAATTGGAAACCGCCGGACGGGCCGGCGGTTTGACTTGCAATTGGAAACCGCCGGACGGGCCGGCGGTTTGACTTGCATCAGAGGCGATCAGCGATGGCCGATCAGCTTGTGGACTTGTTCTCGCTGGCCGGCTTGCGCTGGTAGTCCTGCAGCTCTTCTTCGCTGATGTATTCGAACAGCGTGACGACCTTGGTCACATCCGACACGCCGCTGGCGATCTTGGCGGCGCGCTGGCCTTCGCGCTGGGTCACGCGGCCCATCATGTAGACGATGCCACGTTCGGTCGTGATCTTGAAGGCGCTGGAATAGAGCGACTTGTCATCCACCAGGCTGGCCAGCACCTTGCTGGTGATGAGCGCATCGCTGGAGCGCGAACCGAAGCTGGAGGACGGGCCCACCTGCAGTTCGTTATAGACGGTGTCGACGTTCTGGAAACTCTTGATCTCGCGCTCGGCGGCAGCCTTGGATGCCTCGTCAGGCACCTCGCCGGACAGCAGCACCTTGCGGTTGAAGGAAGTCACGTTGACGTGAGAACCCGCAGCCACCACTTCGGGAATGCGGGCTTCGCCCTTGACCACGATCGATTTGTCCTCCGTTTGCGCGCCCAGGGTACGGCGGTCGGTGGCGGCGAAGGTGGTGGCCAGCGCACCGCCGGCCAATACCGCGAAACAACCCTGCAGGCTCAGGGCCAGCATGCCGCCCAATGCGACTGCCGCCAGCGGGCGGCGCAGCCGTGTGAACAACGATCGTGCATCACTCATTCGCATCATCTCCAAAAAGCGCGACGTCGATACCGTCGCAAATGCAGTGCAGGGATACCAGATGCACCTCCTGGATGCGCGCGGTGCGGTCATGCGGCACACAGATATGGACATCGGCATCGGTCAGGATCTTGCCGATCTTGCCGCCGCCCTTGCCGGTAAGCGCCACCACGCGCATGTCGCGCTCGTGGGCCACTTCGATGGCGGCCAGGATATTGCCCGAATTACCCGAGGTCGAGAAAGCCAGCAGGATGTCACCCGCCTGGCCGAAGGCCTGGACCTGCTTCGAGAAGATTTCCTGGTAGCTGTAATCGTTGCCCACCGCGGTCAGGATGGAGGTGTCGGTGGTCAGGGCCAGGGCCGGCAGCGGCAGGCGTTCACGTTCGAAGCGTCCCACCAGTTCGGCCGCAAAGTGCTGGCTGTCGGCAGCCGATCCACCATTGCCGCAGGCAAGAATCTTGTTGCCATTCGACAGCGCGGTGAACATAAGTTCAGTCGCCTGTTCAATCGGTTGCGCCAGGACACTGGCGGCCTTCAATTTCAGGTCAGCGCTTTCCTGGAAATGGGCGAGGATACGGGGATTTGTCATAGTGGCTGCGATTATAGAGGACCTGAACGGGGCCAAGTCTGTGCAATTGGTAAAGAGAAGTTTCAGGAATTCGGTGGCACATGATACGCCAGCTCCGGCGTGCTGCAAATCGCTTGCTCAGGCCTCGATGACGTTGCGCAGCCACTGCAACTGGCCGCCTTCGACTGCGATCACGTCGAAACGGCAGGCCGGCAGCTCCCGCTGGCCTTGCAGCCAGACCTGGGCCGCCAGCAGCAGCCGTCGCTGCTTGGCCGGCGTGATACTGGCCGCCGCGCCACCGAAGGCCGCACTGGCGCGCGATCGCACTTCCACGAAGACCACCGTGGCACCGTCCTGCAGGATCAGGTCGATTTCGCCGCCCTTGCAGCGGAAATTGCGCTCCACCAGGCGCAGGCCCTGGCGTTGCAGATGGTCCAGGGCCTGGTCCTCGGCCGCGTCGCCGGTACGCTGGCGTGCGGTGCGCCGCAACAGGTCGCGCAGGGCCATGGCGGCGTCAGTACTGGTCCGCCATCGGCACCGGCCAGCCATCCTGATAGACCGCTTGGGTCTCCTGGCGCTGGAAATAGGTGGTGCCGCCGCCGATCATGTTCACCGTCAGGCGTCCGGTGACGCCATCGATATCGAAGCCCGATTGCCGCTGCGCGATGCCGTAGGCGACCCGGTAGGCATCGATGCCCAGTGCATACAGGCGCGCCAGGTCCGGGCTGGGACGTTCATTGTCGTTGACCGCCGGGCGCGGATAGCGCGCTACCGCCACGTTGTCGGGCTGCAGTTGCCAGGGGATGTCGACCAGGCGCACCCCATCGAGCTCGGGCAGCTTGTCGTTGGGGTTGTCACGCTTGAGGGTGTAGGGATTGATCTGCGAGGTGCCGTACAGCGGCAGCTCGTTGCCCACAGCGCTACGCAGTTGCACGGTCTGCGCCGCATCCAGGGCGACGAAGATCAGGGCCGGTTTCTCCTGCTCCACGCGCTTGGCCAGTTGCGCCAGGCCCGGTGCCGAGAGGGCATTGGCGGGGGTGCTCAATTCCAGCGTCTCGACCTGCAGGCCGAGCTGGCGGGCGCGCAGCTGGAAGGAGCGGGCGGCGCGCTTTTGCCAGGCGATGTTGGTCGAGATGGCGAAGATCTTGCCCGGTGCCTTTTCCTTTTCCACCCAGTTGGCGACCTGGCGTGCCTCTTCGTCGATGGACAGGCCCACGGCCAGCATCTGCGCCGGCAGTTGCAGGTCGGCCTCGCCATTCATGTCCGGCTGCGCCAGGGCGACGGTGGGCTTGCTCACGCGACCGCTCTGGGCCACGGCGGTGACGGCGCTGCGCGAGAGCGGGCCGACCACGATGTCGTACTTGCCGGACGCTTCATCATAGGCGCGCTGCATGTCCGGGGCCGAATCACCGGTCTCGACGATGGCCAGCTGGATGTTTTCCTTCTGGCGCGAATAGGCCGTCAGGAAGCCGGTGCGCACTGCATCTGCAGCGGCCCCGAAGGCGCCGGTACGGGAGGGCAGCAGCAAGGCCATGCGGATCGGGGCGGCGGCTGGTGGTGCCATGGATGGGCCGTTGGCGGCCGACTGCATCTCCGGCGAGGTCCCCGGCGGCAGTGCCAGCGGGGCCGGGTCGGAGGTGGCCGAGGGCAGCGCAGGGGTAGCGGCCTGCGCCAGCAGAGGTACACTGTCGGCTGCTGCGGCCGGCAGCGCCACCATCCAGGGGGCCAGCAAACCGGCCAGCAGGGCCGCGCATGCGGTCATTTTCTTCGAACCTGTGAACATCCCGCCTCCTCCAATGAATCAGAATTCCAGCGTAGCTGCCTCCATCCTGCAGGATGCCGCCCAGCAAACCTATCCGGTGTCGGCATTATATGTGCTGGCCACGCCCATCGGGAATGTCTGCGACATCAGCCTGCGCGGCCTGCACCTGCTGGGCATCGCCGATGCGGTGGCCTGCGAGGATACGCGCAACACCAGCCAGTTGCTGCAGCGCTATGGTCTGTCGCGCCCCTTGCTGGCCACCCACGAACACAACGAGCGCGAAGCCGCCGACAAGATCATCGAGCGCCTGCGCGCCGGGCAGCGGGTGGCATTGGTGTCGGACGCCGGTACGCCCGCCGTCTCCGACCCCGGTGCCAAGGTGGTTGATGCGGTGCTGGCCGCCGGGTTCCGGGTGATTCCCTTGCCCGGGGCATCGGCGGCGATCACCGCGCTGTCGGCCGCGGGCCTGACCGATGCGCGCTTCCATTTCGTGGGCTTCTTGCCCAGCAAGACCCGCCAGCGCGAGACCGCCCTGCAGGAGCTCACCGCCTTGCAGGCGGCGCTGGTGTTCTATGAAGCCCCGCACCGCATCGTCGAGACCGTGCAGTCCATGCTGCAGGTGTTCGGCCCGCAGCGCCAGGTGGTGCTGGCGCGCGAGCTGACCAAGCTGTTCGAGGATATCCATCGCTGCCCGTTGGGCGAGGCACCGGCCTGGCTGGAGCAGGACGCCAACCGCCAGCGCGGCGAGTTCGTGGTCTTGCTGGAAGGGGCGCCGCCGGCCGGTGACGAGGATGCCGAGGGCGAGCGCGTCCTGCGCATCCTGCTGGAAGAGCTCCCGTTGAAGCAGGCCGCCGCCCTGGCCGCGCAGATCACCGGCCAGAAGAAGAACGCCCTGTATGAACGCGCCCTGCAACTGAGGCAGGACGCACAAGCGGATGATCAGGAAGGGCAGTGAGGACGCCCTAGCGCTCCACGATGAAGGGTGTGCCGGCACTGCGCTGGCGTACCAGCATGGCCGCATTCTGGGCCGCCGGCCGGGTCGGATAGGGACCGGCATACAGGCGATACAAGCCGTTGACCTGCACCGCCTGCATGCTGTCGACGATGCCGGAGAGGCTGGGCAGCAGCTTGTCGCGCGCCACCAGCGCATTGGCTTCTTGCGAATAGGCGCCGAACTGAAGGTAATAACCCGCCGTCAGCGGTACCGCCTGCGGCATCGCCGGGGAGGGTGCCGAACCGCTGGCCACGGCGTTGATGATGCCGCCGCCGCCGGCCAGGCCGGCGCCACTGGCCGCACTGCTGGTGCTGGCATTGATCGGCTGCACTGCTGCCACGGTGGGCTGGGGCGGCAGGCCTTGTGCGCTCACGGTATTGATTTCGACCGCGCCGGTGGAAACGCCGGCACCATTATCGGCGGCCCGGTTGATCGGATCGGCGACCGCCAGCGTGCTGCCGTTACGGCGCGCATCGGCCATCCGCTGTGCTTCTTCAGGCAGGATGCGTTCGACTTCCAGCTCACTGCTGCCGCTGCCCAGATAACCCAGTTTCAGCGCCGCCGTGTAGGACAGGTCGATGATGCGGCTGGAGTGGAAGGGGCCGCGATCATTGATGCGCACGATGACCTGCTTGCCGGTCTTCAGATTGGTGACCCGTGCATAGGAAGGAATGGGCAGCGTGGGGTGCGCGGCCGTCATCTTGTACATGTCGTAAAGCTCGCCCGAGGACGTCTTCTGGCCATGGAATTTCTTGCCGTACCAGCTGCCGATGCCGCGCTGGATGAAAGGCTGGTTGCTGTCCGTAATGGGCACGTAGGTCTTGCCGAACACGGCATAGGGCCGGCTGGCCGCCCGCGAGACCGGCTCCACCTGCGGTTCGGCGTCGGCCACGTCGAGCAGGCCGTCGGGGATGTGGTCGCCCGGGCCATCGTCCTTGTAGTAGCCGCCGCGTCCCGAGCCTGCTGCCGGCAGTGCCGGAACGTTGGCCGGACGGCTGCTGCCGGCCTTGACCGGTGTCGAGGGCGCCTGCGCGGTCTGGCGCGGTGCCTGCTGGGTAGTGCCGCAGGCCGCCAGCAACAGCGGCAGCAGCAAGGCGCCCCAGCGCAGGGCCTGGCCCCAGGGGGCGAGGCGGTGGTGATGTTCTAGAGTGGGTGTTCCCATAGCCTGTCCTTGGTCAACAGTCGATGCGCCGGGCCTGGTGATGCCTGTCCCGGCCGGAATGTTCGCAACGATACCAGAGTGCAATGCACCGAGGCTGACAACTCGTCAGTGCTGCAAGTTCACGGATCTTGCCGGACTTGTCCCCTGGACAAGGGTATCCACGCGGCCCGCTCAGCTCTGGACCAGCTTGCGATGGCGCTGGATGCTCATGAGGATGCCTGCTCCCAGCCCCAGCGTCACCAGGGCCGTACCGCCATAGCTCATGAAGGGCAGCGGCACCCCCACCACCGGCAGGATGCCGCTGACCATGCCCATGTTCACGAAGGCATAGGTGAAGAAGATCATCGTGATGGCCCCGCCCAGCAGACGCGTGAAGAGCGTCGGGGCATTGGCGGTGATCATCAGTCCGCGCCCGATCAGCAGCAGGTACAGCACCAGCAGGACGACATTGCCGATCAGCCCGAACTCCTCGGAATAGACCGAGAAGATGAAGTCGGTGGTCCGTTCAGGGATGAATTCCAGGTGCGTCTGCGTCCCCATCAGCCAGCCCTTGCCGCTCACCCCGCCGGAGCCGATGGCGATGGTGGACTGGATGATGTGGAAGCCCTTGCCCAGCGGGTCCGAGGTCGGGTCGATGAGCATCATCACCCGCTGGCGCTGGTAATCGTGCATGAAGGACCACACCACCGGCAGGCTGGCCGCACCGGCCACGAACAGGCCCAGCAGGATCTTCCACGGCAGTCCGGCGAAGAAGATCACGTAGAAGCCGGCCGCCAGCACCAGCAGGCCAGTCCCCAGGTCGGGCTGGCGGATGATCAGGAAGCCCGGGATCAGCAGCAGGATCGCCGCCACCACGAAGGCATCCCAGCGCAGCATGCCCTCCCGCTTCTGGAAATACCAGGCCAGCATCAGTGGCATGGCGATCTTCATGATTTCCGAGGGCTGCACCACCATGCCGATATTGAGCCAGCGACGTGAACCCTTCTTGATGATGCCGAACAGCGCCACCGCGATCAGCAGCGTCACCCCCACCGTATAGACCGGCACCGCCAGCCGCAGCAGCAGTTGCGGGGAGACGTTGGCCGCAGCCCACATGACGATGAAGGCCACCAGGATATTGCGCAACTGGTCCTCGACCCGGCCAGGGAAGTTCATCCCTGCCGAATACAGGGTGACGATGCCTACCGACAGGATCAGGAAGACGATCAGCGACAGCGCGCCGTCGAACACCGTCAGGTGCGGCTTGATGATTTGCCAAAGGGGCGGACGTTGCAGGCTCATGCCGGCTCCTGGTGCTTGCTGCGTTGTTGCGATGTCAGACCTTGCGCGCCGGCGGAACCCGCGCGCAGGCGTAGGGTGCCAGGGCGACCCGGCTTCATTCCTGCACGTCCGGCTGGACCGTGGGCGTATTGCTGCCGCCGCTGTCCTCGGAGACGGGCCCCTCGACCGGGGTATCCGGGCTCACCGCCTCGGGTGCGACCGACTTGATCGGCTCATTGGGGCGCTTGCCCAGCATGAAGTAATCCATGGCCTTGCGCACCAGCGGTGCGGCCACGCCGGCACCCCAGCCGCCGTTCTCGACCACCGCCGCAATCGCGATGCGCGGCGCGTCGGCCGGCGCAAAGCCGATGTACAGGCCGTTGTCGTGGTAGATGCGGGAGAGCTTCTTCGAATCATACTTCTGGTTCTTGGCGATGTTGACCACCTGCGCCGTACCGGTCTTGCCGCCCGAGTCGTAGGGGGCGCCACGGAAGGCGGCCGCGCCGGTGCCTTCCTTGACCACGCCGACCATGGCGCGCTTGATGAAGTCGATGTTTTCCTGCTTCAGCGGGATGCGGTAGCTTTCCTTGGGCACGGTCTCGGTGCGCTCATGGGTCACGCCATCCTCGATGATCTTGACCAGGTGGGGCTTCATCACCACGCCATTGTTGGCCAGGATGGCGGTGGCCTGGGCCATCTGCAGCGGCGTGAAGCTGTTGTAGCCCTGGCCGATGCCCAGCGACACCGTATCGCCGGCAATCCAGCGCTTCTGCTCGGGTTTGCGGAAGGCGTTGCGTTTCCACTCGGTGGAGGGCAGGATGCCGCGCTTCTCGTGTTCCAGGTCGATGCCGGTGATCTGGCCGAAGCCGAAGGGCTTCATGAAGTCATGGATGGCGTTGACCCCCATGTCGTTGGCCAGCATGTAGTAGTAGGTGTCGCAGGAGACCACCACCGAGCGATACATGTCGACGATGCCATGGCCGCCTTCCTTGTCATCGCGGAAACGGTGGTTGCCCAGGATGAAATAGCCCGGGTCGCGGATGGCGTCCTGGGGGCGACGCTTGCCCAGCTCCAGCGCGGCCAGCGCCATGAATGGCTTGTAGGTCGAACCGGGTGAATAGACCCCCGACAGCGGGCGGTTCAGCAGCGGCCGGTCGGGCGACTTGTTGAGCTCGTCCCAGCTTTGCTGGTCGATGCCTTCCACGAACAGGTTGGGATCATAGGAGGGCTGCGAGACATAGGCCAGGATGTCGCCCGTGGCCGGGTTGATCGCCACCAGCGCACCCTTCTGGTCGCCGAAGGCTTCTTCCACCACCTTCTGCAGCTCGATGTCGATGGACAGGATCAGGTTCTTGCCGGGCGTGGCCGGGGTGCGCGAGAGCGAGCGCACCGCCCGGCCACTGGCCGAGATTTCCACTTCCTCGTAGCCAGTGGTGCCGTGCAGCTGGCTTTCGTAGCTTTTTTCCAGGCCTTCCTTGCCGATGTAGTCGGTGCCGTTGTAGTTGGCTTCATCGTCGGAGTCGGCGATGCGCTCGGCATCGCGCTGGCTGATGCGGCCGATGTAGCCGATCACGTGGGCAGCAGTCTTGCCGTACGGATACTGACGGAACAGGCGGGCCTGTACCTCCACCCCGGGAAAGCGATAGCGCTGGGCCGTGAACTTGGCCACTTCCTCGTCGGTCAGGCGGGTGCGGATGGGCACGCTTTCGAAGTTCTTGGACTCTTCCTGCAGGCGCCGGAAGCGACGCCGGTCGCGCGGCTGGATTTCCACGATCGTGCCCAGCTCGTCGATCAGGTCATCGATGTTGGTCTTGATCTTGGAGGGGGTGATTTCCAGCGTGTAGGCCGAATAGTTGCGCGCCAGCACTACGCCGTTGCGGTCCAGGATCAGGCCGCGATTGGGCACGATGGGCACCACCGAGATGCGGTTTTCCTCGGCCTGGGCGGCGTAGGCATCGTGGCGCACCACCTGCAGCCACAGAAAACGCGCCAGCAGCAGGCTGAAGCAGACCAGCACCAGCACGCTGGCCGCCAGCAGGCGCATGCGGAACAGCCTCAGCTCATGCGCGGTATTCTTGAATTCGGTCATGCTGCTTGCACCCGGCCCCTCAGATGGGGCGATTCTCGTCGCGATTCACGGCGCGGCGCTGCGGCGCCAGCAGCAGCAGGCTGACCACCGGCCACAGCAGGGCCGACACCAGACTTTCGCTGAAGTAGAACCAGTCCGGCGACTTGCCGGTGACCAGCAGCTGGATCACCAGTTGCACCGCCTGTGCCAGCAGCATCAGCGGCAGCACGTGCAGCGCCTGCGTGCGCAGCGGGAACCACAGCACCCGGCGGTGGATCATGATGGCGAAGTAGGACAGCAGGGTATAGGCCAGCGCGTTCTCGCCCAGCAGGGTGGCTTCGTTGACGTCCATCAGCAGGCCCATCAGGAAGGCCACGCTGATGCCGACCTTGCGCGGCTGGTGGATGTTCCAGAACACCAGTGCCAGTGCCACGAAGTCCGGCACGCCCACCATCTGCCCCCAGGGCATGAGGTTGAGCACGAAGGCCACGATCAGGCTGAACGCGATGAACAGCGGACTGGCCGGCAGGAGGATGTATTGATTGTTCATCGTGCGGATTCCTTGGCAGCCGGCTTGGCGCCGGTGGGCGCGGCAGGGGTGGCGGCAGCGGCCGGGGCGGCAGGCTTGGCCGGCGCCGTGGCATCGGCGCTGCCCTTGCGTTCCTCGGCCGCCTTGTCCTTGGGCGTGGCATTGGCCTCGTCGGCGCTGTTGTCGCGGGTACTGTCACGCAGGCGGCGCTTGAACAGCTTGGCCGATTTTTCGTCGATGACGTCCGGTTCCGGGCGCGGCGGCAGGTTCTTTTCCACCAGCAGGATCAGCAGCTGGCGGTGGCGGTCGATACCGGCCAGGGGGCGGCAGACGATGCGGGCAAAGGAATCGGCCGAGCGCGTCTCCACCAGCGCCACGCTGGCCACCGACAGGCCCGGCGGATAGACGCCGTCGATGCCCGAGGTCACCAGCACGTCACCCTTCTGGATATCGGCATTGGCCGGCATGAAGCGCAGATCCAGCGCGCCGGTCTGGCCACGGCCGTAGGCCACGCTACGCAGGCCATTGCGCAGGACCTGGACCGGGATGGCCTGGTCCTTGTCGGTCAGCAGCGTGACCTCCGAGGTGAACGGGAACACCCGCGTCACCTGGCCCACGATGCCGACCTCGTCGATCACCGGCTGGCCCGCCGTCACGCCCTGCTGTGAACCACGGTTGAGGATGATCTTGCGGGTAAACGGGTCACGGGCGTCGTACAGGATTTCGCCGACGATGGACTTGACCGGCACCTTCTGCTGCATGTCCAGGAGCTTGCGCAACTGGGCGTTTTCCGCCGCCAGCAGGCGCTCCTGCTGCATCAGCTGGGCATTGACGATCTGTTGCTGGCGCAGCTCGTGGTTTTCCCGCTGCAGCGAGGCCATCGAGGAAAAATAGTCGCTCGAATTGGTGATGGCATCGCGCGGGATCATGGCCACCGTCTGGAACGGATAGAGCGCGGTGCCCAGCGCCTGGCGCAGCGTACCCAGTACGTGCATGCGGGCGTCGACCACCAGCATCACGACCGACAGCAATGCGAAGACGGTCACGCGCACCCGGGCCGAGGCGCCCTGCTTGAAGAGTGGTGGGATTTCCATGGCGTCAGGCCGCCGGCAGGGCCGCGTGGCGCGGCCGTCTGCAGGCGGAGAACTCACTTCCTGCGTCGAAAACGATAACAAAAAGGGGAGCCGAGGCGTTCACCCGACCCAGCGCCAGCCGTGCCTGCCCCGGATGCGCACATGGGGTGCGCAAGGCGTGACAAGTCGGTGTGGACTGCGTCATATCGAACGTATCGGTTCCCCGCTCATCCGGCGGTACATCGCCGCCGGTTCGTGCTGATACTGCCAGTTGCCGGCCGGGCCTGAAATTGCAGGGCCGGCCGTGGGTCATGCCGGATTACTCGGCCGAGAAGATCGAACCCAGCTTGTCCATGCGGTCCAGCGCCATGCCCGAGCCGCGCACCACGCAGGTCAGCGGGTCTTCGGCGACGATCACCGGCAGGCCGGTTTCTTCCATCAGCAGGCGATCCAGGTCGCGCAGCAGCGCGCCGCCGCCGGTGAGCATCATGCCCTTTTCGGCGATGTCGGCGCCCAGTTCCGGCGGGGTCTGTTCCAGCGCGTTCTTCACGGCCGAAACGATGTTGTTCAGCGGATCGGTCAGGGCTTCCAGGATTTCATTGCTGGAGATGGTGAAGGAGCGCGGGATACCTTCGGACAGGTTGCGGCCCTTGACTTCCATTTCCTTGACTTCCGAACCCGGGAAGGCCGAGCCGATTTCCTTCTTGATCGCTTCGGCGGTCTGTTCGCCGATCAGCATGCCGTAGTTGCGGCGGATGTAGTTGACGATGGCTTCGTCGAACTTGTCGCCACCCACACGCACCGAACCCTTGTACACCATGCCGCCCAGCGAGATGATGCCCACTTCCGTGGTGCCGCCGCCGATGTCCACCACCATCGAACCGGTGGCGTCGGAGACCGGCAGGCCCGAGCCGATGGCCGCAGCCATCGGTTCCTCGATCAGGTAGACCTGGGATGCACCGGCGCCCAGCGCCGATTCACGGATGGCGCGGCGTTCCACCTGGGTCGAACCGCAGGGCACGCAGATGATGATGCGGGGGGAGGGGCGGAACAGCTTGGAGTCGTGCACCATGCGGATGAACTGCTTCAACATCTGCTCGGTGACGGTGAAATCGGCGATCACGCCGTCCTTCATCGGGCGGATCGCCTCGATGTTGCCGGGCACCTTGCCCAGCATCTGCTTTGCTTCCTTGCCGACTGCCTGGATGGTCTTCTTGCCGTTGGGGCCGCCTTGCTGGCGGATCGCCACGACCGAAGGCTCGTCCAGCACGATGCCATGGCCGCGCGCGTAGATCAGCGTGTTCGCGGTGCCGAGGTCGATCGCCAGATCGTTGGAAAAGTAACTGCGGAGAAATCCAAACATGAGTTGTCCTGATGCGCCCGGCACGGGGCGCCTAGCTTTTTGATAGGGGGAGGTGTCCGTTCATGCTGCGGCGACGCGAAAATCAGGCGCCAGCAAGGCATTAATCCGACATTCTACCTTATAATTCCAGAGAAACCAGCAAGCCGGACCGCCAAAAATATCCGCATCGCGAGACCTTCCGACCGCCATCTGGCGCGGGTTTGCCGTTTTTCATGCGATACATGCCATGACCCGGCCGGGTCGCCGCGCAAGCGCACTCGCCGACGTTGCCGAGGCCCGGAAAACCGCTCCCGGCCCCACTGGCTACGGGTCTTCCAATTTCAACATCATGCGGCGCGCCCGGCGCGTCCTTTCGACCATGTCACTAGCCCTTTCCGACGTCAAACGCATCGCCAACCTGTCCCGACTGGAGCTCACCGAGGCCCAGGCCGGTGAAACGCTGGAAAAGCTCAATGGCATCTTTGCCCTGGTGGAGCAGATGAAGGCCATCGACACCTCCGGCGTGGAGCCGCTGTCGCACCCGATCGCCGCCATCGAGCCGATGCTGGCACTGCGCCTGCGCGAGGACGCGGTCACCGAGACCAATCGTCGCGAGGACTACCAGCAGCCGGCGCCGGCCACCCAGGATGGCCTGTACCTGGTACCCAAGGTGATCGAATAAGCGCGGCGCACAACCGCACTCAGCGCCCTCACCGAACCTGACCGTTCCCGGCCCAGCCGGCCCGCAAGACCGCAGCGTAACCAATTCCATGCACAAGCTCACCCTCAAAGAACTGTCCGCGCAACTGCAAGCGCGCAAGATTTCCGCCACCGAACTGGCGACCCTGTTCCTGGACCGCATCGAGGCCAGCGACCTCAATGCCTTCCTGCATGTGGATCGCGCCCTGACGCTGGCCCAGGCGCAGGCCGCCGATGCCCGCCTGGCGGGCAATGAGGCCGGCCCCCTGACCGGCATCCCGATCGCCCACAAGGATATCTTCGTCACCCGCAACTGGCGCACCACGGCCGGTTCGCGCATGCTGCAGGACTACGTGAGCCCCTTCGACGCAACCGTGGTGGAACAGTTCAACGCCGCCGGCACCGTCACCCTGGGCAAGCTCAACTGTGACGAGTTCGCCATGGGCTCCAGCAACGAGAACTCCTTCTACGGCCCGGTGAAGAACCCCTGGGACAAGACCGCCATCCCCGGCGGCTCCTCGGGCGGCTCGGCCGCTGCCGTGGCCGCGCGCCTGGCGCCGGCCGCCACCGCCACCGACACCGGCGGCTCGATTCGCCAGCCGGCCTCGCTGTGCGGCGTCACCGGCATCAAGCCGACCTATGGCAGCGTCTCGCGCTACGGCATGATCGCCTTCGCCTCCTCGCTGGACCAGGGCGGCCCGATCGCCAAGACCGCCGAGGATTGCGGCCTGCTGTTGAACGCCATGACCGGCTTTGACGAGCGTGATTCCACCAGCCTGCAGCGCCCCAAGGAAGACTTCACCCGTTCGCTGAACCAGAGCCTGCAAGGCCTGCGCATCGGCGTGCCCAAGGAATTCTTCGGCGCCGGCCTGGCCGCCGACGTGGAAGCGGCCGTACGCGGCGCGCTGGTCGAATTCGAAAAGCTCGGCGCCACCCTGGTCGATATCTCCCTGCCCAAGAC
The DNA here is from genome assembly GCF_001994935.1 of Herbaspirillum sp. VT-16-41. NCBI lineage: Bacteria > Pseudomonadati > Pseudomonadota > Betaproteobacteria > Burkholderiales > Oxalobacteraceae > Herbaspirillum > Herbaspirillum sp. VT-16-41. Next base: position 32,675 of record NZ_MUXB01000016.1, read on the forward strand.
CGAACTGTCGATCCCCGTGTATTACGTGATCGCCCCGGCCGAGGCCTCGTCCAACCTGTCGCGCTTCGACGGCGTGCGCTACGGCCACCGTGCCGCCGACTACAAGGACCTGGCCGACATGTACAAGAAGTCGCGCGCCGAAGGCTTCGGCGACGAGGTCAAGCGCCGCATCCTGGTGGGCTCCTACGTGCTCTCGCATGGCTACTACGACGCCTACTACCTGCAGGCCCAGAAGATCCGCCGCCTGATCGCCCAGGACTTCCAGAGCGCCCTGGCCGGCCCGGACCGCCAGTGCGACGTCATCATGGGCCCGGTCTCGCCCACCGTCGCCTGGGACCTCGGCGACAAGACCGACGACCCGGTGGCCAACTACCTGGCCGACATCTTCACGCTCTCCACCAGCCTGGCCGGCCTGCCGGGCATGTCGATTCCCTGCGGCTTCGGTCAGGGCGAAAAGAACGGCAAGCGTCCGGTCGGCCTGCAGATCATCGGCAACTACTTCGACGAAGCGCGCCTCTTGAACGTGGCGCACCAGTTCCAGCAGGCCACCGACTGGCACCTGCGCGAACCGGCCTGATCACCTGGCCCTCGTCACCAACAACAGCATTCGCAAGGACAACATCATGCAGTGGGAAGTCGTCATCGGTCTGGAAACGCACACGCAGCTTTCGACCCAATCCAAGATCTTCAGCGGCAGCTCGACCCGCTTCGGCGCCGAGCCCAACACCCAGGCCAGCCCCGTGGACCTGGCCCTGCCCGGCGTGCTGCCGGTCCTGAACAAGGGCGCCGTGGAACGCGCCATCCAGTTCGGCCTGGCCATCGGCGCCACCATCGCGCCGCGCTCGGTGTTCGCGCGCAAGAATTACTTCTACCCTGACCTGCCCAAGGGCTACCAGATCAGCCAGTTCGAAATCCCCGTGGTCCAGGGTGGCACCATGTCGTTTGCCGTCGAGAAGGACGGCAAGACCGAGATCAAGACCATCAACCTGACCCGCGCCCACCTGGAAGAAGACGCCGGCAAGTCCCTGCACGAGGACTACCAGGGCATGACCGGCATCGACCTGAACCGCGCCGGCACGCCGCTGCTGGAAATCGTCACCGAACCCGAAATGCGCAGCGCCGCCGAAGCCGTCGGCTACGCCAAGGCCCTGCACTCGCTGGTGGTGTGGCTGGGCATCTGCGACGGCAACATGCAGGAAGGCTCCTTCCGCTGTGACGCCAACGTCTCCGTGCGCCCGGTCGGCCAGAAGGAATTCGGTACCCGCTGCGAAATCAAGAACCTGAACTCCTTCCGCTTCCTGGAAGAGGCCATCAACTACGAAGTACGTCGCCAGATCGAGCTGATCGAAGACGGCGGCACCGTGGTCCAGGAAACCCGCCTCTACGATCCGGACAAGAAGGAAACCCGCTCCATGCGCAGCAAGGAAGACGCGCAGGATTACCGCTACTTCCCCGACCCCGACCTGCCGCCGCTGGCCATCTCGCAGGAGTGGATCGACCGCGTCAAGACCACCATGCCGGAGCTGCCCGCCGCCATGCGCGAACGCTTCGTGGCCGACTATGCCCTGCCCGAATACGATGCCATGGTGCTGACCCAGTCCAAGGGCATGGCCTCCTACTTCGAGGCCGTGGTCGCCGCCGCCGGGAAGGATCAGTCCAAGCCGGCCGCCAACTGGCTCATGGGCGACGTCGCCTCGACCCTGAACCGCGAAGACACCGACATCGCCGACGCCCCCGTCAAGGCCGCGCAACTGGCGCTGCTGCTAAAGCGCATCGCCGACGGCACCATCTCCAACAAGATCGCCAAGGAAGTCTTCGCCGGCATGTGGGAAGCCCGCTCCGACAAGGACAGCCTGGCCGACGACATCATCGAGGCCAAGGGCCTGAAGCAGATTTCCGACAGCGGCGCGCTGGAAGCCATCGTCGACCAGGTGCTGGCCGCCAACGAAAAGTCGGTCGCCGAATTCCGCGCCGGCAAGGAGCAGGCCATCAACGCCCTGATCGGCCAGGCCATGAAGGCCACCCGTGGCAAGGCCAACCCGGCGCAGCTGACCGAATTGCTGCGCAAGAAGCTGGCAGGCTGATCCTTCCGCACTGCGCTGTCCATGAACGAACCCCACCCCTGGCAACAGGCGTGGGGTTTTTTCATGCGCCCGACAGCACCAGCGGCCGCCCCCGCGCCCAGCGATTGCTGGACAGCGAAAACGTCAGTGAGCTGACCTGGTGGTACCAGCCCGCCGGGATATAGAGCATCTCCCCCGGCTGCACCTCGCAGCACACCAGCGCCGCCTGGCGCGCCAGCGGAAAGCGCTCCAGGTCAGGATGATCGGGATCGAAGGGCGAGCCGAACAGGATGGCGTTGGCCTCCTTCGGATACAGATACTGGTCGTGATGCGGCGGTGCCAGCCAGACCCGCTTGCGACCCCACAGCTGGGCAAAGACATTGTCGTCATAGTCGCAATGCAGCGGCGTGATGCAGCCGGCCGGGCCGATCCAGAAGCGTGGCGGCCCCATCTTCTCGAAGAAGCCGGGCCAGTGGCACAGCGCATTCAATGCACGCAATTCCAGGTTGCCCAGATAGGGTGGAAGTCCGCTCTCATCGCGCAACGCCTGCTCCAGGTAGTCCACCAGCGTCATGTCCTGCATGGCCCGGTCCGGCGCGAAGGCGGTGTTGATGTAGTCCCCCACCCTGGCCCGTACCGGCAAGGCCCCGAAATGCTGGCGCAGCCCCTCCATGTCCATGGCCGCCAGCGGCCAGCGGCTGGCCATGCCGGTCATGATGAAGGGCAGGCCGGCGCGGGCGCGCTCGCGGAAAGCCGCCGTCTTCTGCGGGCCGATGCGCGGGATCGCCTGCACCGCCGGCAGCACGGCACTGGCCTCGCGGATGGCCTGGCGCATCCCGGCTACCGAGGCCACGCCGCGTATCTGTGCATCGCGCTGGTCACGCGCCTGCTTGCGCGCCGCCACTTCCTCGACGCTCAGCCCGGTGAAGTCGGCGCGCGGCGGCAGCCTGCGCGTTTTTGACGGGGCAGATTCAGGGGAATGTGAAGGAAAAGGCGGGCGCTGTGTCATCCGGGCTATTGTAGCGGCATGCCGTATCTCGCTCGGCGCATAAGGATATGAATTCTTCTTCCTTGCTGGGTATACGCCCCGGGGGGTGTAATAAGGGCTTTCCTGCCCCGGCAGTCGCGTCCGGGATCGTCAGGCCAGAGCGCAATAGGAGCCCCCATGTCGGTCGCCACACCGGAACGCACGCAGCAGACCCAACAGCAATTCGAGATCCGTCCCTTCGACGCCCCGCTGGGCGCGGAAATCCTCGGTCTCGACCTGAACCTGCCGGTCTCCGCCCCGGAACTGGCGCGCATCCGCAGCGCCCTGGTGCAACACGGCGTGGTGGTATTCCGCGACCAGCGCATCACGCCGGAGCAGCACATCGACTTCAGCCGCCGCTTCGGCCCGCTGCAGGTGCACGTACTGAACCGCTTCCACCTGGCCGGCCATCCGGAAATCCTGATCGTCTCCAACGTGGTCGAGGACGGCAAGCCCATCGGCCTGGTGGATGCCGGTGCCGACTGGCACTCCGACCTTTCCTATATGCCCCGTCCCAGCCTGGGCGCCCTGCTGCATTCGCAGGAGCTGCCGGCCGAGCAGGGCGACACGCTCTACGCCAACACCGCCGCCGCCTGGGACAGCCTGCCGGCCGCGCTGAAGACCCTGCTCGACGGCAAGCGCGCCGTGCACTCCTACGTCTATCGCTACGAGCGCCTGCGCAAGCTTTCGCCGTGGCGCGCACCGCTGACGCAACAGCAGATCGACGAAGTGCCGCCGGTTGAGCATCCGGTGGTGATCACCCACCCCGAGAGCGGGCGCAAGATCCTCTTCGTCAGCGAAGGCTTCACCTCGCACATCGTCGGCATCCCGCGTGACGAAAGCGATGCCCTCCTGAAGGAACTGCACGCCCACATCACCCGCCCGGCCAACGTCTACACCCACCACTGGCAGGCGCATGACCTGGTGTTCTGGGACAACCGCAGCACCCAGCACTACGCCGCGATCACCCCGCAGCACCTGCGTCGCACGCTCTATCGCACCACGGTCGAGGGCAACGTCCCGCGCTGATCGATCACCACCAGTGCCGTCGCGTCCAGGCGGAACACGCTGACCGCCTGCGTCAGCGCGCTCGCCTGGTCCTGCATGGAGCGCGCCGCAGCGGCGGCCTCTTCCACCAGCGCCGCGTTCTGCTGCGTGGCCTCGTCGATATGGGTGATGGCCAGGTTCACCTGTTCGATGCCGTCGCTCTGCTCCTGGCTGGCCAGGGTGATCTCGCGCACGATCTCGCTCACCCGCACCACGCTCTGCACCACTTCCTGCATGGTGCCGCCGGCCTGTTCCACCAGGCGGCTGCCATCGTCGACCTTCTGCACCGACTCGTCGATGAGTACCTTGATTTCCTTGGCCGCCGCTGCCGCGCGCTGCGCCAGCGAACGTACCTCCGAGGCCACCACCGCAAAGCCCCGTCCCTGTTCACCGGCCCGGGCCGCTTCCACCGCCGCATTGAGCGCCAGGATATTGGTCTGGAAAGCGATGCCGTCGATCACGCCGATGATGTCGGCAATCTTTTGCGAGGAGGCATGGATCGCGCCCATGGTCTGCACTACCTGATCCACCACCGCACCACCCCGGCTGGCGACCTGTGAGGCCTGCGCGGCCAGCGCATTGGCCTGGCGCGCATTGTCGGCATTCTGCTTGACGGTGGAGGTCAGCTGTTCCATGGCCGAGGCGGTTTCTTCCAGCGAGCCGGCCTGCTGCTCGGTACGGGCCGACAGGTCGAGGTTGCCGGTGGCGATCTGGGTTGAGGCGGTGGTGATGGTGTCGGTCCCGCTGCGCACGCGTGCCACGATGTCGCGCAGGTTGCCATTCATGCGCTTGAGGGCGGAGAGCAGCTTGCCGGTCTCGTCGCGGCTGCTGCTATCGATGCGTGAGGTGAGGTCACCCGCGGCCACCGTCTCGGCCACCGCGATGGCCTGCGTCAGCGGCCGCGTGATGCTCAGCGTCAGCGCCCAGGCCAGCAGCGCCCCCAGCGCGATCTCGATGCCCCCCAGGACCAGCAACATGCTGCGTCCGGCGCGGTAGTTGTGATGGATCTCCGCGGCCGCCGCGTCGATGGCCTTCTTCTGGAATTCGGTATAGCGCAGCACGCCGTCGGCGTAGTCATCCATCATCTTGATGAGCGTGGTATCGGTCATCGCGCGCGCCCCGGCATCATCACCGGCGGTCTTGATGTCGAAGATCTTCTGTCGCGTGGCGCGATAGGCGGCCCGCAGCCTGCCCACTTCGTCAAACAGCCGTTTTTCCTCGGGGTCCACGATGGCGGCCTCGACCCGCTTCTGCAGCTGGCTGATCTGGGCCGACTGGGCATCGATCTGTTTCTGGAAGTAAGCCTGGAAGGCATCGTCGTCGGATTTCATCACCGCCAGGGTGCGCACCCCGTTTTCCTTGATGGCGGCATGCCATTGCACGGAGTCGCGCTCCTTGGCCAGGGCCACGCGGGTCATGTCATCGGAGGCGTCGCCGATGCTGCCCAGGCGCCATACCCCCAGCCCCACCATCAATGCCATCAGCATCAGCAAGGAAATGAAACCGATGCTCAGGCGCACGCCGATCTTGAGGTTCTTCATGTCGTCCTCCCAAGGTTGCCGCAACGGGCTGGCGTTGGTGAATAGTTGTCGTCGTGAGCGCCGCTGCGGAGATGCAATAAAGATATAAACGATTTCCCTGTCTGCGCACCCGGTCATCAGGATCCAGGGGCAGAGCGGGTCAGCCTACCATGGGCGGCGGGGATTGCACCATGTACTTTTGGGGGACTGTTGCGAGATGCCATTGCAGCATGCAGGCAGGCGGAACGGCAAGCAGCCTGCCAGGCTGCCTGCACGTTCAGAGGGATGACGGGAGCACTACCAGTCCATCTGTGCGTCCAGCGGATAGATGGGACGCCGTATCTTCTTGATGGGGAACAGCCTGAAATTGGCACTGGTCGGCCCGCCGCTGTCGGAATCGCATTCCACCAGCGCGCGGCTGATCGGCACGAATACCGGGCGGCAATACATGCGCGACTTCAGGATCAGGAAGGCCTGTTGTGCCGGGTCCAGTCCCAGGCTGGTGAATACGCCCAGGTCGTAGGGCTCCACCCGTTCCTCGGTGACGACGATGCGCGCCGCACCGATATCGAGGAGCACGCTGCGTCCCATCTGCAGCGTCGAGCCGGTATAGATCGGTCCGGTGACGGTAAAGCGGCCATCGCTGATGGCCAGCACCTTGCCGGTATAGACCGGCGGAACCTTGGTGATGCCCTGGGCACTCAGCGCCACCTTGTTGCCCACCGCCAGCGTGAGCTGCGCGCCGACCCCGGCGGCAACCAGTTGCGCCACCGCCTCGGGATCGCTGATAGGACCGACGGCAATGCCTTTCAGGCCGGCCGCCAGCGCCGCTTCCAGTACGTCCATGGTGTTGCAGGTGCCACCGGACATGACGTTGTCGCTATGGTCCAGCAACAGCACGGGACCACTGCCGGCTGCCTCGGCGAGCTGCCTGGCCTGCGCCAGCGATTGCGCCAGCGGCAGGCTGTCATAGACGAAATCATCGCGCTCAGCCCAGATCTGGCGGCCGATCTCGTCGGCCACGCTATCGGCCAGCGCAGCATCGTTCTCGGCCACCACCACCACCGACATGCCGGCATCATGGAAATCCGACAGGGGGAAGCCCGCCAGCACCGAGACCGCCAGCACGCCCGGCCGCTGCTCGGCCTGCTTGGCCGCCTCCACCGCGCGCTGCATGGCCGAGGCCGAGGTATTGCTGGTCAGCGTGGCCGACAGCACCGGCACCTGGCGCCAGCCCAGGCGCGGGCGGGATTTCTCCTGCAGCAGGGCCACCAGCAGGCGACCGGCATGCTCGCCAGTCTCGTACATATCGACGTGCGGATAGGTCTTGAAGCTGACGATCACGTCGGCATTGGCCACCATCCTGGGCGTGACATTGCCGTGCAGGTCCAGTGCCACCCCCAGCGGCGTATGCGGGGCGATGCGGCGGATGCGTTCCAGCAGCACGCCTTCGCCATCGTCGGCGTTCTCCGCCACCATGGCGCCATGCAGGTCCAGCAGGATGGCATCGCAGCCGGCCTCGATGGCCCGCACGATGCCGTCGCACATCACGGTATAGGCATCGGCCGCCACGGCGGCGCTGGGATTGGCCCAGGCTGCCAGCGGCGTGACGATCTCCGCGCCCAATCCCTCGGCGATATCGAGGAAGGCGCCCATGGCCGTGCGCGCCCCTTTCTGGTCACGGTAGGCCGCCTCGTCCCATTGCGGGGCGAAGGCGTCCAGGGGAGTGGGAATCGGCGAGAAGGTATTGGTCTCGTGATTCATGCGTGCAATGACGATTTTCGGTTTCATGATCACTTTCCTGCATCAATCCCTGACCACGCCGGCACTGGCCAGCATGGCCTGCAGCAGCACGTTGCAGCCGGCTTCGAGGTGCTCGGGGCGGGCATCCTCGATCTCGTTGTGGGACACGCCGTCCTTGCACGGCACGAAGATCATCCCGGCCGGTGCCAGGCGCGCCGCGTAGATGGCGTCATGGCCGGCACCGGAGACCACGTCCATGGTCTTGTAGCCCAGCGCCGCAGAGGCGGCGCGCACATTGTCCACGCAATCCGGATGGAAGGGGCAGGGCGGGAAGTAGGACACCCGCTCCAGCTTGATGGACAGCCCGGTCTTCTGGCGCATCGCCTCCAGGTAGGCCACCAGGTCTTCATGCATGCGGTTGAGCGATTCGTCGCTCACGTTGCGCAGGTCGATGGAAAACTTCACCTGCCCCGGGATCACGTTGCGGCTGTTGGGCATCACCTGCACCTGGCCCACCGTGCCACGGCCATAGGGCGGGTAGCGGTGGGCGATGGCCACCACCTCCTGCATGATGTACGTGGACACCTGCAGCGCATCCTTGCGGATTTCCATCGGTGTCGGACCGGCGTGCGATTCGAAGCCGGTCACCGTGCAGTCGTACCAGGACAGCCCCAGCACCGCCGGCACCACGCCGATGACGGTGTCAGCGTTTTCCAGCACCGGCCCCTGTTCGATGTGAGCCTCGTAGTAGGCGCCGATGGGATGGTCACCGCAGACCTGGTCGCCGATGTAGCCGATGCGCTCCAGTTCATCGCGCACCTTCTTGCCGTCGATATCGGTGGCGTTGTAGGCATGCTCCAGCGTGAAGGCGCCGCAGAAGACGCCCGAGCCCATCATCACCGGCACGAAGCGCGAGCCTTCCTCGTTGGTCCAGACCGCCACCTCGATGGGCGCCTCGGTCTGGATGCCGTGCTGGTTCAGTGTGCGGATCACCTCGATGCCTGAGAGCACGCCATAGTTGCCGTCGAACTTGCCGCCGGTCGGCTGGGTATCGATGTGGGAACCGGTCATCACCGGCGGCAAGGCATTGTTGCGGCCGGGCCGGCGCATGAAGATGTTGCCGATCTGGTCCACCACCACGCTCATGCCCTCGGCACGCGCCCAGGAGGTGACCAGGTCACGGCCCTGCTTGTCCAGGTCGGTCAGCGCCAGGCGGCACACGCCCCCTTTTTGCGTGCCGCCGATCCTGGCCAGCTCCATCAGTGAATCCCACAGTCGCGCGCCATCGACGCGCAGGGTGGGGGCTTGTGTTTTCATGTCCATTGTCGATTCCTTGTTTGGTTTTGCCACAGGCAATCCTTCGATACGGCCTTCGGCCTACTCAGGCCGAACGGGAGGAGGGGACGCCACCCCGCGTGCGTAAAGCCATCCCCACCCCGTTCGACCTGAGTAGCCGCGCAGCGGCGTATCGAAGGACGCTCCATCGTCATTCATGCCGCCAGATTGACGCCCAGATAACGGTCCTTGACCCGGTCGTCGGCCAGGAAGGCATCGTTGCTGCCGCTATAGACGATGCGTCCCTGTTCGACGATGTAATGGCGGTCCGCCAGTTGCGTACAGACTTCCAGGTTCTGCTCCACCAGGATGATGGACATCCCGGTGGCCTTGATCTCCTTGATCTGCGCCACGATCTCGTCCACGATCACCGGTGCCAGGCCTTCCACCGGCTCGTCCAGCATCAGCACACGGGGATGCGTCATCAGTGCCCGCGCGATGGCCAGCATCTGCTGCTCGCCACCGGAGAGCTGGCCGCCGCCGTTCCTGCGGCGCTCCTTCAGGCGCGGGAAGATGGTGTAGATTTCTTCCAGCCCCCAGGCCGACTCCTTGCGCGCGGCCATGGTCAGGTTCTCTTCCACGGTCAGCAGCTTGAAGATGCCGCGATGCTCCGGCACCAGGCATACCCCGCGCGCGGCGATCTTGTACGAAGGCAGGCCACTGATACGCTGGCCCTCGAACAGGACTTGTCCCTGCGCCGGTGGCACCACGCCGACGATGCTCTTCAGGGTGGTGGTCTTGCCGGCGCCATTGCGCCCCAGCAGCGTCACCACCTCGCCGGCATCGACCTCCAGCGAGATGCCCTGCAGGATATGGCTCTTGCCATAGTAGCCGTGAACGTCTTGTACTTGCAGGATCATGCCTTGCCTCCGGTGATCATGCTGCCCAGGTAGGCCAGCCTTACCCGTTCGTCGTTGCGGATCTCGGCCGGCTTGCCCTGCGCCAGGATCTGGCCCAGCTGCATCACGGTGATGCGGTCGGAAATGTCCATCACGATGTCCATGTTGTGTTCGATCAGCACCACCGTATAGTCGTGGCGCAGGCCGTGGATCAACTGCTTCATCTCGGCGATGTCGTCGATGCCCATGCCCGAGGTCGGCTCATCCAGGAAGATCACCTTGGGTCGCCCGGCCATGGCCATGCCCACTTCCAGCCGGCGCTGCTGGCCGTGCGACAGTTCGGCGCAGGCGCGTTCGGCCACCGCCTGCAACGACAGGCGCGCCAGCAGCGTATCGGCCAGCGCGCAGGCGGCTTCGAACTGCTCGGCCCGCTTCCAGGGGTTGAGCGCCGCCAGCGGGGCGCGCCCCTGTGCCGCGAGGCGCAGGTTTTCGCGCACGCTCAGGTTGGGGAACAGGCTGGTCACCTGGAACGAGCGCGCCAACCCCTTCTGCACGCGCCGGTTGCCCGGCAGGTGTGACACTTCCTCGCCCTCCACCAGGATGCTGCCTTCGGTGATGGGCGTGGTCCCGGTCAGGGTATGGAACAGCGTGGTCTTGCCCGCGCCATTGGGGCCGATCACCGAATGTACGGTGCCGCCCTCGATATCGAGCGTGATGCCGTTGACGGCGGTGAACTTGCCGTAGCGCTTGGTCACGTTGACCGCTTGCAGGATGGGGCGGCTCATGGGTGCTTCTCCTGGGTGACGGCGGCCTGCGGCTCGGCCTCCCGGGCCTTGGTGCCGCGTACGCTATCGATGATCTTCATCGCCAGACCGAACAGGCCTTTCTGCATGTACAGGCTCACCGCGATCAGCAGCAGGCCCAGCAGCATCAGCCAGCGCGGCCACAGGCTCGACAGCCAGTTGCCCACCAGCACGTAGAAGCTGGCACCCAGCAGCGAGGCGAACAGGTTGCCGGTGCCGCCGATGACGGTCATCACCAGGATCGCCTCGCTGGTGTGGTACTCGATGTTGGACAGCGGCGCCACCCCGGTCATCATGGCGTGCAGGCCACCGGCCAGCCCCGTGACCGCACCCGAGATGACGAAGGCTGCCAGCTTCAGCAAGCGCACGTCATAGCCCAGCGCCGAGGCACGCGCTTCGTTCTCGCGCACCGCCAGCAGGGTCTTGCCCAGCACCGAATCGACCACCCGCTGCAACAGCCAGAACACCAGCACGAACAGGATGGCCACCACCGTGTAGTACTGCCACGACGAGGTGGTCGGCAGCAGTGTCAGGCCGAACAGCGACAGCGGCGGACGCGGAATATCCAGCAGGCCGTTGTCACCGCCGGTGACGTCCTTCATCGTATAGGCCAGGAAGTAGAACATCTGGGCGAAGGCCAGCGTCAGCATCACGAAGTAGGTGCCGCGCTGGCGGATCGAAAACCAGCCCACCAGCAAGGCCACCAGCGCGCCGCCCAGTGCGGCCAGCGCCAGCGAGGGCAGCAGCGCCAGCTTCAGCTGCAGCAGCACCACGCCGGCCGTATAGCTGCCCACGCCGAAGAAGATGCCCTGGCCGAAGGACATCAGTCCGGTATAGCCCAGCAGCAGGTTGCAGCCCAGCGCGGCCAGCGCGAACACCAGCACTTCGGTGGCCAGCGTGCCGGAACTGAGCAGCAGCGGCAACAGCAGCACCACGGCGGCGGCCAGCAGGGTGTAACGGAAATGCGCAATCTGTTTCATGGAAACTCCCGTGCAGAAAAGCTCAGGCCGCGCCCGGCCGGCCCAGCAGGCCATTCGGACGCAGCAGCATGACGGCCGCCATGGCGACATAGATCATCAGGTGTGCGCCCTCGGACCAGACCGTGCTCATCACGCTCTGTACGATGCCCACCAGGATGCCGCCGATCAGCGCCCCCCAGAAGCTGCCCAGCCCGCCGACCACCACCACCACGAAGGCAATCCCCAGCGCCTCCACCCCCATGAAGGGGTCAGCACCCCGGATCGGCGCTGCCAGCGCGCCCGCCAGGCCGGCGGTGGCCGCCCCCAGCGCAAACACCAGGCTGAAGATGCGGTTGATGTTCAGGCCCAGCAGCGACACCATCTCGGTCGATTCCGAACCGGCGCGCACGATCGACCCCAGGCGCGTACCCTCCAGCAGCCACCACAGCAGCAGCGCCATCACGGCGGTCAGGCCGATGACAAAGAGCCGGTACTTGGGATAGACGAAACCGCTCCACATCACCACCCCCTGCAGCAGGTCGGGCGGGGAGACATTGTTGCCCAGCGGCCCCCAGACGGAAATCACCGCTTCCTGGATCACCAGGGCCATGCCGACCGTGAAGAGGATGTGGAAATGATGCGGCAGTGCATACACGTGGCGCAGCACGAAGCGCTCCACCACCCAGGCGAACAGGCCCACGGCCAGCGGGGCCAGCAGCAGCGACCACCAGAAGTTCAGCCCCAGGTCGGTGACCTGGAAGCACAGGTAGGCGCCCAGCAGGAAGAAGGCGCCATGCGAGAAATTGACGAAGCGCAGCAGGCCGAAGACGATCGACAGGCCCACCGCCAGCAGGAAGTAGAGCATGCCGATGCCTACGCCATTGGCGATCTGCAGCAGATAGATGTTCATGGAACCTCGTGAGGGGAACAAGGAAGTTCGGTAATGCCTCGATCACCGTTCGGACCGAGTAGACCTGCAGGGTCGTATCGAAGGCGCTCCGTCCTGGTTGCGCCGGGTGTCGCGTCTTCGATACGCCGCTAGGGCGGCTACTCAGTCCGAACGGGTAGGGGAGTGCCAGACGTCGGCACAGCCACACCGCTCAATCACAGCTTGCACTGCGTCTTTTCCAGCGGCAGGAAGGACTTGCCGGAGGAGACGATATCCGCATAGTCGTTCTTGTTGGCCATCTTGGATTTGGCCTTGCCCTTGAGCAGGTAGTAGTTCTTGATCACCTGGTGGTCGCCCTTGCGGATTTCCTCGGTACCGGTCAGGCCCTCGTACTTCATGCCTTCCATGGCCGCAATGACGGCCTTGGGGTCGGTGCTGTTGGCCTTGATGATGGCGTCCAGGATGATCTTGGTACAGATGTAGGAACCGGCCAGGCTGTAGTTGGGATCGATCTTCAGGTTGTCGTTGACCAGCTTGACGAATTCCTTGTTGAAGGGCGCATCGATGGCATGCCAGTATTGCGCGCCGAAGTAGACGCCGTCGCAGATGTCCGCGCCCAGGGTCTCGAACTGTTCCAGCCCCGAGGCCCAGGCCATGAGGATGGTGCAGTTGTTCTTCATGCCGAAGCTGACCGCCTGGCGCAGCGTGTCCGAGGACTGCGAGCCGAAGTTCAGCAGCAGCAGCACGTCCGGCTTGGCGGCCATGGCATTGGTCAGATAGCCGGAGAACTCCTTCTCGGTCAGCGAGTGGTAGCTGTTGCCGACGTGTTCGATGCCCTTTTCCTTGAAGATGTTCTTGGCCGCCGACAGCAGACCTTCGCCGAATACGTACTGCGGCGTGATGGTGTACCAGCGCTTGGCGTTGGGCAGCTTTTCCAGCAGCGGACGCACGGTCTGCTCGATGGCACCGAAGGTCGGCACCGACCAGCGGAAGGTGGAGCGGTTGCAGTCGCTGCCGGTGATCTCGTCGGCACCGGCGGTGGTGATGAAGACCGCACCGGCCTTGTCGGCTTCCTTGCCCATGGCCAGGGCCTCGCCGGAGAGGATGCCGCCGGCGAAGAAGCGGGTGCCCTTCTCGATGGTTTCCTGCATCTTGCGCACGGCCGTGGCCGGCTTGCCTTCGGTGTCGAGGTTGGTATAGCTGGTGCTCTTGCCCAGCACCTTGCCGTACTTCTGCAGGGCCAGCTTCATGCCCATGTCGGCGAACTTGCCGTTGGCCGCGAAGGGGCCGGACATCGGCACCGGGCAACCAAAGGCGATGCTCTCTGCCTGGGCAAACACATCGTGGTAGGTCAGTGCGCCGGGTGCGGCCAGGGCGGACAGTTTCAGGAAATTGCGACGGCTGATCATGCTTGTTTCTCCCTCGAAGCTAACGATTGACAGATGACAGACAGATGACATCCATGGAAATGCGCAACACTGCATTACTGCCCATCAACGCAATTTCCATGCCCATCGCTCCCATGAAACTTAGGAAATGGTGGACATCGATGGATTGCGCAGACGTGAAGAAGCCACCGCCACAAACCGGCGGAAAAGCCTGGAACCATAGGGGTGTGCTGCCTTCCGGCAAGCGCGGAAAGCAGAGATCGTGATTGCAAAAAACGCAGCAGCGGCGCGCATTTGCGCCGCGTGGCGTGAGCCTGCATGAGGGCTCCTCCTGCCGCTCCGATGAGCGTGTCTCCAGATAGTTTGCCGTTGTCCCGTGCCGCCGGTGTGTATCCACCGATCTGCCACGACGGTCTGTATTTTCTAAGCTTTTCGCCAGCGTATCTGCTTTTGGTGCAGACCGCACTGACGATTCTTATCCTGTGGGTTCAGGGTCTCCTTGTTTGCACCAGCGGCTGACGTTTTCTGCACCATTGCTTGCGTGAGTTGCATCATGCCATTCCGGGATGCTGCCTCAGCATACCTGCGCCTGCGTCCGCACAAAAGAAAAACGGCATGAAAATTTCATGCCGTCTGTCCTGTTTATTTCATCTGCGGGAAAGCGAATTCCGCCCCTGCGCTGGCGGTATTGGGCCAGCGCTGCATCACTGCCTTGGCCCGGGTGTAGAAGCGCACGCCCTCCGGTCCGTACATGTGATGGTCGCCGAAGAGACTGCGCTTCCAGCCGCCGAAGCTGCTGAAGGCCATCGGCACCGGCAGCGGTACGTTCACCCCCACCATGCCGACCTCGATCTGGCGCACGAACTCGCGCGCCACGCCACCGTCGCGGGTATAGACCGCCACGCCATTGCCATACTCGTGGGCGTTGATCAGTTCCACCGCGCTGGCGATGTCGGGACAACGCAGCACGCACAGCACCGGGCCGAAGATTTCTTCCTTGTACACCGTCATCTCCGGCGTGACGTGGTCGAGCAGGGTGCCGCCCACGAAGAAGCCCTTTTCGAAGCCCGGCACCTGATAGCCACGGCCATCCACCACCAGCGTGGCGCCTTCTTCGACACCACGGCCGATCAGGCCTTCGATGCGTTCCTTGGCGGCAGCCGTCACCACCGGACCCATCTCGGCACCGGCGGCCATGCCTTCGTTGATCTTCAGCTTGCCTGCGCGTTCGGCCAGGGCCGCCACCAGTTCGTCACCGGCGCTGCCGACGGCGACTGCCACCGAGATCGCCATGCAGCGCTCGCCAGCGGAGCCATAGGCCGCACCCATGAGGGCATCCACGGCCAGCTGCATGTCGGCGTCGGGCATGACCACCATGTGGTTCTTGGCGCCGCCCAGGGCCTGCACGCGCTTGCCCTTGGCCGAGCCACGGGCATAGATGTATTCGGCAATCGGGGTCGAGCCGACGAAGCTGATGGCCTTGACCTGCGGGTGGTCCAGCAGCGCATCGACGGTCACCTTGTCACCCTGGATGACGTTGAAGACGCCGTCCGGCAGGCCGGCTTCCTGCAGCAGGTCGGCAATCAGCAGTGCGGCCGAGGGATCGCGTTCGGAAGGCTTCAGCACGAAGCAGTTGCCACAGGCGATGGCGATGGGGAACATCCACATCGGCACCATGGCCGGGAAGTTGAACGGCGTGATGCCGGCCACCACGCCCAGTGCCTGGCGCATCGACCAGGCGTCGATGCCACGGGCGATCTGGTCGGTGTATTCCCCCTTGAGCATCTGCGGAATGCCGGCAGCGAACTCGACGATCTCGATGCCGCGCGCCACTTCGCCCTGGGCATCCGAGAAGGTCTTGCCGTGCTCGCGCACGATGATGCGGGCGAAGTCGTCGGCCCGTTGCTGGATCAGGTGCAGGAAGCGGAACAGCACCCGCGCCCGGGTCAGCGGCGGGGTATTGGACCAGGCCGGGAAGGCCGCTACGCCTGCCTTCACTGCGGCATCGACCTCATCGACCGTGCCCAGCGCCACCTGCGCCACCGGCACGCCCAGCGCCGGGTTGAAGACATCGGCGTAGCGCCCGCTCTTGGTATCGACGCGCTGGCCGCCGATGTAGTGTGCAATCTTTTCCATGAATCTTTCTTGCGTCGTAGTGAGGGATCAGGCCAGGGTCTTGAGGATGGCCGCCAGCTTGCCGAACAGTTCGTCGATCTGCTGCTTGTTGATGATCAGCGGCGGCGACAGGGCGATGATGTCGCCGGTCACGCGGATCAGGATGCCGTCGTTGAAGGCGCGCACGAAGGCGTCGTAGGCACGGGCGCCGACGCGGCCCGGGATGGACGACAGTTCGATACCGGCGATCAGGCCGATGGTGCGCACGTCGATCACATGCGGCAGGCCGCGCAGCGCGTGGGCCGCTTCCTGGAAGTAGTCGGCCACGGCCTGGGCATTGTCCAGCACGCCTTCGGTCTCGAACACATCCAGCGAGGCCAGGCCGGCGGCGCAGGCCAGCGGGTGGCCGGAATAGGTGTAGCCGTGGAAGAGCTCGATGCCGTCCGGGCCGTTCATGAAGGCGTCGTGGATTTCCTTCTTCACGAACACCGCACCCATCGGCACCACGCCGTTGGTCAGGCCCTTGGCGGTGGTGAAGATGTCCGGTTCGACATCGAAATAGTCGGAGGCGAAGGGCGTACCCAGGCGACCGAAGCCGGTGATCACTTCATCGAAGATCAGCAGGATCCCGTGCTTGGTGCACAGCTCGCGCAGACGCTTGAGGTAACCCTTGGGCGGGATCAGCACGCCGGTGGAACCAGCCACCGGCTCGACGATGACGGCGGCGATGTTGGAAGCGTCATGCAGGGCGACGATGCGCTCCAGCTCGTCGGCCAGGTGCGCGCCGTATTCCGGCTCGCCCTTGGTGAAGGCGTTCTTTTCCAGGTTATGGGTGTGCGGCAGGTGGTCCACACCCTGCAGCAGCGCGGTGCTGAAGGTCTTGCGATTGCCGCCGATGCCGCCCACCGACATGCCGCCGAAGCCCACGCCGTGGTAGCCGCGCTCGCGACCGATCAGGCGGGTACGGGTGGCATTGCCCTTGGCGCGGTGATAGGCCAGCGCGATCTTGAGCGCCGTATCCACCGCTTCCGAACCGGAGCCGGTATAGAACACGTTGGCGAAGCGGTTGCCGGTATAGGCCTTGAGGCGTTCGGCCAGTTCGAAGGCGCTGGGGTGACCCAGCTGGAAGGAGGGCGCGTAGTCCAGCGTGGCCACCGACTTTTGCACGGCCGAGACGATCTTGGGGTGGGCGTGGCCCAGCGGCACGCACCACAGGCCGGCGGTGCCGTCCAGGATGGCATTGCCGGCGTCATCGCGGTAATGCATGCCCTCGGCCGAGACCAGCATGCGCGGTGCGGCCTTGAAGTTGCGGTTGGCGGTAAAGGGCATCCAGTAGGCCGACAGGCTGGAAGGATGCGAATGGTCTTGACTGGACATGGCAGGCACCGATGGAAAAGGTAAAAGGAGAAACCAGCAGGGAGTGCTTGATTATTGCCAGACACTGGCAGTATTGTTAGCTACACTTTTGATTTTGATCTGAAACTGTATTGTTCAGTGCGATAAACTGTATTGAGCTATCCGCCGGGAACGACATTGCCCAGTCGGCGGGCGTCGATAGCCCAGCAGCCTTTATCCAGCAGGGGAGGGGAGCACAATGGTGAGCCCGCTCCGCTGCCTTCAGCAGAGCAATACAGTTCAGGTTTTCACAACACACATCCTCCGATTGCAGCAATGCAGTGGACATCATGGGCCACATCCCGCCCGAAAGGATCAGCATGGCCAAGCTCCCGCGAGCGCCCCTGCAACTCGATCTGCAACGCAATACCGCGGCCCGCCTGGTCGAGCAGGTCGCCGATGGCCTGGCCGGGTTGATCGAGGGCGGCGAACTGCGCTCCGGCGAACGCCTGCCCTCGGTCCGCCAGTTCGCCCAGAGCCACGCCATCGGCGCCTCCACCGTGGTGGAAGCCTATGAACAACTGGTGGCACGCGGCATGTTGCTGGCACGCCGTGGCGCCGGCTTCTTCGTGGCCGCACGCGCTGGCCAGAGCGGAGCACGGGCGGTGTTCGTGCCGCATGAACCGGTGATCGACTCGGCCTGGTTGCTCTCGGAAATGTTTGCCGACGAACGCGTGCCCATCAAGGCCGGTTGCGGCTGGCTACCCGGCAAGTGGCTCAACGACGAAGGTCTGCACCAGGCCGAGCGTCGCATCATCCGCTCGCCCGGCGCGCAGCAGGTGGGCTATGGCCACCCCTACGGCTATGCCCCGCTGCGCCAGCTGATCACGCAATTCCTCGGCCACTGGGCACTGGAGCTGGGCATCGAACAGGTGCTCACCACCCACGGCGCCACCCAGGCCCTGGACCTGGTCATCCGCACCATGACCCAGCCCGGCGACACCGTCATGATCGACGACCCCGGCTACTGCAACCTGATCGCCATGCTGCGCCTGGCCGGCCTGAACGTGATCGGCGTGCCGCGCACTCCGGGCGGGGTCGATACCGAGCAGCTGGAAACGCTGGCCCGGGCACACCGGCCCAAGATGTTCTTCACCACCAGCGTGCTGCAGAACCCGACCGGCACCTCCTACACCCCGGCCTGCGCAATGCGCGTATTACAGGCGGCCGAGCGGCATGGCTTCTGGGTGGTGGAAGACGACATCTTCCGCGAACTCGGCCAGGCCACCGACCCCATGCTGGCTGCACTGGATGGCCTGCAGCGGGTGATCTACGTGGGCAGCTATTCCAAGACCATCGCGCCCTCGCTGCGGGTGGGCTACATCGCCTGCCAGCGCGAACTGGCGCGGCAGATCGTGCATACCAAGATGGTGCTGACGCTGACCAATTCGGAGATCAACGAACGACTGGTGCACAACGTCCTCACCGAAGGCCATCACCGGCGCCATGTGCAGACCCTCAATGCGACCCTGCTCAACGCCCAGGCCACCCTCAATGCCAAGTTGAGCGACGCCGGCCTGACACCTTTCACGCCGGCGCGTGGCGGCATGTTCACCTGGGCCACCATCGAGGGCTGCGACCTGTCGGCCCGGGAGATCGCCGACCGCGCCAGGCAGAAGGGCATCTGGCTGGCGCCAGGGGATTTCTTCCATCTGTCGGCACCGGACAAGACCAGCTTCCGTTTCAATGTGGGGTATGCGGATGTGCCGGAGTTGTTTGATTTCCTGCGGGGGCTGTAGGCCTTCTATCCGCCGGGCGGCGATCATCGTGACCACGGATGCGCTGGATTGCTGGCGCGTGCTAAACGATGAAAGGCCCAATGAATCTCGGTATTCGCCGTCGATCGGATCTTGCCTGAGACGGCAATCTCCGCAATGTCAACGGCACTTTCCAGCAGGACTGACTCAGCAAGAATCCTTCCAGACTTTTTCATAGGATACCCACCATGACTTTTTCAGCACCAAGCGGCATCCGCGCCGTCGTCTTCGATTTCGGCGGCGTACTGTTCGACTGGAATCCCCAGCACCTGTATCGCCAGCTGATCGCTGATGAAGAAGAGCGCAACCATTTCCTCACCCACATCTGCTCACCCGAATGGAACGTACAGCAGGATGGTGGTCGCACGCTGGCCGATGCGACCGAGCTGCTGGTGCGGCAGCATCCGCAGCACGAAGCCTTGATCCGGGCCTTCTATGGTCGTTGGGTGGAGATGCTGCGTGGACCGCTCCCCGAGGGCGTGGCGCTGCTGCGTGAACTGCATGCGCAGCAGGTGCCGGTGTTCGGTCTGACCAACTGGTCCGCCGAGACCTATCCGCATGCACGGGACAATCACGACTTCATGCAGTTGTTCCTGGACATTGTCGTGTCAGGCGACGAGCGTTGCATCAAGCCTGAGCCGCGCATCTACGAGATCGCGCTGGAGCGTTATGGACGCCACCTGCCGGCACTGCAGCCGCAGCAGCTGGTCTTCATCGACGACGCGCAAAAGAATATCGACGCCTGCCGGGCGCTGGGCTGGCGGGGCATTCATCACGTCCAGGCGGAGCAGACCCGCTTGCAATTGCGCGCACTGGGCTTGCCGGTCTGACGGTCGTGATCAGTCGCAGTGCCCGGTCTGCACATCGCATTGGAGCGGCGTGCTTTCCTGCGCTGGCGATGTCGTGCTGGTCGTGCCGGTTTCGTCACGCAGGTAGGCGGCCCATTGCTCGGGCTGCCCCAGCCAGCGGCCGGTGTCCAGTACTTCCAGCGTATCGCCCCGCTGCAAGATGAAGGTGGGGAAGCCGCGTCCGCCGACGTAGTTCAGCAATTCACGGCTGGCCGCGATGTGGTTGTCCAGTTCTTCCTGCTCCACGCGCTGCAGTTCGGCAGCGAAGGTGGCAGCGTCGACGCCCAGCGCCTGGGCCAGTTCGGTCAGCGTGCTCACCTCAGAAATCCGTCGTCCCTGCTGGTAATGCGCACGCTGGATGGCCGCCAGCATGTCCAGTCCGGCTGCCTCGCCCTGGATGGATTGCATCGCCAGCACGGCGGCTATCGGTGGCGCCGAATCGAAGACGGCATCGGTGTCCTTGAGCAGTCCATTGAAATAGTCCTCACCGAATGCCTGCCCGGTCATCTGCGCGATGCGGTGGTCGTGCGGCATCACGTAGTCGCGCAACTGCGCGTCGACGCGGCGGCGGTTGCGGCCGGCCATCATGCCGCCACCATGGGCCTGCACCGGCAGCACGGCGCGGGCCGCGGTCACCAGCGGCGCAGCCCCATAGCACCAGCCGCACAGCGGATCGTGGATGTAGTGGAGCATGGTGTCGTGAGCGGTGGCGGGGGTGGTCATGATGGGGTTCCTCTTGGATGAATCGATGTCGGGCCTGAGGATGTTTCACCATCAGGCCCGGGGTGTTGCCTGGCTCAGTAGCCTACCGTGAAACGCGCGCGGACGTGCTTCGGTTGTTCCAGTTCGTCCAGCAGGGCGATGGCGAAGTCTTCATAGGAGATCCAGCTCTTGCCATCGGCGCCGACCAGCAACTGGTCCTGGCCCAGGCGGAACTGGCCGGTGCGTTCGCCGGCGATGAACAGGGCCGACGGCGACAGGAAGGTCCATTCCAGTTCCTGCTCGCCGCGCAGGACGTTCAGGAAGTCACGGCCGCCGGCGGCTTCCGGCTTGTACTCTTCCGGGAATTCCGGGGTGTCGATCAGGGCTTTGCCAGGTGCGATGTCCAGGCTGCCGGCGCCGCCGACGATGGCCAGGCGCTTGACGCCTGCCGCCTTCACGGCCGGCAGCAGGTCGGCCGCGCCGAAGCTGGTGAAACGGCCGCTGGAGACGACCACGTCGGCACCCTTGATGGCCGATGCCAGGCTGGTGGCGTCCTTGACGTCGGCCGCGACCACGGTCACGCCGGTGCGCTGGGCGATCTTGCCGGCATCGCGGGCGATGGCGACGAGATTGTGGCCGCGACGCAGGGCTTCGTCCACGATGCGGCTGCCGACATTGCCGGAGGCGCCGATGAGTGCGATTTTCATGAGGATTCCTTTCGAGGTGGTGATGGGAGCACGAGGAGCGGCACAGGGTGTCGCACAGTCGCCATCATAGGATCGCTTTTGTTTTCGAAAAACAGCATAATCGATCACAGTTTGTTTCCAAAAACGTGCAGATCGAAAGGCGGCGTCATGGATCGCTTGATGGCCATGCAGGTATTCGTGGCGGTGGTGGACGGCGGCAGCCTGTCGGCGGCGGCCGGGCAGCTGGACCTGTCGCGGCCGGTGGTGTCGCGCTATGTCGCGGAGCTGGAGGACTGGGTCGGGGCGCGCCTGCTGCACCGTACCACGCGGCGCCTGTCGCTGACGCCGGCCGGCAACGAGATATTGCCGCGTTGCCGCCAGATGCTGGAGTTTTCCGATGACATGCGCCACGCGCTGGACACGCCCGACGAGACGCCCCGCGGGCTATTGCGCATCACCGCCAGCACCTCCTTTGCGCAGACCCAGCTGATCCAGGCGGTGGTCGACTACGGGCGCCGCTATCCTGGCGTGGCGGTGGACCTGCTGGCGCTGGACCGCACGGTGAACCTGGTGGAAGAACGCATCGACCTGGCCATCCGCATGACCAACCGGCTGGAACCCAACCTCATTGCCCGACCGCTGGGCGTGTGCCGCTCGATCATCTGCGCCGCGCCGGATTACCTGGCCCACCACGGCACCCCGCGCAAGGTAGAAGAACTGGCCCTGCACAATTGCCTGACCCATTCCTATGTGGGGCGCAGCCTGTGGCAGTTCGATCCGAAGAAGGTACATGGAAAGGGCGGCAAGACAAGGACGGCGCCGCAGAGCCAGAGCGTGGCCGTGGGCGGCAGCATCAGTGCCAATGAAGTCACGGTGCTGCTGCAGGCGGTGCTGGCCGGGGTCGGTATCGGCCACATGCCGGCCTATGCGGTGGCGCCGCTGGTGGCCAGTGGCCGGCTGGTGCAGTTGCTGCCGGACTTCGAGCCGCTGCAGTTGGGGATGTATGGCGTCTACGCCTCGCGCAAGCATATGCCGGCGACCTTGCGCACCATGCTCGATTTCCTGGCCCAGCGCTTCGCCGGGCAACCGTTCTGAGCGAGGCAGGTCAGGCCAAGGCCGGGCCCATTCAGGGGGTGATGCTGAGCAGCTTGTGAACCAGTTCGGAGGAGGTGGAGGCGGCGAACTTGCGCATCAGGCGGGCGCGATGCATTTCCACCGTGCGCGGGCTCAGTTCCACCTGGCGGGCAATGAGCTTGCTGGTCTTGCCTTCCACCAGCAGCGCGGCGATCTCGCGTTCGCGTGGCGTCAGGCCGGGCGCGATGGGGCGCTTGGCGCTCACGTCCTCGAAGGTCCAGATGCCGGCGGCATGCGGGTTGTCGCGGTTCAGGGCGTGGCCGGTGACATGGCACCAGAACATCTCGTCGTTGGAACGCTTCATGATGCGTTCGTCCGAATAGAATCCCTTTTCATTGAGGATGGGGACCAGGCGCAGGCCGGTGCGTTCGAACTCGTCGGCGGTGGGATAGATTTCCTGGAAGGACGTCTGCCGCAACTGTTCCACCTCATAGCCGAACATCGCCGCCATCGCCAGGTTGCCCTGCTGGATGATGCGATTGTGCGAGACGCACATGCCGATGGGCGCGTGCATGAAAACCTGTTCGAAGTCGATGGCAAGTGGCTGGGTCATGAGTAATGCTGCGCGATGTGCCGCAAGTAGCCGGCAAGGTCCCTCGAACCCGGCGCACCGCCCCTGCGGTCGATGTTATGCTGCATTGCGCCAGGTATTTTTACCGTATTGTATGGCTTATTTCACCTGACCTATGATAATTGGCGCTAATCGGAGCCCGGCATTGCCATGGCGCAGCGCGAAAGAGAAGCTCCGATGCCATCCCTGTTTGAGCTGGTATCCCCACCAGCAGCTTGCAACCCTGCTCGCAAGACAAGAGCCGAAAGGAGACTCGTGAACAAAGTGTATCCAGACGCGGCCACCGCGTTGAAAGACATCGTCAAGGACGGTCAGACCATTGCGGTCGGCGGCTTTGGCCTGTGTGGCATCCCCGAGGCGTTGATCGCCGCCCTGCGTGATTCAGGCGCGCAGAACCTGACCGCCATTTCCAACAACGCCGGGGTCGATGGTTTCGGCCTGGGCCAGTTGCTGTCCACCCGCCAGATCAAGAAGATGATCGCCTCCTACGTGGGTGAGAACAAGGAGTTCGAACGCCAGTACCTGGCCGGCGAACTGGAGCTGGAATTCACCCCGCAGGGCACGCTGGCCGAGAAGCTGCGCGCCGGCGGCGCCGGCATCCCCGCCTTCTTCACCAAGACCGGTGTCGGTACCCTGGTGGCCGAGGGCAAGGAAGTGCGCGAATTCGACGGTGAGCGCTATGTGATGGAGCGTTCGCTGGTGGCCGACGTGTCGCTGGTGAAGGCGCAGAAGGCCGACAAGGCCGGCAACCTGGTCTTCAACAAGACCGCCCGCAACTTCAACCCCAATGTCGCCATGGCCGGCAAGGTCACCGTGGTGGAAGTGGAAGAACTGGTGGAAGTGGGGCAACTCGATCCGGACCAGATCCACACCCCCGGCATCTTCGTGCATCGCATCGTGGTCAACGCCACGCCCGAGAAGCGCATCGAACAACGCACCGTGCGCGCATAAGAGGAGACACGACAAAATGGCATGGACCCGAGATGAAATGGCTGCCCGCGCAGCCAAGGAACTGCAGGACGGCTTCTACGTGAACCTGGGCATCGGCTTGCCCACCCTGGTGGCCAACCACGTTCCCAACGATATCGAAGTATGGCTGCAGTCCGAGAACGGCCTGCTGGGCATCGGCCCCTTCCCCACCGAAGACCAGGTCGACGCCGACCTGATCAACGCCGGCAAGCAGACCGTGACGACCATCCCTGGCTCGTCCTTCTTCAGTTCGGCCGATTCCTTCGGCATGATCCGTGGCGGCAAGATCAACATCGCCATCCTGGGCGCGATGCAGGTCTCGGCCAAGGGTGACCTGGCCAACTGGATGATCCCCGGCAAGATGGTCAAGGGCATGGGCGGTGCGATGGACCTGGTGGCCGGTGTCGGCCGCGTGGTGGTCCTGATGGAGCACGTGGCCAAGGCCAAGGACGGCAGCACATCCAGGAAGATCCTGAACGACTGCAACCTGCCGCTGACCGGCGTGGGCGTGGTCAACCGCATCATCACCGACCTGGGCGTGATCGACGTCACCCCCGGTGGCCTGAAGCTGATCGAACTGGCTTCCGGCGTCACCAAGGAAGAAGTGATCGAGAAGACCGAAGCACCGCTCGACGTGAGCGAGGTCTGAGCGAGATCTGCGGGAGGTCTGCATTAGCGCCGAACGATCGGCCTGACGCTGCATCGCAATGAACAAGGGCGCCGTGAAAACGGCGCCCTTTTTTCGTAGTGCAGGCCATGCCGCCCGTGCGCTTCAATCCGCCATGCTGACCCGCACCGCATTGCGGCCATCCCGCTTGGCCCGGTAGAGCGCGGCATCGGCGGCGTTGAGCACGTCTTCCACACGATGATGATGAGCGCGCTGCAGCGTGGCCACGCCCACGCTGATGGTCACCACCCGCAACGGGCTGCTGGCATGTACGATCAGGCGGCTGTAGACCGCGTCGCACAGGCGTTGTGCCATCAGGCGCGCACCTTCGGTGTCGGTCAGCTCCAGCAGCACCACGAATTCCTCGCCGCCATAGCGGCCGGCGCAGTCGGTATGACGCGGCAGGTTGTCGCTGATGGTCTTGGCCACCTCCTGCAGCACGCCATCGCCCAGCTTGTGGCCATAGGTATCGTTATAGGGCTTGAAGTAATCCACATCGATGAACAGCACCGAGAAGGTCGAGTTCAGATTGCGCCGGCAGCGCTCCCAGGCCGCCTGCAGGGCCCCGTCCAGGGCGCGTCGGTTGAGCAGGCCGGTCAGGCCGTCGGTCTGGGCCAGCTCTTCCAGGCGCCGCTCGATGGTCACGCGCCGGCGCAGTTCCTGGCGCACGTGCGACAGCAGATAGGCCAACAGCAGGGCAAAGATGAACAGCGAGATGATCACCGCATAAAGAGTCTTGCGCCAGTTCTTGAAGATGGCCTGTTCGGCATAGCCCACGAAGACGATCAGCGGTGAGTCGGGAATGCGACGGAAGGTATAGAGCCGTTCCACGCCATCACTGTTGGCACGGGCGAAGAAGCTGCCCTCCTCGTGCCGCAGTGCGCTCTGGATGCGCTGGAAGTTGGAACTGCCACTCAGGTCGCGGCCGATGATCTGCTCGTTGTACGGAATGCGCATGTAGGCCACGCCATCGTCCGAATACAGCGAGATCACGCCATCGGCACCCAGCGAAAGTCCTTCGAACAGTTCGCGGAAATAGCTCAGGTTCAGCGCCATGACGACGATGCCGCCAAAGCTGCCGTCTTCATTGAACAGGCGTTTGGATAGCACCACCACGCGTACATCGTTGCCCAGGTTGGGCAGATTGGCCAGGATGGGTTTGGAGACATACAGCCCGGCATTGGCCGAATCGCGATGCACCGTGAAATAGGCGCGGTCGGCGTAGTTGGGCGCGGCATCACCCTGGCGACGACGCGAGCTGGCCTGAACCCGACCATTGGCATCGATGATCGCCATCACCGAGATATGGCTGACATTGGCGGTGCTGCCGAACAGGTAGGCATAGCGCTGGGCATCATTCAGACGCCCTGCGCCCAGCGGATGCTGGTAGCGGTAGGCCAGCGTATCGAGCGACAGCGACAGCACTTCCATGTTGCGCGAGATCGCGCGCTGGGCGATCAGAGTCACGTTGCCGGCATTGTCCACGGCCGCCAGGCGCGTCTGGCGATAGCTCTGGTAGAGCGTGCTGGCACACATGGCGATCACCATCAGCATGGCGATGCCCAATACCACCACCAGATATTTCTTCAACTGCTTGATTTTATTTCCCCCCTGCTTCACCCAGGCGCAATTAACGCATAAAGCAAAAAGCGCTTCCATCTTGATCGGCGGCAACGTGATTGAGTTGCAACAAAAGATGAACCGCCATCCCGCCGTTCCTGTCAGATGGCTTATCACCGGTAAAGCTTCGTGCTTAAATGCGAGCGCCATGAAAGGCGACATGCCAGCCGGCACCGGAGGCCTCCTGAACATCAAGAACACCATCAAACGCGACCTGGTCATCCTGTGGGCCTTCATTGCCCTGATCGCGCTCGTGCTGGCTTTCCTGCTGCTGCAGCTGAGCCGGCAGGGCGCCGCCTCGCAGATCAGCCAGGCCACCGGCCAGGCCGCGGTGAGCTGCACCGCCATGAGCGCCGGACTGGCGCATGCGCTTTCCACCCATCCTTCCAGCCCTCCCTCTCCCTCTGTCCCCAGCACACCCCAGGCGTCCAATGCCGACGGGTTGCCCGCGCGCTCGCTGATGCAGGCCGTAATCGACCTGTCCCTGCGCGATCAGGCCGGGGTGGAGGGCGGCTTCTGGCACCCGCAACAGGACGTGGTGGCCTATGCCTTTCCCACCTATGACGGCAGCGGCATCAAGCGCGACCCGCCAGGCGCGGAAATGGAACGCATCGTCTCGATCGCCCAGCGCGCCCTCGATGGCGCGGCCACCGTGAGCGATGTGCGCCCCGGCCTGCGCGAGGCGGTGGTGTTCGCCGCCTGCCCGGTCAACTTCAAGGGTGTGTCGCTGGCGGCCTGGACGCTCAAGCGCGTGCCGGTGATGAGCGCCGGCGTGCTCAACCAGTTGCTGGTGGCCATTGCGCTGTTGCTGGGTTTCGTCATTGTCAGCGGGGTCTGGCTGGGGAGCACCCTGAGCCGCTGGCGTGGGCAGTCCGAGCGCCTGTCGCATCAGCTCGCGCATGCCGAGCGCCTGGCCACGCTGGGCCGGGTGGCGGCCGGCATGGCCCATGAAATCCGCAATCCCATCGGCGCCATGCGCATGAAGGCCGAGAACGCCCTGGCCGCGCCGGCCCAGGTGCGCGAGGCGCGGGTGACCGGTGCGCTGGAAATGGTGGTCAGCCAGACCGAGCGGCTCGACGCGCTGGTGGCCAGCCTGCTGGCCCTGGCCCAGCCCTTCCAGGTGCAGCGCCAGCGCATCGACCTGGCGGCCTGGATCGAGGAAAGGCGCCAAGCCCATGCCGAGCTGGCCGAGAAGAAGCAACTGCAGCTGGGCACTACACTGGATCTGCCCAGCTTCGCCTCGGGGCTGTCAACCAGTGCGCTGGACCCGGTGCAGATGGCACGCGCGCTGGACAATCTGCTGCTCAATGCGCTGGCCCACTGCGAGGCTGGCGGCCGTATCGACATCGGCGCCCGGCTTGGCGCGGATGGCCGCCTGCAGCTCTGGGTGGCCGATGACGGCCCCGGTGTCGCGCCCGAACTGCGCGAGAGCCTGTTCGATCCCTTCGTCAGTCAGCGCAGCGGCGGTACCGGTCTGGGACTGGTGCTGGTGCGCGAAATCGTGCATGCCCATGGCGGCAGCATCACCCTGGCCGCTACCGAGCGTGGCGCCCGTTTCGATATGGAGTTGCCATGGCGCGCATCCTGATCGTCGATGACGACGTCGCCTTTCGCAGTAGCCTGGCCGAGACCGTCGGCGATCTCGGTCATGAGGTGCTGGAGGCCGGCAGCACCGCCGCCGGCCTGCGCCTGCTGTCGGCCCATGCCATCGATGCCGCCATCGTCGATCTGCGCATGCCGGAGGAAGATGGTCTGGTCTTCCTGCAGCGTGCTCCGGCCATTGCCGCCATTCCCTGCATCATGCTCACCGCCTATGCCAGCGGCGACAACACCATCGAAGCCATCCGCCTGGGCGCCTTCGACCACCTGACCAAACCGGTCCCGCGCACGGCGCTGGTGGAGACCCTGGAACGTGCCTTGCGCCAGAGTACCGCCGCCTCCGATTCTTCAGCTGCGCCGGACGTGGCCAGCGCCGCTGCCGGCGAGCGCAACCAGCTGGTGGGTGACAGCGAAGCCATGCGCCAGGTCTTCAAGCAGATCGGCCGTGCTGCCACCAGCGACGCCACCGTGCTGATCCTGGGCGAAACCGGCACCGGCAAGGAACTGGTGGCACGCGCCCTGCATCGCAATGGCAGCCGCGCAGGGCGTCCCTTCGTGGCGGTCAACTGTGCGGCGATCCCGGCCGAGCTGATCGAAAGCGAACTGTTCGGCCACGTCAAGGGTGCCTTCAGCGGGGCCACCCAGCATCGCATGGGACGCTTCCAGGAAGCCGATGGCGGCACCCTGTTCCTGGACGAGATCGGCGACATGGCCCTGCCGACCCAGGCCAAGATTCTGCGCGTGCTGCAGGAGCGGGAATTGACGCCGGTCGGCGGCAGCCAGTCGCTGCGGGTGGATGTGCGGGTGATCGCCGCCACCCACCGCGACCTGCCGCAGGAGATTCGCGAGGGGCGCTTCCGGGAAGACCTGTGGTATCGCCTGCAGGTGGTACCGATCATGGTGCCGCCACTGCGCGAGCGGCCCGGCGACATCCTGGCCATTGCCGAACATTTCCTGCGCCAGCACGGTGGCGACAGCCCCAGGCGCATCAGCGCGGCGGCCGCACGACGCTTGCTGCAGCATGCCTGGCCGGGCAATGTGCGCGAGTTGCGCAATACCATGGAACGGGCGGCGGTAATGAGTCACGGCAACTGCATCGAGGCCGAACACATTGCCCTGCCGAGCCTGTCTGCCACCAGTCCGGCGCAGGGCATGCAGATCGACTGGGATGGTCCGCTGGCGGCGGCAGTGGCACAGGTGGAGCGGCTGATGTTGGAGCGCGCATTGGCGGCGGCCAACGGCAACCGCGCCGAAGCCGCCCGCCGGCTGGGCATTTCGCGCCAGCAGCTGTATCGCAAGCTGGAAGAAGCGGGGCCGCCAGGTAGCTAGCGGCCTCACGGAAGGCACCTGGTCGCTGTGGCCTCAGGCCGCCGCCCGTACGTGGGCCGAGAAGGCCTCCGGTGTCAGCGGGCGGGCCATGTAGTAACCCTGCGCTTCGTCCACGCCCCAGGCGCGCAGCAGTTCCAGGGTCTGCGCCGTTTCCACGCCCTCGGCCACGATGTGGTAGTCCAGTTCCTTGGCCAGCGCGATCAGCGATTGCACGATGCGGCGATCCCTTGCGCTGCTGTCCAGGTGACGGATCAGGGACTGGTCGATCTTCACCACCGAGGCCGGGACCTGCTGCAGGTAGGCGAAGTTGCTGTAGCCGGTACCGAAATCGTCCAGCGCCAGCCCCATGCCCAGGGCGCGGATCTCATGCAGCAGCTTGAGCACGGCCGGGCTGTGCATCCATACCCCCTCGGTGCATTCGATCTCGACCATGGCCGGGTCGATGCCGCTGTCCCGACAGCCGCGTTCCAGGCGGCCGATCAGGTCGGACTCCTCGAAATTGGGCGCGGCCAGGTTGATGGCCAGCTTGACCGGCATGCCTTCATCCTTCCATGTCGCCATCTGTTGCAGGGCGGCCTGGATCACCCATTCCGAGACCGGACGGATCAATGCCGTGCGCTCCACCAGCGGGATGAATTCGGCCGGCGAGATCGGTCCCAGCTCATGGTGCTGCCAGCGCAGCAGCGCTTCGCCGCCGTGATAGCGGTTGCTGCGCAGGTCCAGCTTGGGCTGGTAGACCAGGGCCAGGCCACCCCCCTGCTGGCGCTCCGGCAGCAACGCATCGGGAATATCGTTGAGCAGGCGGAAGCGGCGCTGGTGCATCACGTCGGCATCGGCATCGTAATCGGCCCAGCGTTGCCGGCGCGCCAGGGCTTCGTGCAGGGCGGCCACCGCCTTGCGCGGCGCATCGCGCAATTGCTCGCGGGTCTGCACCACGCTGACGATGCCCCCATAGCTGGGCAGGTTCATCGGTACGGCCATGCTGTCGACCGGTTGTTCCAGTGCCGCTGTCATGCCGCGCAGGTGGCCGGCCAGTTGCTCGGCCTTGCCGGCATGCGAGAGCAGCGCGAAACGACCGTCGCTGATGTGATAGACATCGGCCTGGCCCTGCACCAGCGTCTGCAGCCGCGCCCCGACGTTGCGGATCAGCTCGTCATGGATACGCGAACCCAGCACGCTGCCGATCTCGAAGGAGGTATGGGCGTCCGGCATGTCGATGTAGGCCAGCGCCCGGGTGCCCGGCTCTGCCTCCTGCAGGGCGCTGTCGGCCGGGACCAGCGAGGCCAGGTCTTCCCGCAACTGGTACTTGTTGGGCATGGCCGTGAGCGGATCGACACGGCCGATCGCCCGCCGCAGCAGCATCTGCGACATCGCCAGCGCAGCCAGCTGCTGCAGCTGCTTGCGCTGGGCTGCATCGAAGGTGCGCGGCACGGTGTCGGTGATGCACAGCGCGCCGATGGCATGGCCCTCGGGCGTGAGCAGGGGCGCGCCCACATAGAAACGGATATGCGGCGGCCCGGACACCAGCGGATTATCCGCAAAGCGGGCATCGAGGGTGGCGTCTTCCACTACCATCAGCGCACGCTGGCTGACCGTGTGGTCGCAGAAGGACAGCTCGCGCGAGGGCGCGCACATGTCCGGGCCGCTCTGCGACTTGACCCACTGCCGGTCGGCGTCGATGAGCGACACGTACGCCCCGTTGACGCCGAACAGCGAGTGGCACAGGCGGGTGATGTTGTCCAGATCTTCGGAGGAGCCGGTATCGAGCAGATGCAAGGCATGCAGCGCCGCCAGGCGCTGCAGTTCATCGTTCGGCCGGGACAGGGCCGGGTCAGGCATCGCCGTGATCCCCGGCGGCGGCCAGCTGCAAGGGGCGGCTGGTCTGGCTTGTCAGCGCACGTGGCGGATTGACCTCGACGCTCGGGCGCGACTTCACCGCTGCTGCGGCCGGTGCCGCGGACGAGGAGGGCGCTGCCAGCTGGAATACGTCCACTGCCCGGGTCAGGTGCTGCGCCTGGTCCTGCAGGCTGGAGACGGCGGCACTGGCCTGTTCCACCAGGGTCGCATTCTGCTGGGTCACCTGATCCATCAGGGCGATGGCCTTGTGCACTTCCTCGATGCCCACGCTCTGCTCATGGCTGGCGGTGGAAATCTCGCCCATCACATCGGTGACCTGCTGCACGCTGGCCACGATCTGTTCCATGGTCTCGCCGGCGCGTTCCACCAGGCGGGTACCGTTCTCGACGTTGTCGACCGATGCATCGATCAGTTGCTTGACTTCCTTGGCCGCCGCCGCGCTACGCTGTGCCAGGTTGCGCACTTCGGTGGCGACCACGGCGAAGCCGC
Organism: Herbaspirillum sp. VT-16-41; assembly: GCF_001994935.1. Taxonomy (NCBI): domain Bacteria; kingdom Pseudomonadati; phylum Pseudomonadota; class Betaproteobacteria; order Burkholderiales; family Oxalobacteraceae; genus Herbaspirillum; species Herbaspirillum sp. VT-16-41. Next base: position 64,026 of record NZ_MUXB01000016.1, read on the forward strand.
GTCCCTGTTCACCGGCACGGGCCGCTTCCACTGCGGCGTTCAAGGCCAGGATGTTGGTCTGGAAGGCGATGCCGTCGATCACGCCGATGATGTCCACGATCTTGCGCGACGAGGTGTTGATCGCAGCCATGGTATCGACCACTTCGTCAACGATGGCGCCACCCTGCTTGGCGATGTCGGAGGCATTGCGGGCCAGCTGGTTGGCTTCGCGGGCATGGCCGTCGTTCTGCTTGACGGTCGCCGTCAGTTGTTCCATGGCCGAGGCGGTTTCTTCCAGCGAGGCGGCCTGGTCTTCGGTGCGGGCCGAGAGGTCGCTGTTGCCGGCGGCGATCTGGGCGCTGATGGTGGCCACACCGGCGGCCGCATCACGCACTTCGGTCACGGTATTGCGCAGGTTGACGCTCATTTCTGAGAGTGTCGCCATGATGCTCTGGCGCTTGCCGCCATCGTAGCGGCGCAGGGCCACTTCGTGATACAGCTCGCCACGGTCCACCGCCAGTGCCAGTTGCTTGACCTCGTCCGGTTCGGCACCCAGGGCGCGACCGATGGAGCGTGTGATCAGACCTGCCAGCACCACCCCGGCCACCATGGCGGCTGCCAGCAGTACCAGCATGAACGCCTGGAAGCCGCGGGCGGTGCTGCGTGCCTTGGTCGACTCGGCCTGGCTCATACGTTCCTGCAGGTCGATGAATTTGTTCACCGTGGCCAGCCAGGTGATGAAGGCCGGCTTGGCTTCGCCCAGCATGATCTTGCGGGCGCCGTCGATGTCGCCGCTGCTGCGGGCGGCGATGATGCGTGCCGAAAGCGGCATGGCGCGGGCTTCGGCGGCCTTGATCTGGGCCAGGGCGTCGCGCTCGTCGGCGTTGGGCGCATGCGCGCCCTTGTTGGCGAAGATGGCATCCAGCGGCTGCGCCGATTGCTGGTAATCGGCATCGAGCTTGTTGATCAGGGCCACCACGTCCTTGACCTCGGCGTCGTCCACCAGCGTCAGATCGCGCAGGGCGATGGCGCGGTCGTGGACGCTGCCACGGAAGTTGATGGCATAGCGTTGCTTGACGTTATTGTCTTCGCTGACCGTGGTCAGGCTGCCTTCGATGGCATTGACCTTGCTGATGCTCACCACCGTCAGCACCAGCATCATCACCAGTACCAGCGCAAAACTGAGACCCAGGCGCGCGGCCACGCTGAGCGAACGCCCCTTGTTGTTAGCCTTATCCATGATTTCCCCTGTTGTATGGATTTGATTGTGCGGATGAGATCCGCGTCCGGCGCCCTCTCGCGCCATGGAAGACAGTTCGATGATAGGTTGCCCCATGCCCCCCCGGCAGGACAAAGAGGGGCATGTTTCCGGACGACCGGCCCCAACCGGTCATCCGCTGTTTTCCGGATCGGCAGACTATCACGACGGCGGAAAAACTTCTTGGACGTTCTCGGATGGCCTGCTTACCTCAGGGCAGCTTACCTGCGCGGTCCAGCACCAGCCCCAGCACGGCGCAGCAGCCGGCGAACAGGCCGATCCCGCCGACCACACCCAGACCGAGGATGCCCGCGCCGATGGCGCTGCCCACGGAGAAGCCCAGGTACATGGTGGAGGTATTGAGCGAGAGCGAGACCGAGGCCTGCGAAGGCGGACCGGCCGCGATCAGCCGTGCCATCTGAGCCGGGAAGAAAGCCCATACCGCAAAGCCCCACAGTGCCACGGCCAGCAGCACCGGGACCAGCGCGACCTGCGGTGCCAGCCAGGTGGCTGCCGCCAGCGCCCAGAACGACAGTGCCAGCAGCAGCAGGGCGGTACGGACCACGCGCTGCGAGCCGAAGCGATCGTTGAGCATGCCGCCAGTGCTCACGCCCACGGCCGCCGCCACCCCCCACAGGCTAACCGTCAGGCCGATGCCGGTTTCGCCGAAGGCCAGGGTATGTGACAGGTAGGGCGCGATATAGGGATAGGCGGCATAGGCCGCAACCGACCAGAACAGGGTGACGGCCAGCAGGCGACGCACCGCTACCTGCCCGATCACGCCGACCCGCTCGCGCAGGCTGGCCACATGCAACTGGCCACCGGCCCGGCGATCCACGCCCAGCCAGATACCGACCACCGCCACGGCACCCATTGCCGCCACCGCCAGGAAGGTGGCACGCCAGCCAAAGGCATGCCCCACCACGGAACCCAATGGCAGGCCCAGGGCGATGGCAATGGTCATGCCGCCACTGACGATGGCCAGCGCCCGCCCGCGTTGCTCGGGTCTGACGATGGCGCCGGCCAGGGCATTGGCATTGGGCGTGTAGAGCCCGGCGGCTACCGCCATGAGCAGGCGCGCGAACAGCAGGCCGGCAAAGCTGGTGGAAAGGGCCGCCGCCAGGTTGGCCACGGTGAAGATGCCCATGGCGACGATGAGCACATTGCGGCGATTGACGTTGGCCGACAGCACCGTGGTGATGGGCGAACTCAGGGCCAGCATCAGGGTGAAGACGATCACCAGGCTGGCCACGACCGACACGCTCATGCCGAAGTCGGCCGCCATGCGCGGCAGCAAGGGGGCGATCATGAAGCCCTCGGTACCGATGGCAAAGGTACCCAGGGCCAGGAAACCGGCCGTCAGCAGGGAGCCCGGATGGGGCGGTGCGGAGCCGGCAGCGGCCTGTGGTGCAGGCGCAGTGGTGTCAGGGGTGGGGGTGGGAGCAGGTTTCATGCTGTCTATCGCTGGCAAGGTGGGGCGGCCGGCCTGCCCGGCGCAGCAGGTGATTGCTGGCGCCGCAGACCGGCCGCTGTAGGGAGGTCGGATGAGACCGGATGAGATCGGATAAGACCGGCTCAGACCGGGATCGGGTTGGCGATCAGCGCTTCGTTGAAACCGTTGACCAGCGCGTGCTCGTTGGCGCCCGGGTTGTCACGCAAGGGCTTGATGGCTTCGACCAGGATTTCCTCGTCATCGCTGGCCAGCTTGGCCATGGTTTCGGCGATGAAGGCATCCAGCGGCATGGCACGCGGATCACCGCTCTTCTTGACCAGGTCGGTGTCGACCCAGGGCGGTGCGATTTCCTGCACCCGCACGTTGGTCTGGCGCAGCATGAAGCGCTGCGACAGCGCGTAGGAGTGCAGGGCTGCCTTGGTGGCCGAATACACGGCGGTCACCGCCAGCGGCACATAGGCCAGCACCGAGGTGTTGTGGATGATGGTGGCGCTGGGCTGGGCCTTGAGCAGGTCAATCAGGGCCGAACTCAGGCGGATCGGGCCCAACAGGTTGGTGTTGATGATGTTGCGGCTGACTTCATCGTCGATGATGCCGCCGGCGTCGTCGAAGGGCATGATGCCGGCATTGTTGATCAGCACGTTGAGCCCCGGATGGCGCGCCTTCAGGGTGGCGGCTGCGGCTTCGATGCTGGCCAGCTCCGAGACGTCGAAGGCGATTGCCTCCATGCCCGGATTGGCGGCGGTGACTTCGTCCAGCAGCGCCTGGCGGCGGCCGCCGATGATGACCTGGTTGCCCAGCTTGTGGAAGGCCTCTGCCAGGGCGCGGCCGATGCCGGACGTGCCGCCGGTGATGAAGATGACGTTGTCGGTAAGTTTCATGATGTTGCCTTTCTGAAGAGAAGGTCGTAAGGGGGCTGTGGAGGACTGCCCAGGGGCAGTCGTTCCGGATCGGATCGTTGGTGTCTGGATTGGCTGCAGTCAGGTCGGCCGCGATAGCGGATCAATACAGTGCAGCTCAGGGCAACTCAGTGCGCGGCCGTGTAGCGCGCTGCCGGGACATTGGCCGAGAGCTTGCTGGCCAGGTTCTGGCGGGCGGTCTCGAAGCGGGTCCAGGCGTCTTCCTCGTGCAGCGACGGGATGGTCACCAGTTCGCCGCGCTGGAAGCCGACCAGGGCGGCATCGACCATCTGGTCGGCCGGCATGACGATGGCCGGGTCCAGGTGTTCCACCGGCAGTCCGCCGATGGCCCAGAAGTCGGTCGCGGTGGCGCCGGGCAACACGGCCTGCACCTGCACGCCCTTGGCCGCCAGTTCATGATGCAGCGATTGCGAGAACGCCAGCACGAAGGCCTTGCTGCCACCATAGACGCCGTTGAGTACCTCCGGCGCCACGCCGACGATGGAGGAGATATTGATGATCGCGCCCTGGCCGCGTGCCACGAAGCCGGGGACCACGGCATAGGTCAGGCGGGTCGGCGCGGTGACGTTCAGGGCGATCATGTCGGTCATGTGATCGACATTGCTCTGCATCAGCGGGGTGTGGGTGCCGATGCCGGCATTGTTGACCAGCAGGGTGATGCTGGCATCGCTGCGCAGCTTGTCTTCCACCAGCGCCAGCGACTGGGCCTGGCCCAGGTCGGCTTCCAGCACTTCCACGGTACGGCGGGTGTCGTTGCTGATGCGCTGGGCCAGGGCATTGAGGCGCTCGCGGTTGCGGGCCACCAGGATCAGGTCGTAGCCCAGGCGGGCGAGGCGGTCGGCATACAGCGCGCCGATGCCGGACGAAGCGCCGGTGATGAGGGCGGTACCGCGCTGGGTGGTGGCTTGGGACTGGGTCATGATGTTCTCCTTGGGGTTGTCGGTTGCGATGGAGAGCATCTTATGGCGGCGGCCGATTTCCGGAATGACGCAGAAGGTGGTGTTTTCGGACATCCTGACCGGATCCCGTCACCGGCCCCGCGACCGCCTCAATGTGCGGCGCTGCTGGAAAAGATGTTGATCACCAGCACCCCGGCCACGATCAGGGCGATCCCGGCCACCGCCGGCCCGTCCAGGCGCTGGTGGTGGATCAGCCAGGCCGCCAGCGTGATCAGCACGATCCCCACCCCCGACCAGATGGCATAGGCGACGCTGGTGGGCATGCTGCGCAGGGTCAGCGAGAGGCAATAGAAGGACAGGCCATACCCGAGCACCACCACCAGGGCCGGCAGCACGCGGGTCATGCCGTCGGAAGACTTGAGGGCGGTGGTGGCGATGACTTCGGCCACGATGGCCACGGCCAGGGTCAGGTAAGCAGAGGAGGTGGGCGAGGAAAGGGACATGGGGGCTCCTGTGTAAAAAATGGCGGCGGACAGTGTCCGTTTGCGGACGCTGAAGTGTCACGGAAACGGACACCTGTTCGCAAGATGAGTTCCTAAGTGATTGAATATAAAGGGATTCGTGGCGGGCACGGGGTTTGCAAATGAGGGAATACCTCTCACCCCTCAAGGAGTTGTCATGAATCTTTCTTCATCCCCGCTTTCAGCCTCGCTGCGCTCGCTGGCAGCTGCCTCGACCCTGGCCGTGCTGACTTCACTGGTGGCCGCCCATGCCCAGGCACTGCCGCCCCCGCCGGCGCCCCTGCCCGGTCCGGTCCCCGCTGCGGGCATGGCGGCGCCTGCCGTGCAAACGCCACCAGCCACCTATGAAGCCGCCCTGACGGCCCAGGCCCCGGTCACCGAAGGCCGCGTCAGCCGCCTGTTGATCAATCCCTATGGTGAGGTCGATGGCCTGCTGGTGGGTGAGCGCACCGTGGTCAAGTTCCCGCCGCACCTGTCGCAGACCTTGCAGGGTGTGGTCAAGCCGGGGCAGTCGGTGCGCGTTTTCGGCCAGGGTGAAGGGGCCGGCACCATCAAGGCCGATGCCATCGTCAATCTCGCCACCGGCCAGACCGTGATCGACCGTCCGCCCGCCTTCGACGCCAACCCGCCGCTGCCGCCCCATCTGCGCGCGGCGCAACTACGCCAGCTGTCGGTGCGCGGCAAGATCGCCATGGTCCTCACCGGCCCGCGTGGCGAAGCCAACGGCGTCATCCTCGATGACGGCAGCATCGCCCGCTTTGCGCCCGACAGCGTGCGCATGTCGCTGGAACCCGGCGCGCCGTTTGCTGCCAATGGCTTGGGCACCCGCAACAGCATGGGTACCGCCATCGAGGCCATTGATGTCGGTGCCAGTGCGGACAGCGTGCAACCCTTGTACAGCCGGGTGCGCTGAGGCTGCCCTGCCTGGCTGAGTTGGTCGAGTTGGCTGCATCACTGATGGTCCCGTCGATGCGCAGCGGATGGCCTTGTGCCATCGGTTGCGCCTCTTTTCCTTGTTGTCGTCATTTTCATAAAGAACAAAAAACATGTCGCCCAAAGTCCTTCCCATCGTCTTCCTGATCATCTCCAACGTCTTCATGACCTTTGCCTGGTACGGCCATCTCAAGTTCGAGAACCGTCCGCTGTACCTGGTGATCCTGGTCAGCTGGATGATCGCCCTGGCCGAATACTGCTTCGCCGTCCCCGCCAACCGCATCGGCCACAGCGTCTACAACGCCGCCGAACTCAAGACCATGCAGGAGGTGATCACGCTGGTGGTGTTCTCGATCTTCTCGGTGCTCTACCTGGGTGAGCAGTTCACCATCAACCATCTGGTCGGGTTTGGCTGCATCTGCCTGGGCGCCTTCTTCATCTTCAAGGGGCCGATAGGATGAACGCCAAGGCCGGCTCCATCGCCTGGCTGTCCAGGCTGAACTTCTTCCTGGCCGACGTGCGCGACGGTCTCGGGCCTTTCCTCGGGGTCTTCCTGATGGGGCAGGGCTGGGCCGCCGACGACATCGGCTATGTGATGACGCTGGGCGGCATTGCCGGCATGCTCGCCACCACACCGGCCGGCGCGCTCACCGATGCGGTGCGCGCCAAGCGCCTGGTGGTCGGGCTGGGATCGGTGCTGGTGGTGGCCGGCTCCTTGCTGCTGCTGGTGGCGCCCAGTTTCACGCTGACCGCCATTTCCCAGGTTGGCACCGGCATCGTCGGCGCCGTCATCGGCCCGGCCATCGCCGGCCTCACCCTGGGCATCGTCGGTCAGCAGGGTTTGCCCGCCCAGCTCGGGCGCAACGAAGCCTGGAACCACGCCGGCAATGTCTTCTCGGCGGCCCTGGCCGGTGCGCTCGGTTACTACTGGGGCCTGCCGGCGGTGTTCGTACTGATGGCGGTGATGGCGCTGGCTTCGCTGGTCTGCCTGTCGCGCATCCGCCCGCAGGACATCGATCACGACGTCGCCCGTGGGCTGGACCCGGAACGCGCTGCAGTTGAGCCGCAGGTCTCCACCTGGCGCGTGCTGGTCGCCTCGCGCCCGCTGATGCTGCTGGCTATGGCCATGATGCTGTTCCATCTCGGTAATGCGGCGATGTTGCCCTTGCTGAGCCAGTCGGTGGTGGCGCGCGGCGGTGCCGATCCGGCGCTTTATACCGCGCTCACGGTGATCGTGGCGCAGCTGGTGATGATCCCCACGGCGCTGCTGACAGGCCGCTTCGCTGAACGCCAGGGCTACTGGCTGCCCATCACCATCGCCCTGCTGGCATTGCCAGTGCGCGGTCTGGTGGCCGGCGTGTGGGATTCGCCCTGGGCGCTGCTGCCGGTGCAGATGCTCGATGGCGTCGGTGCCGGCCTGCTGGGCGTGGCCTTGCCAGGTTCGGTGGCGCGCATCCTGCAGGGCAGCGGCCATATCAACATCGGCCTGGGCGCGGTCACCACCATCCAGTCGGTCGGCGCGGCGCTGAGCCCGGCCCTGGCCGGTGTGGTCGCCAAGCACTACGGCTATGGCGCCGCGTTTGCCGCGCTGACCGGGATTGCCGTGCTGGCGCTGCTGGTGTGGGGATGGCTGGCGGAGCGGCGTGATCATGCACCGGGTGGCAGGCCGGCGGTGATGACGGAATAGTCTGCGCTATGGATTCTCATCCCGACGCATTTCCAGGAAATACGCCGGCGACCAGGGCCTGAGCGCCACGATCATGGCAGTGCCGGTGCGCCGTTCCAGCGGCAGCGATAGAATCGAGACCACCACGGCTGACTCGGTGTTCGCCTTTCTTCAGAAATCGGGCATTGAGGCCAGCCATTTCGTGATCCGGGGCGCTTCCGCGCCTGCGGTAGCCGACTGACCGGAATGTCCATGCGCCTGACCTCCTTGCTGATTGTTGTCCTTGCCTTCATCCCTCTGGTGACCCAGGCGGCAGGCGACCCCGTGGCCGGGCGCGCTGCCTTCGCCAAGTGCGCCAGCTGCCACGCAGTCGGACCCTCGGCCCGCGCCGGCTTCGGTCCGCAGCTGAGCAACGTGATCGGCCGCAAGGCCGGTTCCACCACAGATTTCAAGTATTCGCCGGCGATGGCCGGTGCCGGCTTCGTCTGGACCGAGGACAAGCTGCGCGCCTTCCTCAAGGCGCCCAGCGAGGTGGTGCCGGGCAACAAGATGCGTTTCTGGGGCATCGGCAGCGATCGCCAGATCGACGACATCCTGGCCTATCTGCGCAGCGTCCGTCAGCCCTGAAAGAGCGGCCTTCAGCCGTACGGCGGCAAGCCCATGCGCCGCCGCGCCAGATGGATGGAACCGTTGCGCACCGCCCAGCGCAGTGGCTGTGCGGCCACCAGTACCGAGCGTCGCAGCAGCTCCCGACGCCACGGCGGACGCGGTGTGACCCCCAGCATCTCTTGCGCCCAGGGCGGCAGCAGGTCCACTCCGGCGCGCATCATCAGGCGCGTCCATGGTTGCGCCAGCGCGTTCGGCGCGGGGGCATTCAATACCAGCTGCAAGGTCTTGCGGGTGCGTTCGTCGCAGCGCAGTTCGGGGCGCATCGCCTGGATGTATCCGTCCACTGCCATCTGCGAACGCGGTACCTCGCGCGCGCCCAGTGCCTCGGCGACCCGGGCGATCTCGCCGAAATACTGGTCCTGGCGCACCGCCGGAAAGTCCGGCCGACGATAGCGCAGATAAGCCCGCAGGAAGCAATGCACCTCGGCCACATGCACCCAGGTCAGCAGATCGGGGTCGCTGGCGGAATAGGCGCGTCCATCCGGCGCTACGCCCTTGACCACGAGATGGATGCGCTTGACCCGCTCGATGAGGCGCTCGGCGTCGGCGCGGCTGCCGAAGGTGGTGCCGGCGATGAATTGTGCGGTCGCGCGCAGGCGCGCCAGCATGTCGGCCTGGAAGTTGGAGTGATCCCACACCCCGGCCAGTGGTAGCGGATGCAACATCTGCAACAGTAAAGCCGCCACGCCGCCGGTGAGCATGGCCGTGAAATCGCTGTGGACCTGCCAGGCTGCCGAGTCCGGACCGAACAGGCCGGGGTCGCCCGGCGGCTGCAGGAAGTCGGCACTGCCAGGGCCGCGGCTGATAGAGAGGACACTGGCTTCGATGCGCTGGCGCAGGAATTCCATGATGCAGGAGAGTGCGGGGACAAGGTAAGGGAAGGGCAGTGTGCCATAGCGGCGCGGTTCCTGCCGGTCGCCACATGTGGCGATTTTCCGGTTGTGCTTGCAGCCAGTGAGAAGTCTTTTGCTGACATTTCTGTCAGAAAGCGATTTGTCGAAAAGCCTTCTGCAAGGCGGCTCCGAGGCCGCTACAATAGCCCTCGCCGCACGGCCCACGAAGAATAAAACCGGGCCCCGGCAAGCTCATCGGATTCAGGGAACGCAGACCGGCGACCGGGGAAAAGCGCCAGCCTGCGCCACATAGAACAAAGCACAGCAGGAGAGGACGGCCGGGGCCGCACGGGGCGCCGGTTCATGGCATGGGCAGGCTGCATGACGCAGGCTGCCCGGTCGATCCTGCCCGCCTTACAGGGATAGCAGTTCATGAACATGGTCGCGCTGGCGTTGCGCCGCCCGTACACCTTCATCGTGATGGCCTTGCTGATCGTGCTGGCCACGCCATTGACGCTGAAGAACATGGCCACCGACATCTTCCCCGAGATCAATATCCCGGTGGTCTCCATCATCTGGAACTACAACGGCCTGTCGGCGCAGGAGATGGGGCAGCGCATCGCCGCCCAGAACGAGCGCGGACTCACCACCGTGGTCAGCGACATCGAACACATCGAGTCGCAGTCCCTGGCCGGGGTGTCGGTGATCAAGGTGTTCTTCCAGCCCAAGGCCAATATCCAGCAGGCGATCGCTCAGGTGGTGGCCTCGGTGCAGACCCAGGTGCGCCAGCTGCCGCCGGGGATCACGCCGCCGCTGGTGATCAAGTATTCCGCCTCCAGTATCCCGGTGATGCAACTGGCACTGTCTTCGCCGACGCTGCCCGAGCAGACCGTGTTCGATGCTGCCGTCCAGACCCTGCGTCCACAGCTGGTCACCATTCCCGGCGTGGCGGTGCCTTACCCGTATGGCGGCAAGAGCCGGTTGATCTCGGTGGACCTGGATACCCAGGCCCTGCAGTCGCGTGGCCTGGCCCCCATCGACGTGGTCAATGCCATCAATACGCAGAACCTGATCCTGCCCTCCGGCACGGCCAAGTTCGGCGGCACCGAGTATTCGGTCAAGATCAACGGTTCGCCCGAAGCCGTGGCCGGTCTCAACGAACTGCCGGTGCGCACCACCAACGGCGCCACCATCTACATCAAGGATGTGGCCAACGTGCGCGACGGCTTCTCGCCGCAGACCAACGTGGTGCGCCAGGACGGCGCGCGCGGCGTGCTGCTGTCCATCTTGAAGAACGGCGGCGCCTCCACCCTGGACATCGTGGACAACCTGCGCAAGCTCCTGCCCACCGCGGCCCAGACCCTGCCTGAAGACATCAAGATCACGCCGCTGTTTGACCAGTCGCTGTTCGTGAAGGCGGCCGTGACCGGCGTCATCAGCGAGGCGCTCATCGCCGCCGGCCTGACGGCGGCCATGGTGCTGCTGTTCCTGGGCAACTGGCGTAGCACGCTCATCATCGGCCTGACCATTCCGCTGTCCATCATGGCGGCGATCCTGATGCTGGCCGCCCTGGGCGAGACCCTGAACCTGATGACCCTGGGCGGCCTGGCGCTCTCGGTGGGCATCCTGGTGGACCAGGCCATCGTCACCATCGAGAACATCGAGCGCCACCTGCATCTGGGCAAGCCGCTGCACGACGCCATCACCGTCGGCGCCGGCGAGATCGGTGTGCCGGCCTTCGTGGCCACGCTGTGCATCTGCATCGTGTTCGTGCCGATGTTCTTCCTCTCCGGCGTGGCGCGTTTCCTGTTCGTGCCGCTGGCCGAAGCCGTGGTCTTTGCCATGGCCGCCTCCTACATCCTCTCGCGCACCCTGGTACCGACCCTGGTGATGCTGCTCATGGGTAGCCACGGCCAGGTCGACAGCGCCAAGGCCAGTCTGCTGCAGCGCCTGTACCGCGCCTTCGACAACCGCTTCGAGCGGGTGCGCCATGGCTATACGCTGGTGCTGTCCTCGCTGCTGGCGCACCGGCGCCGCTTCGCGCTGGGCTTCCTGGGGTTCTGCCTGCTGTCCTGCCTGCTGTATCCCTTCCTCGGCCGCGACTTCTTCCCCAATGTGGATGGCGGCCAGATCCGCCTGCACATGCGCATGCCCACCGGCACCCGCATCGAAGAAACCGCACGTGCCGCCGACGAGGTCGAGCGCGTCATCCGCAGCCTGATCCCGGCCTCCGAACTGGAGACCATCCTCGATAACCTGGGCGTGCCCAATTCCGGCATCAACCTGTCCTACAGCAATGCCGGCACCATCGGCACCCTCGACGGCGAAATCCTGATGGCCTTGAAGGAAGGCCACCGCCCCACCGAGGAACTGGTGTCCATGCTGCGCGAGCAATTGCCGCGCCGCTTCCCCGGCATCGAGTTCTTCTTCCAGCCGGCCGACATCGTCACCCAGATCCTGAACTTCGGCCTGCCGGCGGCCATCGACGTGCAATTCACCGGCCCCAACATGGAAGCCAATGCGCGCCTGGCGGCCGAGCTGACGCGCAAGATCAGGCAGATTCCCGGCGCGGTGGACGCCCACGTCCACCAGCGACTGGACGGTCCCTCGCTGGACCTGCGCATGGATCGCACGCGCCTGCAGCAGTTCGGCCTGTCGGCTTCCAATGTCGGCCAGAACCTCCTGATCGCCCTGTCCGGCAGTTCGCAGACGCAGCCGGCCTTCTGGCTCAATCCCAATAACGGTGTGGTCTACAGCATTGCGGTGCAGTCCCCGCAATACCAGGTCGATTCGCTCGATTCCCTGCTCAATATCCCGGTCGGGGCTGGCGCCAATGCCACCACCCCGCCGCAACTGCTGGGCAACCTGGTCGATGTGCATGCCGGACGCCAGATGGCCGTGGCCTCGCGCTACAACATTTCGCCGGCCATCGATGTCTATGTCAGCGTGCAGGGGACCGACCTGGCCAGCGTGGCCGGCAAGGTGACGGCCCTGGTGGAAGAGATCAAGCCCAGGCTGGCCCGTGGCAGCCAGGTGGTGATCCGCGGCCAGGTGGAAACCATGCAGTCTTCCTTCATCGGCCTGGGCGTCGGCCTGGCCATGGCCATCGTGCTGGTGTACCTGCTGGTGGTGGTCAACTTCCAGTCGTGGATCGATGCCGCCATCATCATCGCCGCGCTGCCTGCCGCACTGGCCGGCATCGCCTGGATGCTCTTCATCACCGGCACCACGCTCTCGGTGCCGGCCCTGACCGGCGCCATCATGACCATGGGCGTGGCCACCGCCAACAGTATCCTGATCGTGGCCTTTGCGCGGCAGCGCCGGGAAGAGGGTGCCACCCCGCTGGCGGCCGCGCTGGAAGCCGGCTCCACCCGTATCCGCCCGGTGCTGATGACGGCACTGGCCATGATCATCGGCATGATTCCCATGGCCCTGGGCCTGGGCGAGGGTGCCGAACAGAACGCGCCGCTGGGGCGTGCCGTGATCGGTGGGCTCATGCTGGCCACCGTATCGACCTTGTTTTTCGTGCCGGTGGTGTTTGCCGGCGTGCATCAGAGACTGGCCCGCCGCGCCGACAAGCGCCGCCATCCCGTGGCCGGGCCCGCGCATCAGGAGTCTTGAACCATGTCGCATGACCGTCATTCCGAACTCGGCATCCACCCCCTTTCCGAGGGCGAGCCGCAACAGCGCCAGCAGATGATGAAGCGCGCCCGGCTGGTGCTGGTGGTGGTGCTGATCCTGCTGGCCGCAGGCGCGGCGCGTACCATCATCAGCCGCACGGCCAACGCACGCGCCCTGGAAGCCGGCACCGCCGAGCGCGCCAAGGTGTTCGTGCGCGTGACCGAAGCCCGCAGCAGCGCCGATGGCCAGACCCTGGCCCTGCCGGGGACCTTGCAGGGCTTTGTGCAGTCGCCCATTTCGGCGCGTTCCGGCGGCTACCTCAAGCGCTGGTACAAGGACATCGGCGCCGAGGTCAAGAAGGGCGAGCTGCTGGCCGAACTGGATACCCCGGAAATCGACCAGCAACTCTCGCAGGCCCTGGCCGCCCGTCAGCAGGCCGCCTCCAGCATGGAACTGGCCAAGAGCTCGATGGCCCGCTGGGAGGCTCTGCGCAAGAAGGATGCGGTCTCGCAGCAGGAACTGGATGAACGCCGCAGCGCCTTCGCCCAGGCCAGCTCCAACCTGGCGGCAGCCGACGCCAACGTCGAACGGCTGCGCCAGGTGGAGGGCTTCAAGCGCATCGTGGCACCGTTCTCGGGCATCATCACGCGCCGCAACGTGGACGTGGGCGACCTGATCGATCCGGGCGCAGGGCGCTCGCTGTTCGTGCTCTCGCAGACTGATCCGCTGCGGGTCTATGTCAACGTGCCGCAGTCCTATGCCAACCTGGTCAAGCCGGGCCAGCAGGTCACGGTCACCCAGTCCGAACTGCGTGGCCGCAAGTTCGAAGGCAAGGTGGCGCGCACCGCCGGGTCGATCGATACGGCGACCCGATCCATGCAGATCGAGGTGACCCTGGCCAATGCCGATAACGCGCTGCTGCCCGGCGCCTTCGTACAGGTGGCGTTGCCCCTGAAACCCAGCGGCGCGCTGCTGGTCGCAGCCGATACCCTGATGTTCCGGCGCGATGGTTCGCTGGTGGCGGCCGTCGATGAGCAGAACAAGGTACAGCTCAAGAAGGTCAGGCTGGGGCGCAACTTCGGGCTCACCGTGGAAGTGCTGGAGGGCTTGAGCGGCAAGGAAAAACTGATCCTCAATCCCTCCGATTCGCTGTCCGAAGGTGACCAGGTCGAACCCACCCTGGAGCAGGCCGCCCCAGCGAAGAAAGCCGCATCATGAAGCAGCGCCGCCCGCCGGTCGTCCTGGTCATGCTGACCTGCGCCCTGGCGCTCACTGCCTGCGCCAGCGGCCCCGACTACGTCAAGCCGACGCTGGACATGCCCGCCGCCTGGACGCCGGAAGCCCCCTGGCGCAGCATGCAGCCGCAGGATGAGGTCGCGCGCGGCCCCTGGTGGGAGCGCTTCGGCGATGCCCAGCTCAATGCCCTGCAGCAGCAGGCGCTGGCCGGCAACCAGACGCTGGCGATTGCCACGGCGCGGCTGGCCCAGGCACGGGCGCAACTGGATGTGAGCGGGGCGGCACAGGCGCCGCAGGTCGGCATCAGCAGCCGTGCCGCACGTGCCCGTATCTCGGCCAACCGGCCGCTGACCAACTACAATTCGCCCAATTACGCGACCGTACAAAACGATTTCGCGCTGGGCTTGACTGTCAGTTACGAACTGGATTTCTTCGGCCGGGTACGACGCTCGGTGGAAGCGGCCGGCGCCACCCTCCAGCAATCGGCTGCCGATCTCGAAAACACCCGCCTCCTGATCAGCGCCGACCTGGCCAACAACTATTTCAACCTGCGTGAACTGGATGTCGAGCTGGACGTGGTCCGGCGCGCCATCGAACTGCAGCGCAAGGCGCTGGACCTGGCCACGTCGCGGCACGACCTGGGCGCCACTTCCGGACTGGACGTGGCCCAGCAACAGGCTCTGCTCGACACCACGCTGACCCAGGTCGACCTCCTGGGCCGCCAGCGCGCCCAGTACGAGCATGCCATCGCTACCCTGACCGGCACCCCCGCCCCGGGCTTTGCGATCGCCCCCTCGCTGGCGCCGATCGCCTTGCCGGCGATTCCGCTGGGCGTGCCCTCGGACGTGCTGGAGCGTCGCCCTGACGTGGCCTCGGCCGAGCGTGCCATGGCTGCCGCCAATGCCCAGATCGGTGTGGCCAGCGCGGCCTTCTATCCCAGCTTCATGCTGCAACCCTCGTATGGCGTGGACAGCCGCAACTGGGGCGCGCTCTTCAACGCGCCCAGCGTGCTCTGGTCACTCGGAGTATCGGCCTCGCAAAGCCTGTTCGATGCCGGCCGCCTGCGCGCCGGCGTGGACTTCAGCAAGGCTGGCTACCAGGCTACCGTGGCCGGTTACCGGCGCACCGTGCTGACCGCCATGCAGGAAGTGGAAGATGGCATCACCGGTATCGCGGCCCTGGACCGTGCCTATCGGCAATCCCAGTCGGCCATCGCCAGTGCGCGTCGGGTGCTGGACATCGCCACCAGCCGCTACGAAGGTGGTGCCACGCCCTATCTCGATGTAATCACCGCGCAACAGTCCCTGCTCAACAGCGAGCGCCAGGCGGCGCAATTGATGGGTCAACGGCTGCTGGTGTCGGTGTTCCTCATCAAAGCGCTCGGTGGAGACTGGCAGGATCGTCGTGAGAGTGCGCCGCAGGTCGGTAGCTCGTCGGCACCGGCACTTGCTCAATTGCCAATCTTATCGCCGCAAGAGAACGACTGATATGATGGCCTGACCAGTTTGATCGGCCGGAAAGCCGCTTGCTGACAGGCCTGTCAGTTCTGCATGGCAAGTACGGCAATTGCCCGGTAAACCCCCGCGTAATCAGCGATATGGCCCGTTCACGAGCTGCCTAGAATCGACTCTGCATTCCAGCACTGTGAGAATAACGAGGCAGACATGAACTGGTTCAACAATCTGAAGATCGCCCGGAAACTGATCCTTTCCTTTGCCGCCGTCATCATCCTGACGGTCATCCTGGGGATCTTTGCGATCCGCGAGCTCAAGGCGGTGAACCAGGCCTCCACCGACATGGCCAGCAACTGGCTGCCGACCATCAAGGCGGCGCAGGCGATCCAGGCGTCCCTGCCGCGCATGCGCATCTCCGAACTGCAGATGATCACCGCGGCCAACCCTGCCGAACGCGAAGATGCGCTCAAGGCCATCAAGTCGCGCCTGGAGATCCTGGCCAAGCAGCGCGCCACCTACGAAAAGCAGATTTCGGAGGCCGAGGAAAAGCTGGTCTACGAAAAATTCTCCAAGAATTTCGCCAGCTATCTTGAGATCAACCGCAAGCTCGCCGACATCTCCGGCCAAGGCAAGGAAGAAGACGCCCGCGCCATGTTCAAGGGCGACTCCAACAAGACCTTCCGCAGCATGCTGGAAAACATGGACGAGATCGTCAAGATCAACGACGCCGGCAGCGCCCGCTCCGACCAGGACGCCAGCGACGTGTTCGACGCTGCGCGCAAGTGGATCATCGGCCTGCTGGTGGCCATCGTGGTGATTGCCTTTGCCCTGGCCGCAGCGGTGGCACGCGCGGTATCGCGTCCCCTGAACGAAGCGGTGAGCGTGGCCGAGCGGGTGGCCCAAGGCGACCTGACGGTGGAAATCCAGTCCCACAGCAAGGACGAGACGGGCATGCTGATGCATTCCCTGCGCGCCATGAATGACAGCCTGCACAAGATCGTCTGCGAAGTGCGCACCGGCACCGATGCCATCACCACCGCCTCGCAGGAAATCGCCACCGGCAACCTCGACCTGTCTTCGCGCACCGAGCAACAGGCCGGCTCCCTGGAAGAGACCGCCTCGGCCATGGAAGAACTGACCTCCACCGTCAAGCAGAACGCCGACAACGCCCGCCAGGCCAACCAGCTTGCGGCCTCGGCCTCCGACATCGCCAGCCAGGGGGGCGAAGTGGTGCACCAGGTGGTGCAGACCATGGAAGGCATCACCGAGAGTTCCAGCCGCATTGCCGACATCATCAGCGTGATCGACGGCATCGCCTTCCAGACCAACATCCTGGCGTTGAACGCGGCGGTGGAAGCGGCCCGTGCCGGCGAGCAGGGCCGCGGCTTCGCCGTGGTGGCCTCGGAAGTGCGCTCACTGGCCCAGCGTTCGGCCTCGGCGGCCAAGGAGATCAAGCAGCTCATCGATGATTCGGTGGAAAAGGTCGGCGCCGGCAGCCAGCTGGTCGAGCGCGCCGGCGCTACCATGAGCGAGGTGGTCGCCAGCGTGCGCCGCGTCACCGACGTGGTGGCCGAGATCAGCGCCGCCAGCCACGAGCAGAGCACCGGCATCGAGGAAATCAACCGCGCCATCACCCAGATGGACGAAGTCACGCAGCAGAACGCCGCGCTGGTGGAAGAAGCCGCTGCCGCCGCGCAGTCGCTACAGGACCAGGCCGGACGGCTGACGCAGGTGGTCAGCGTGTTCAAGATCCAGCGCTGAAACCTACATACGAGGTTTGCATGACCGCCAAGGTGGTCATGCGTACGCCGTTTACGATGGACTCATTGCGACGGCAACTCGAAGCAATACCCCACCCCGTACACCGCCTGGATCGCGTTATGACCTGGGAAAAATGGTTCCAGCTTGCGCCGCAGGTTCTTGATGTGGGTATCGATGACGCGGTCGGTGACCGGGCGGTCGTCGTCGTGCAGGTGGTTGAGCAACTGCTCGCGTGAAAATACCTGGCCCGGTGCGGCGGCGAAGGTCTTGAGCAGGCGCAGTTCCAGTGGCGTCAGGTTCAGCGGCTCGCCGCGCACGCTGGCCTGGTGCCGCAGTTCGTCGATGTGCAGCAACTCCGCAGCGGTCGGGCTCGTCTGTGCCTGTGCGCGTTGCACCAGCGCATTGCGCCTGAGCATGGACTTGACCCGCGCCACCACTTCACGCGGTGAAAACGGTGCCTTGCTGATGTAGTCGTCCGCACCCAGTTCCAGACCACGCAGGCGATCCTCTTCTTCGGCGCGGGCGGTCAGCATCAGGATGGGCACGTCGCAGAAGCTGCGCAGGCGGCGGCAGATTTCCCAGCCATCCATTCCCGGTAGCATGATATCGAGCAGGATCAGGTCCGGGCGCTGCTGCTGCACCGCCTCGACGACGGCATCGCCCCGCGCCACATGGCGTGACTGGTAGCCGGCTGCGGCGAGATATTTCTGCAGCAGTTCGGCCAGCTTGGGCTCGTCCTCGACGATGAGGATGTCGGCGCTCCGGGGCGGCTGGAAGTGGAAGGTTTCGCTCATGGCTGCTCCTCGAACCGCGCCGGCAGCACCACCGTGACGCGCAGGCCGCCCGTGGGCGAGGCGCTGGCCGCGATGCTGCCCTGGTGCGCATCGACGATGCGGCGGCAGATCGCCAGCCCGAGTCCGGCGCCACCACTGGCGCGATTGCGCGAGCTCTCAACCCGGAAGAAGCGCTCGAACAGGCGCGCCATCGCTTCCGGCGGCACGCCCGGCGCGCTGTCGTCGAAGACCAGATGCCAGTGCTGTTCCTGCAGGCTGGCCTGCAGGTGCAGGCCGCCGCCGGCATCGGTGTAGCGCAGGCTGTTTTCGAAGAGGTTGTTGAACAGTTGCTGCAGGCGGGCACCATCGGCATGCACCGGCATGGCCGCCGGCAGTTGTGCCGTCAGGGTCAGGCCGCGCTGGCTGAAGCGCTCGCCATAGACCTGCACGCTGGTACGCAACAGCGGCAAGAGATCCATGTCCGTCTGGCGATAGGCCAGCGCACCGGCGTCCGCCAGCGACAGGTCGTAAAGGTCACCCACCAGCTTGTTGAGATGTTCCACCTCGCTCTTGAGCGAGCGCAGGGTCTGCGCGTCCGGTTGCATGACGCCGTCTTCCAGTGCTTCCAGCTGACCGTTGAGGATGCCCAGCGGCGTGCGCAGCTCATGCGAGACGTCCGCCATGAATTCGCGCCGCAGTTGCTCGTTGCGCTCCAGTGTCATGGCCAACTGGTTGAAGTCCTGCGCCAGTCGTCCCACTTCATCGCCGGATTCGACCTCGACCCGGGTTGCGTAGTCGCCGCCGGCCAGCCGGTGGGTGGCGCGCGCCACGCGGGTGAGCGGGCGCGTCAGCACGCCGGAGATGCGCACCACCAGAAACGCCGCCAGCATCACCGCCACCACCGCAATGATGAGCTGGGCCAGGAACTGGCTCTGCTGGAAGCGCAGGTCGATGGCGCCGATCACGTTTTCGAAGGGCGTCTGCGCCACCCAGCCCACGATCACGTCGTCCAGCAGCAGCGGTCGCAGGCGCGCATCGGGACCGATGTTGGGATAACCGATCACCAGCTGCCGATGGGCATCCAGCAAGGAAAAGCGCAGCGTGGCGCCGGTCAGGTCGGAGGCGGTCAGCGGCGGTCCCGGCGGGGGGGTTACGCCGTTGTGCTCGACGATGGCCGGTTTCATCAGTTCGAACCAGACCCGTGGCTGGCCGCGGATGAAGTCCCAGTTGCCATGCTCGCGATAGGCCTGCTCCAGGCGCGGCACCATGTCTTCCATGCGTTGCTGGGCCTGTTCGTTGAGATAGCCGAGGAAGTCGCGATTGAAGATGTAGTGCCCGGCGCCATTGATGGCGGCGATCAGCGCCACGATCAGCGCCAGCATCGCGTAGAACAGTTTCAGGCGGATGTTGGCGCGGTGGAAGAAGCGGTCGGACAGCGCCGCCAGCGAGTGGGCGATGGACTTGAACACGGGAGCCGGGAATGACAGGACAAGGCGCCAGCTTAACAAGATAGTCGCATGGCGGCGAGGGCCGGGGAGTGATCTGTTTCATTCCGGGAAGAAAGTGGCTGCGCTCAAATTTCCTTCACATTTGCTTTCCATAATCACAGGTCCGATAGCTCATTGCGCCCGGATGACTTGCCCATGGCGGCAGGTGTTCCTGGCAGAAAGCCGCCCAGATGCCCGATTTCCGCTCCCAAGCCTTGCCCCTGCTGCGCCAGAATCCACCCCGCCTGCTGCGCACCCTGACCCTGGCCGCCCTGCTGGCCGTGACCCTGGCGGCCTGCTCCCGCTCCGGCGAGGCGCCCAAGGCAGCAGCCCAGGCCGAGGTCGGTTACGTGGTGGTCAAGGCCCAGCGACAGGCAGTGACGACCGAATTGCCCGGCCGTACCAGTGCCTACCTGGCCGCCGATATCCGCCCGCAGGTGGGCGGTATCATCCAGAAGCGGCTGTTCAAGGAGGGCGCCAAGGTCAAGGCTGGTCAGCCGCTGTACCAGATCGACCCGGCCAGCTACCAGGCGGCCTACGACAGCGCCAAAGCATCGCTGCTCAAGGCCGAGGCCACGCTGGCTTCGTCCAGGCTGAAGGCCCAGCGCTACGCCGAACTCAACAAGATCGACGCCGTTTCCAAACAGGATAACGACGACGCCCAGAGCACCCTGCGCCAGAACCAGGCCGACGTCGAGGTGCAGAAGGCGGCGGTGCAGACGGCGGCCATCAACCTGCAGTACACCAAGATCCTCTCGCCCATTTCCGGACGTATCGAGAAGTCTTCGGTCACGCCCGGCGCGCTGGTCACCGCCAGCCAGACCACGGCGCTGACCACCGTGCAACAGATCGATCCGATCTACGTGGACGTCACCCAGTCCACGGTGGATCTGCTGCGTCTGCGCCGCGAACTGGCCAGCGGCCAGATCCGCAAGAGCGGCGAGAATGCCGCCCAGGTCAAGATCCTGCTGGAAGACGGCTCCGCCTACGACCGCACCGGCCGGCTGGAATTCACCGGCCTGTCGGTCGATACCGGTACCGGCATGATCACCCTGCGCGCAGTGGTGCCCAACCCGGACGGTGTGTTGCTGCCGGGCGCCTATGTACGGGCGGTGCTGGAGGAGGGCGTGGACGAGCATGCCCTGCTGGTGCCGCAAAAGGCGGTCAGCCGTGACCAGACCGGTGCAGCAACGGCCCTGGTGCTGGGCGCCAATGGCAAGGTGGAGCAACGTCTGGTCACCGTGGCGGGTGCAGTGGGTAACAACTGGTGGATCAGCAAGGGCTTGAAGGAGGGTGACAAGCTCATCGTCGATGGCCTGCAGAAGGTGCGCACCGGCGATACCCCGCGTGCCATTGACATCACCGACAGCCTGAAGAAGGACCTGGCCAGCGAGGCCGCCGCCGCCGCTGCTGATCCCTCACTGGGAGGCGATGCCGACAACGCTGATACAGACGCCGGCAATAACGCTGCCAGCCCCGCCACCACCGGCACCACCACCACCGACAACGCCGCCGGCGCCAAGTCGAAGTAAGCGGGGCGCACATGGCACGTTTCTTCATCGACCGGCCCATCTTCGCGTGGGTCATCGCCATCATCATCATGCTGGGTGGCCTGATGGCCATCCGTTCCTTGTCGCTGGAGCAGTATCCCGACATCGCTCCGCCCAAGGTCAACATCAAGGCCACCTATACCGGTGCCTCGGCCAAGACCCTGGAGGACTCGGTGACCCAGGTCATCGAGCAGCAGATGAAGGGCCTGGACAACCTGCAATACATGTCGGCCAGCTCCAGCTCGGCCGGCAGCGCCACGGTCTCGCTCACCTTCACTGCCGGCACCAATCCGGACGTGGCGCAGATGCAGGTGCAGAACAAGCTGCAGCAGGTCACGGCGCGGCTGCCGCAGGCGGTGCAGAACAATGGTGTGACCGTCACCAAGGCCTCCACCGACATCCTGATGGTGTTGTCGCTGACCTCGGATGATCCGCGCATCACCAGCATCGATATCGGCGACTTCATCAGCAGCACCCTGACCGACCAGATCAGCCGGGTCGAGGGTGTGGGTGACGTCACCGCCTTCGGTACCAACTATGCGATGCGCATCTGGATCGATCCCGCCAAGCTGCAGAAATATGCGCTGATGCCGTCCGACGTCACCAGCGCCCTGGAAGCCCAGAACACCGAAGTCTCCGCCGGCGAGATCGGTGCGCTGCCGGCCCGGCCCGGCCAGCAGATCAATGCCACCATCACCGCGCGCAGCAAGCTGACCACGCCCGATGAATTCCGCAACATCATCGTCAAGTCGTCGGCCGATGGTTCGCTGGTCAAGCTTTCCGACGTGGCGCGGGTGGAGCTCGGTGGCGAGAGCTACCAGGTGGCCTCGCAGCAGAACGGCAAGCCGTCCTCGGCGCTGGCCATCCAGCTGGCCACCGGCGCCAATGCGCTGGCCACGGCCGATGCGGTCAAGCAGAAGATGGCCGAGCTGGAGCCGTACTTCCCGGCCTCCATGAAGCTCAAGACCAATGTCGCCTATGACACCACGCCGTTTGTGAGGGTGTCCCTGGAAGAGGTGGTCAAGACCCTGATCGAAGCCATCGTGCTGGTGGTGCTGATCATGTACCTGTTCCTGCAGAACCTGCGGGCTACCTTCATCCCGGCCATCACGGTGCCGGTGGTGCTGCTGGGGACCTTCGGCATCCTCGCCATGTTCGGCTATTCGATCAACACGCTGACCATGTTCGGCCTGGTGCTGGCCATCGGCCTGCTGGTGGATGATGCCATCGTGGTGGTCGAGAACGTCGAACGCCTGATGAGCGAGGAAAAACTCAGTCCCCGTGAGGCTACCCGCAAGTCCATGCAGGAGATCACCGGCGCGCTGGTGGGCATTGCCATGGTGCTGTCGGCGGTGTTCATTCCGATGGCCTTCTTCGGTGGCTCCACCGGCGTGATCTATCGCCAGTTCTCCATCACCATCGTCTCGGCCATGGCGCTGTCGGTGATGGTGGCGCTGACCCTGACCCCGGCGCTGTGCGCCACACTGTTGAAGCCCCATGCCGCCGGCCATGTGCAGCAGGGCCGTTTCTTCACCTGGTTCAACCGCACCTTCGATCGCAGTGCCACGCGCTACCAGGGTGGCGTGGCCGGCCTGCTGCAGCGTGGCAAGCGCGGCCTGCTGATGTATGCCCTGATCGCGGCGGCCATGGCGATCCTGTTCATGCGCCTGCCGACATCCTTCCTGCCGGAAGAGGACCAGGGCGTGCTGATGGCGCAGATCCAGCTGCCTACCGGCGCCACGGCCGAGCAGACCGCCACCGTGGTCAAGACCGTGCAGGAATACTTCATGAACAAGCCGGAGTCGGTCGATTCGGTGCTGGCCATCGTCGGTGCCGGCGTGGGCGGCAATAGCCAGAACGGTGCGCGGGCCTTCATCCGCCTCAAGCCCTGGGATGCGCGCACGGGGGCTGACCAGTCGGCCTCGGCTCTGGTGCGTCGTGCCAATGCGGACCTGTCCAAGATCCGTGGCGCGCGGGTGTTCCTGATGAACCCGCCGGCGGTGCGTGGCCTGGGTCAGAGTTCCGGCTTCGACCTCGAACTGAAGGACGTCGGTGGTGTGGGTCACGATGCCCTGTTGAAGGCACGCGACCAGTTCCTGCAGCTGGCGCGCAGCAATGCGCTGTTGGCCAACGTGCGCACCACCGGCCTGGACGATACGCCGCAGCTGCGCGTGGCCATCGATGACCGCAAGGCTGATGCGCTGTCGATTGCGACCGCCGATATCAATGCCACCCTGGCCACCGCCATGGGCGGTACCTACGTCAACGACTTCCTCAGCAATGGCCGGGTCAAGAAGGTCTATGTGCAGGGCGATGCGCCGTTCCGCATGCAGGCCGATGACCTCAACCGCTGGTATGTGCGCAACTCGGCCAGCCAGATGGTGCCGTTCTCGGCCTTCATGAGCAGCCAATGGACCTATGGACCGTCGCTGCTGGAGCGCTACAACGGCGTGTCTTCCTTCGAGATCGTCGGTGAACCGGCGGCCGGGGTGAGTTCGGGGACCGCCATGGCGGAGGTGGAAAAGCTGGTGGCGCAACTGCCGGCGGGCATCGGTTTCGAGTGGACTGGTTCGTCCTACCAGGAGCGGCTCTCGGGCAACCAGGCACCAATGCTGTATGCGATTTCCATCCTCTTCGTGTTCCTCTGCCTGGCAGCGCTCTACGAGAGCTGGTCGGTTCCCTTCGCGGTGATCCTCGCGGTGCCGCTGGGGATTGTGGGTACCGTGCTGCTCACCGGTGTCTTCGGCATGTCCAATGACGTGTATTTCCAGGTCGGCCTGCTGACCACGGTGGGCCTGTCGGCCAAGAACGCGATCCTGATCGTGGAATTCGCCAAGCAGTTGCACGAGTCCGGGAAGAGCCTGCGCGATGCCACGCTGGAGGCGGTGCAGCTGCGCCTGCGGCCGATCCTGATGACCTCGCTGGCCTTCATGTTCGGCGTGCTGCCACTGGCCCTGGCCAGCGGTGCCGGCTCGGCCAGCCGCCGTGCCATCGGTACCGGTGTGCTGGGCGGGATGTTGTCGGCCACCATGCTGGGCATCTTCTTCGTGCCCTTGTTCTATTACCTGATCGGCACCTGGCTGGACCGCCGCGCCGCGGCCAGACCGCGCCGGGATGACGATCACGCCATGCCAAAGGAGGGCCTGTGATGATGCGCCCGATGATCCACAACAAACACCTGCGCACCGTCCTGGCGCTGGCCCTGAGCGCTGCCCTGGCCGGCTGCGCCAACCTCGCGCCAGACTATGCGCAACCGGCCGCGCCGGTTCCGGCCAGCTGGTCGCAACAGGTCGATGGCAAGCCCTTGGTCACCAGTGGTTCGCGCGCTGCCGGCGAGATCGATGCCGACCAGTTGGGCTGGCGTGAGTTCTTCATCGACCCGCGCCTGCAGCAGGTGATCGCCGCCGCGCTGGAGAACAACCGCGACTTGCGCGTGGCTGCCTTGAACATCGAGAAGGCGCGTGCCGAATATCGCATTGCCGATGCCGACCGCTATCCGGCCATCTCCGCCACCGGCACCAGCAGCGCCAGCCGCACGCCGTCCGAGTTATCCACCAGTGGCCGCGCCACGGTGACGCGCCAGCAGAGCGTTACCGTGGGCATCAGCGCCTACGAGCTGGATTTCTTCGGGCGCCTGAAGAACCTCTCCGATGCCGCGCTGGAGACCTATCAGTACCAGGTCGAGACCCGCCGCAGCACCCACATCAGCCTGGTGGCCGAGGTCGCCACGGCCTGGCTCACGCTGGCCTCCGATCGCGAGCGCCTGAAGCTGGCGCAGGACACCTATGCCAGCCAGTCACGTACCTTCGAACTGAGCCAGCGCAGTCACGAGATCGGCACCGTCTCCGGGGTCGACCTGGCCAGCCAGGAAGCCACCGTGGAAAGCGCCCGCGCCGACGTGGCCAGCTATACCAGCCAGGTGGCGCAGGATCTCAATGCCTTGCGTCTGCTGGTGGGCACGGATGTCGATGCGACGCTGTTGCCCAGCGGCCTGCCGGAAACCGCCAGCGTGCTGCCCTCCACCCCGTCCGGCCTGCCCTCGGCAGTGCTGTTGCGTCGTCCGGACGTGCTGGCGGCCGAGCATACGCTCAAGTCCGCCAATGCCGATATCGGGGCGGCGCGTGCGGCCTTCTTCCCCAGCATTTCACTTACCGCCGATGGCGGTACTGCCAGTCGTACGCTGGGGGGCTTGTTCAAGGCGGGCAGCGGCAGCTGGAGCTTCGTCCCGTCCATCAACCTGCCCATCTTCAATGCCGGCAGCCTGCGCGCCAGCCTGGATGCGGCCAAGATCACGCGCAACATCGACGTGGCCAATTACGAGAAGGCCATCCAGACCGCCTTCCGTGAAGTGGCTGATGCGCTGGCCGTGCGCGCCACGCTGGATCAGCAACTGGATGCCCAGGGCAAGGCGACCGCCGCCAGCGACAAGGCATTCCGCCTGTCCGAGGCGCGCTACAGGAACGGCATCGACAGCTACCTCACGACGCTGGTGGCACAGCGTACGCTCTATTCGGCGCAGCAGACCCTGATCTCGCTGCGGCTGACCGAGCAGAGCAATCGCATCACGCTCTACAAGGTGCTGGGCGGTGGCTGGTACGAGCAGACCCAGCAGACCCAGCCCGCGTCGGCTTCGGCCTCGGCTGCGGACAAGGGTGCGCCTTCCTGATTGCATTGGCCGCCTCACAAGATGAAACGCCGCGACCTGTTACCGGGTCGCGGCGTTTGTATTTCCATTTCTTCCTGGATCAGCGCAGACCGAGGCTGGCGCGCGCGGGCGTGATATCGATGGTGCGGTGTTCTCCATCCTCCCGCGCCGGCTGACCTTCCATCTGCGCTGCACTGAGCTTGAAGGCATCCACCAGGTGGTTCAGATGGTCGGCCTGCTGGCTCATCGATTGCGAGGCTGCTGCGGCTTGTTCGACCAGCGCGGCGTTCTGCTGGGTGTTTTCATCCAGACGCGCGATGGCGTGCTGCATCGCCTGGATGCCTTCGGCCTGCTGGCGACCTGCGGCGCTGATCTCGGCCACCACGGCGGTGACACGCTGCACGCTGGTGACCACTTCCTGCATGGTGCCGCCGGCATGCTGCACCAGGCGACTGCCGTCGGCCACGCTGGCCACCGAACTGTCGATGAGGTGCTTGATCTCGCGGGCGGCGGCGGCCGAGCGTTGCGCCAGCGACCGGACCTCCGAGGCCACGACCGCGAAACCGCGTCCCTGTTCACCGGCACGCGCCGCTTCGACGGCGGCATTGAGCGCCAGGATATTGGTCTGGAAGGCGATGCCATCGATCACGCTGATGATGTCCACGATCTTGCGCGAGGAGGCATCGATCACGCCCATGGTCTCGACCACCTGCTGGACCACCGCGCCACCCTGGCTGGCGATCTCCGAGGCCGAGGCGGCCAGCGTCTCGGCCTGCTGCGCATTGTCGGCATTACGGCGCACCGCCTGGCTCAGTTCATCCATGGCGATCACCGTCTTTTCCAGGGTATCGGCCTGTTGTTCGGTGCGTTCCGACAGGTTCTGGTTGCCCATGGCGATTTCAGTCGAGGCGCTGGCGATGGTGTGGGTCCCGCTGCGGACCTGCTGGACCAGCGAGGCCAGCTTGTCGCGCATGATGCGGATTTCATGGATCAGGCTGGAGCGGTCACCCGGTTCGGTATGGACGGGCGTGGCCAGTTCGCCGTCGGCGATGCGCCCGGCGATTTCCACCGCGTAGCGTGGTTCGCCACCCAGCTGGCCCAGCAGGCTGCGACGGATCTGCCAGGCCGTGACGATCGAGACTGCGAGGATGATCGCGGCACACACCACGATCAGGCGCAGCGAGCTGTCGAACAGGGCTTCGGCGGCATCACTGGCCTGCTGGTTTTCACGTTGCACGGTCTTGAGCAGGGTGTCGATGTCGCTGACGATCTGGCGCCGCAGCGGGCTGCATTCCTTCACGAGGAACTGGCCATAGGCTTCCATCTGGCCGCTCTCGCGATAGCGGCGCGGCCGCTTCAGTTCGTCGGCCATGCTGAGGAGGCCGCTTTTGGCCTTCTCGAACTGGGCATTGCCCGCCATGACCGCGTCCAGCTGGCGCAGCGCTGCCAGATAGATGGCCTTTTGCTCATCCAGCAGGGTCAGTTCGCGGGTGGCGTCGGCATCATCGCGGAAGATATAGGCGTTGCGGGCAGCGATGCCGGTCTGGTCCAGTGCCTCGCGGGCGATGTACAGCGGCTCCAGCTTGCTGGCGGTGACCTGGTTCTGGTAGCGCATCGCGCCGGAGATGGACTGCATGCGGACCAGCGCGATGGCGATCAGCACCAGCATCAATGCGATGACGATGCCGAAGCCGAGACGCAGCTGGGTCCCGATCTTGAGCTTGCTCAGATGATTCATGGGATTGTGACTTTTCTTGTACGTGGAGTCCGGCTGTGGGGGCAGCGGAAGAAGGAGGAGCAGGATTGCCTGCCGCGATGGCCGTTGGGGAGGGCGCGTTGCAGGTTCACTTTCCCGGTGGAAAAGATTTTAGATGAGAGTAATTCCCAGCTCCAAGGACTTTCGGATACGATCGTACGTTTATCTCATTTGATGCGAGTTAACGTTGTTTTGTTGAGAGATAGAGGATATATCGTGTGATTTTCCCGTGAGAATTGCCTACACTGTCGCGCTTTTGACGCGCCTTGTTCGCCATATAAATCCATTTGACAAGGCCTCGCCCGGCGGGAATAATCCGCAAGTGATACGACAACGTACAAGATCGTTTGCAACGATGGCATCTTGTCCGCGATGTCGCCGTTGAACCCGATTCCACAACAACAACGATGAGCAACCATCAGGAGACAGCCCGCATGAGCGCAGATTCCGATCGCGATGCGTGGCAGACCGCACGCTTTTCCCGCCTGTTGCTGACCGGCGCGGCCGGTGGCGTGGGCAAGCAGTTGCGCCCGCGCCTGGCATCCTTTGCCGACAGCGTACGACTGGCCGATCTCGCCAGCGCCATGGAGGCGGCCGGCCCGGCAGCGCCCCACGAGCAGGTACTGGGGTGCGACCTGGCCGACCGTGTTGCAGTCGATGCCATGGTGGCCGGCTGCGAGGCCATCATCCACCTGGGCGGGGTGTCGGTGGAACGGCCCTTCGAGGAAATCTTGGAAGCCAACATCAAGGGTGTCTTCCACATCTATGAAGCGGCACGCCGCCATGGCGTCAAGCGGGTCATCTTCGCCAGTTCCAATCACGTCACCGGTTTCTATCGTCAGGACCAGCGCATCGATGCGCATGATTTGCGTCGTCCCGACGGTTATTACGGGCTGTCCAAGTCCTATGGCGAAGACATGGCGCAGTTCTACTTCGACCGCTATGGCGTGGAGACGGTGAGCATCCGCATCGGTTCGATCTTCCCCGAGGCGACCAATCGCCGCATGCTGGCCAGCTGGATGAGCATGGACGATTTCGAGCAGCTTTTGCGCCGCTCGCTGTTCACCCCGAACGTTGGTCATACCGTGGTCTATGGCATGTCGGCCAATGCGCACACCTGGTGGGACAACCGTTACGCAGCCCATCTGGGCTATGCGCCCAAGGACAGTTCCGAGATCTTTCGTGCCAAGGTGGAAGCCCAGCCGCAGCCGGCCCCGGATGATCCGGTGGCGACCCTGCAGGGTGGTGCCTTCACGGCCGCCGGTCCGTTCGATCCCCTGGTCGGCTGAGCGGCAGGCCAGGTTTCTCTGTCCGGTCCCGATAGCAAGGCAGTACCCAGTCATCGCAGTAGCGTAGTACCTCCCCGGCGGCGTGAAGTCCTTCACCCGCCAGACCTGAAAGCACTCGATGTGCAGCGCGTCGCCCCAGTGCGCGCCGGCCCATCCCGCATGTAAGCGTTTGAGCAGCAGCTTGACCTGAATCGCAGCAAGGCAGCACCCGGTACACCGGGCCGCCCGCACGCAGCAGGATCGCGCACGCGTCGCACCGATGTCCGGTTTCCTTCCACCTTGATGGACCGGCAGCCATGAACTTTTCTCTGGATTTCTCGCCCCTCGCCCCCTATTGGCCGGTATTCCTGCGCGGCGCCTGGCTGACGTTAAGGATGACCAGCGTGGCCGTCATCGCCGGAGTGAGCGTGGGCATCTTCGTCGCGTTCGCCAAGAACAGCCGCAATCGCATCCTCGCCCAGCTGTGCAGCGCCTATATCGAGGTGGTGCGCAATACGCCCTTCCTGGTACAGATATTCCTCTTGTACTTCGGCCTGGCCAGCCTGGGCGTGCGCATGCCGACCTTCGCGGCGGCCACCCTGGCGATGGTGGTCAACATCGCCGCCTATGCGGCCGAGATCATCCGCGCCGGCATCGATTCCGTGCCGCGTGGCCAGATCGAGGCGGCGCAATGCCTGGGCCTGTCGACCTGGCGCATCCGCTGGCACGTGATGCTGCAGCCGGCCATCGAGCGCGTCTATCCGGCACTGACCAGCCAGTTCCTACTGATGATGCAGGCCTCGGCGATGGCCTCGCAGATCTCGGCGGAAGAGTTGACGGCCATCGCCAATACCGTGCAGTCCGATACCTTCCGTTCGCTGGAGACCTATATCGTGGTGGCGCTGCTGTATCTGGTGCTGGCAGTGCTGGTCAAGCTGATCGCCTATGCCGTGGGCGAGACCATCTTCAAGCGTCGCCGCACCCTGCGTCGCGCCGCGGCCCAGGGCCGGCGTAGCCCGGTGAACGATCCGCCCGGCACGGCGCCACTGGTCCACACACCCTACGTGCATGCGGCCGTACGCCTGCGCGCCCGCACCGGTGGGAGGGTCTCATGATGGGCGGCTTTACCTGGACCTACTTCTTTTATCTGGTGCAGTCCATCGGCTGGACCCTGGTGCTCTCGGCGCTGGCCTTCGTGCTGGGCGGTGTCGGCGGTTTCCTCTTGATGCTGGCGCGCATCTCGCCTCGGGCCTGGCTGCGGCGCCCCGCCTTGCTCTTCATTGAGTGCATACAGGGCATTCCCCTGCTGATCCTGCTGTTCATCGTCTACTTTGGCTTGTCGGTCTACGGCCTGGTGCTGCCGGCGCTGGTGGCGGCCAGCATCGCCATGATGATCTATGCCAGCGCCTATCTGGGCGACATCTGGCGCGGTTGCGTGGAGGCCATGCCACGGCCGCAGTGGGAGGCTTCCGAATGCCTCTCTCTGACGCGCTGGCAGACGCTGCGCCTGGTCATCATCCCGCAGGCGGTTCGTTTGTCGCTGCCACCGACCATCGGCTTCCTGGTGCAGCTGATCAAGATGACCTCGCTGGCCTCGGTGATCGGTTTCGTCGAGCTCACGCATGCCGGGCAGATCATCAACAACTCGATCTTCCAGCCCTTCCTGGTATTCGTGCTGGTCGGAACCTTCTATTTCCTGCTCTGCTATCCCTTATCGCGCTGGAGCGCATCCATGGAGAGAAAACTCAATGTCGGCAATCGTTAATCCGGAGACGGTGACGCACCTGCGTCCCGTGGCGCCCGCCCAGGTGGTGCAGCCCGTCATCGTCAGGCTCGATCAGGTCTATAAGAGCTTCGGCGACAACCAGGTCCTGAAGGGGGTGTCCTTCGAGGTGGCGCGCGGCGAAATGATCGCCATCATCGGTGCCTCCGGCTCGGGCAAGAGCACGGCGCTGCGCTGCATCGACCGGCTGGAGACCATCGACTCCGGCAGCATCGAGGTGGCCGGCATCCGCGTCGATGATCCGCAGGTGGACCTGCATCGCCTGCGCCGCGAGGTGGGCATCGTCTTCCAGAGCTACAACCTGTTCCCCCACCTGAACGTGCTGGAGAACGTGATGCTGGCCCTGCGCCACGTCAAGCAGCAGGACAAGGCCGAGGCGCGACGGGTGGCGCTGGCGGCGCTGGCCCAGGTCGGGCTGGACGAAAAGGCCGTAGCCTATCCCGAGCAACTCTCTGGTGGTCAGCAACAGCGTGTGGCCATTGCGCGCTCGCTGGCGATGTCGCCCAAGGTGATGCTGTTCGACGAGGTGACCTCGGCGCTGGACCCGCAACTGACCGGTGAAGTGCTGCGCGTGATGGAAGACCTGGCCGCCAACGGCATGACCATGCTGCTGGTGACGCACGAGATGAACTTCGCCAAGCGCGTGGCCGACCGCATCATCTACATGCATCAGGGCCGGGTCTGGGAAGTCGGCCCCGGCGAGATGCTGGACCATCCCCATACCCCCGAACTGAAGGCTTTCCTGGCTGCCGACCTGTAGCCCAACGGCGTCCCTTGCTGCTTCACCCATATCTATAACGGAGACTCAACATGCCCCTGCCATCCTTCCACCGCTGGACCCGCACCGCCATAGCCGTCATCCTGCTCGGCCTGGCCACCCAGAGCGCACTGGCCGACCAGCTCGACGATATCCGCAAGTCCGGCAAGATCCGCATTGCCACCACCATCAGCACACCCTTGTTCGGTTTCACCGACGACAAGCTGCAACTGGCCGGTTCCGATGTCGACGCCGCGCGCCTGCTGGCACAGGACCTCGGCGTGCAGCTTGAGCTGGCCGGCGTCACCAATGCCGCCCGCGTGCCGACCCTGCAGGCCAATCGCGCCGACATCGTGGTGGGCTCGCTGTCGATCACGCCGGAGCGGCAGAAGGTCATTGATTTCTCGGTGCCCTATGCGGTCATCAGTCTCATCATCGGTGGTCCCGCCAGCATGGCCGTCAAGGATTACGCCGGCCTCGACGGCAAGCGCGTCGGCGTGACCCGCGCCACGCCCAATGACACCCTGACCACGCAGAACGCCAAAGGCGCCGAGGTGGTGCGCTATGAAGACGACGCCACCCTGATCACCTCGATGGTGACCGGTCAGATCGACCTGTTCTCCAGCACGCCGTCCAACCTGCAGGAGATGCAGAAGAAGGCAGCGGGCAAGAACCTGGAAATGAAATTCGAGCAAAAGGCCTTCGACCTGGGCATCGCCATGAACAAGAACCAGCCGCGCCTGAAGGAGTGGATCGACAACTGGGTGCGGACCAACCAGAAGAACGGCAAGCTCAATGCCATCTACAAGAAATACCACGGCCGCGACCTGCCGCAGGCGATCCAGAATCCGCAGTAGGCGAGGGCGGGCATAGGACGCGTCAGGTTTGCCTGAACAAAAGGACCGGGACAATTCCGGTCCTTTTGTTTTTCTTGGCTCGCTTTTGGCGATACCTGGCGTCGATCAGCCGCCCTCGAAGATGCGCAGCCGCGCCAGGCCGATATGTCCGCGCATGGCCGCTTCGGCCCGCTCGCGCGAACCCTCGGCGATGGCCTGGACAATGGCCTGGTGCTCGTCGTCGATGGTCTGGATGCGCACACTGTCCTGGGGCGAGCCCAGATTCCGGGCCAGCTCCATGCACTGGCGTATCGGTCCCAGCGCATGCTCGATGGTTGAGATGAAGAAGGGGTTGCGGCTGGCGCGGGCGATGGCCATGTGCAGCGCCAGGTCTTCCTCGACCCCGGTCTGGCCCTTCAGTTGCGCACTGCGCAGAGCTTGCAGGCAGGCGTGCATCAGGCGCACGTCGTCTTCCTGACGCGCCAGGGCGGCGATGCCGGCCGCGCCCACTTCCACGCATTCCCGAAAGGCGTAGTAGCGCTCCATGTCATGGATGCTGGCGATCTGCGCCGGTACGCTGTTTTGCAGGGACGGCAGGCGCTGCACATAGTTGCCGGAGCCGCGGCGCGATACCACGATGCCCTCCGAACGCAGCCGCGACAGCGCCTCGCGCACCGTGGTGCGGGAGGCCTGGTAGCGCTGTGCCAGTTCCACCTCGGTCGGCAGGCGGCGGTTCTCGCCCAGTTCGCCGCGCAGGATGGCGGCGATGATCTGCTTGCAGATATCTTCTGAGCGGCTGAGCTGGCCGGGCGCTGGCGTTGGGGCAGGGGGCGGCGGTGTGCGGGATTCTGACATGTACGATGACTGCTGCCGTTGAGTTCTTCTCCGGACACTATGAAGGACTCGCCCTGGCTGCGCAAGCCAGCGCGGCCAAAAGCTGTTGCAATTCGTGCAACCGAGCCGAAAACCGCATTAAAAAGCGCTTCCAGGCTGCCAGATGGCGCGAATCCGGTTGACTTCATGGACGTCGATCATTAAAGTTGTCCACCTGCATTCGAAATTAGTCGGACTAATTACGCTCTTACTTATACGACATCGTATAATTGCAGCCATAAAAAAGACAACAGCAGCCAGTGTGGAGACCGGTATGAAACCAAGACCTGCCTAGCCCTCTCAAGCCTCCGGCCGTCCTCAGGACGGCCGGGATTGTATCCCTGCGCGTCATCCACCGTCGTCCGGCCTGTCCGGCGACGCGCGCAGCAGGGACGGCCCGCTGCAGTACTGCCCATTTGAATAAAAATCCTTTTGGAGACGCCATGAAGTACGTAAGAGGAATCCGCTGGTACATGGTCACCCTGGTGACCCTGGCCCTGATCGTCAATTACCTGGCCCGCAATACCTTGTCGGTGGCCGCACCGACCATGATGAAAGAGCTGGACATGAGCACCCAGCAGTATTCCTACATCGTGGTGTCGTGGCAGATCTGCTATGCCCTCATGCAGCCGGTGGCGGGCTACATCCTTGATGCGGTAGGGACCAAGATCGGTTTCGGCATCTTCGCGCTGGCCTGGTCGCTGGTGTGCGCCGCCGCTGCCATGGCCACCGGCTGGCAGAGCCTGGCCTTTTTCCGGGCGCTGCTGGGCGTGACCGAGGCGGCTGGCATCCCGGGCGGGGTGAAGGCTTCCACCGAGTGGTTCCCGGCCAAGGAGCGCTCGGTGGCCATCGGCTGGTTCAACATCGGTCCCTCCATCGGCGCCCTGTGTGCGCCGCCCCTGGTGGTGTGGACCATCCTGCACGGCGGATGGCGGATGTCCTTCGTGGTGGTGGGCGTGCTGGGGGTGATCTGGTTCGTGCTGTGGATGCTGTTCTACAAGAACCCGCGGGATCAGAAGCTGCTGTCGCCGGAAGAACGTGCCTACATCCTGGACGGCCAGGAACAATCGCCCGAGAAGGTGCAGCGCGAGAGCTGGACGCTCATCGTGCGCAGCCGCAACTTCTGGTCGATCGCCGTTCCGCGCTTCCTGTCGGAGCCGGCCTGGCAGACCTTCAATGCCTGGATTCCGCTGTACATGGCGACCGAGCGCCACATGAACATCAAGGAAATCGCCATGTTCGCCTGGTTGCCCTTCCTGGCCGCCGACATCGGTTGCGTGCTGGGTGGCTACCTGAGCCCGTTCTTCCACAAGCATCTCAATGTGTCACTGTTCACCTCGCGCAAGCTGGTCATGCTGGTGGGAAGCCTGGCCATGATCGGGCCGGCCTGCGTGGGCTTCGTGGATAGTCCCTATGTGGCTATCGCGCTGCTGTCCATTGGTGGTTTCGCCCACCAGACGCTGTCGGGTGCGCTGTATTCGATCACTTCCGACGTCTTCACCCGCAACCAGGTGGCGACCGCCACTGGCTTGACCGGCATGAGCGGTTACCTGGGGGCGACCTTGTTCACCCTGCTGTTTGGCATCCTGGTCACGCAGATCGGCTATGGCCCGCTGTTTGTGCTGCTGGCGGTGTTCGATCTGGTCGCCGTGGCGGTGGTGTTTGCGTTGGCCCGTCCGCGCGCGCAGGCGCTGGCCTGACGGTATCGCAGGCGAGAGTGGGACAGGGGCGGCGTCGAGAGGCGCCGCCCCTTTTTCATGGGTCATGAGACCCGCAAGCCCGGATCAACTTGCCAATGGCGGACGCTGCAACACTACCCATTCCTGCAC
Source organism: Herbaspirillum sp. VT-16-41 (assembly GCF_001994935.1). Classification (NCBI taxonomy): domain Bacteria; kingdom Pseudomonadati; phylum Pseudomonadota; class Betaproteobacteria; order Burkholderiales; family Oxalobacteraceae; genus Herbaspirillum; species Herbaspirillum sp. VT-16-41. The sequence continues at coordinate 98,786 of NZ_MUXB01000016.1, forward strand.
GGCCGGCCGTTGCCACTGGACCTGCGCGTAACGGAGCAGGGCCTCTGGCACCGGGTCACCGTGCAGGGCCAGCCGGTTGAGCATCAGCGCCAGGTCGGTATCGGCAATGCTCCATCCATCGAACAGACTGGACGCACCCGGCGCCAACAGGCTCTCGGCAAAGCGGAACAGGCGCGACGCCGCCGCCTGGCCCGCCGCCGTCAGCGGCGCCTTCTTGGCGCCATAGAACAGCACCTGCGTATTGCGCTCTTCACGAATCGGCATCAGGTCGCTACGCAGCCAGGCCTGCACCTGTCGCGCCCGTGCGCGCTGCACGGGATCTTGCGGATAGAGCCGCGGGCCGGCGAAGACCTCATCCAGGTATTCGGTGATGGCGGAGGACTCCGATAGCGCCAGCGTGCCGTGCAGCAGCGTCGGCACGCGCGCCGTCAGCGACAGCTCGGCATAGGCCGGTGCCAGGTTGGCGGCGGCGTCGAGATCCACGGTCTGCAACGTGAAGGGCAACTGCTTCTCGCGCAGGGCCACGAAGACCGACATGGCGTAGGGGCTGGCGTACTGCGCGTCGGCGTAGAGCTGCAGCGCATTGTCGGCGGTGGCGGGAAAGGCGCCGGCTATCTGGAGTCCGGTAAAACTGTTTTGCATGAGTACCTCTGGAAGAACGGTTGAAGAAAGCCGTTCCGCCGGCGCTGCCGGGCGAGGTCTGAAAGGGGAAATACTGCTGCGATCCAGTCCCGCCAGGCGATCCGCCGGACGGGACGTGACATCCCCGTCAGCGGAGATGCCGTTTTTTGGTATTCAGCCCGCACGCGCGCAGGCCTGCCGCCGGGAGGGCAGTGGACTTGCGGGTGATGGATCGCTTCAGATTCATGGTGCGGGAAGTGACGGGCTGAGTGACGATAGTAAACGAGATCTCCTCAGGATTTCAAACCATCTGTCTGAAATCCGCACAAGTCGCACCACACTCCCTCCTTCGCTCCACCTCTCCGGCTGCATACATCAGTCGTATCCGACCTTGTTGCGCAGTTTTCTCGAACAATTTTTGCCCATATCACCTTGGTTTGCGTAACCAGGATGGTTACCATGCACATGGAAAAGCACACGCCTCACCGCAAGCTGTATCAAATCCATTCACTGCTCGCCCAGGGGCGAATCCGCAAAACTGCGACGGCCATCCTGGGCGCCGCAGCACTGGGCATGGACGAATCGGAGATGACCGCAGTGGTGGCAGCGCTCAAGAGCAGTGATTTCTACAAGAGCATGACCAGCCACCTGGATCACCGGATCTGGCATGACGTGTACTGCCCGCTGACCCGTCATGGCGTGCTGTACATCAAGCTGACCGTGCTGGATGACGTATTGATCGTATCGTTCAAGGAGAGATGAGATGAAGTGTCCCAGTTGCGGCGGTGCCGAGATGGTCCGCGCCACCCGAGACTTGCCCTATACCTATAAGGGCGAGACCACCCTTATCGGGGGCGTGACAGGTGACTATTGCCCGCTCTGCGGTGAATGCCTGCCCCTGCCTGCGGAGGAAGAAAGAGTCTCTTCCGAGGCACTGGCCTTCAACAAGGAGGTCAATGCCGGCCTCATCGATCCTGCCGAGATCATCGAGGCACGCGAGCTCCTGCAGTTGGGCCAGCGCGAAGCCAGCCTGCTGTTCGGCGGCGGCATCAATGCCTTCAACCGTTACGAGGCCGGGAAGATCAAGCCGCCACGCGCGTTGGTATTGTTGCTGCGCCTGCTGCGCAAGCATCCGGATTTGCTGGCCGAGGTAAGGGCCGGGACGAACGATGTAGCGCGCCCGCCCCATATACTGGAAATCCGGGAACCAGGGGCCGCCCGGCTGACCCAGGGTCGACGCAAGTAGCGTCCCGGCAGCTGCCGCTAGCGAATCTCCGCGCTATACCTGAACTTGCTCGCCGCCCCCCTGGACTGCCGCCACTCCAGCGGTGTTCCGTCCGAACCGAAGGCGATGCGTTCGATCACCACTACCGGCGTCTTTTCCTTCAAGCCCAGCAGGCGCGCCTGCGCCGCCGTCACCGTTTCCACTGTCAGGGTCTCGCGGGCCGAGGCCACGATCAGGCCGCATTCACGTTCATACAGCGGATAGAGCAGGTCGCCGAAATCTTCCGGCGCCTTGTCGGCCAGGGCCTTGAACCGCTGGGCGCAGAGATAGATGTTCTCGGCCAGCACCGGTTGATCGTCCACCGTGCGCAGGCGCAGCAGTTCGATCACCCGGGCATGGGGCTTGAGGTGCAGGGCCTCGGCCACCTGACGTGGTGCCTCGATGATCTTGCGGCCGACGATGACGCTCCTGGGCGCCAGCGGTTGCCCCTCGGCGGATTCGAAACGGAAGAACCGGAACAGGGAATTGTCGAAGCGCGCCTTGCGCACGAAGGTCCCCCGGCCATGCGTACGCTCCACCAGCCCTTCGGCGATGAGCGTTTCGATGGCGCGGCGCACCGTACCCACTGCCATCTGATGGGTCTGGCTGAGCTCCGCTTCCGACGGAATGGCTTGACCCGGTTGCCACTTCTGGGCGCGGATCTGCGCGGCCAACAGGTCGCGCAACTGGAGATAAAGCGGCAGGCGCCCATCGACGGACTGGTCAGGCATGGTGGAACTGGCCTTGCATGGATGAAAGGGGCTCAGTCTACCCGTGGCGCGGCTTGCCCACAACGGCGGGGTGAACAGTGCAGCCCAGCCCTGGCAGGTACAGTGCCGCCGGCATTGTCTTGTGGCCGCATCACGCAGATCATGCCTGCATCCCATGACAGCTACCCGATGCGGCCTGCCAGGAGAGATTGCACCACGAGCGGATGAGGATTGTTGAGGCCATTTGCCTGTGTTATCTTACGCCAACTCATATATATGTCTATATGAGTAATCAACGAGATAATTCAATCAGCTTCGCGCTTCCGTTCATCCCTCCCCAGCCATTGCCGGGAGGGGATCGCACCGGTTGCGCGCCTTCAGCTTAGAGGACGAGACAATGTTTTCATGGTATCGGCAGGTGACTGCCAAGGAACGCAAGACCTTCTGGGCCTGCTTCAGCGGATGGGCGCTGGATGCGCTGGACGTGCAGATGTTCAGCCTGGCCATTCCGGCGCTGATCGCGGCCTTTTCCCTCAGCAAGGCCGATGCCGGCCTGATCAGCGGCGCCACGCTGGTGGCCTCGGCCATCGGCGGCTGGTTTGCCGGCGCCCTGTCGGACCGTTACGGCCGCGTCAAGACACTGCAGATCACCATCATCTGGTTCTCGCTGTTCACCTTCCTGAGCGCCTTTGCCCAGAGCTATCCGCAACTGCTGGTGTTGAAGGCCTTGCAAGGTTTTGGCTTCGGCGGCGAATGGGCGGCCGGTGCCGTGCTGATGGCCGAGACCATCCGCGCCGAACATCGCGGCAAGGCCATGGGCACGGTGCAAAGCGCCTGGGCCGTCGGCTGGGGCGGCGCGGTGTTGCTGTTCTCGGTGCTGTTCTCGCTGCTGCCGCAGGAAATGGCCTGGCGCGTGATGTTCGTCATCGGTCTGTTGCCGGCACTGCTGGTGGTGTACGTGCGCCGCTCGGTGCCGGAAACCGATGCCTTCCTGGCCGGCCGCAAGGCCGCTGACGGCAAGCCTGCAGCCAGCACCCTGCTGGGTATCTTCCGCCCCGACGTGCTGCGCCTGACCATTATCGGCAGCCTGCTGGGGGTGGGCGCCCATGGTGGTTACTACGCGCTGATGACCTGGCTGCCGACCTACCTCAAGACCGAGAAGCACCTGTCGGTGCTCTCCACCGGGGGCTATCTGGCGGTCATCATCGTCGCCTTCTGGTGTGGTTGCATCGCCAGTTCGCAATTGCTCGACCGCATCGGTCGCCGTCGTACCGTGGCTTCGTTTGCCATCTGCTGCGTGCTGACCGTGCTGTGCTACATCTTCCTGCCGCTGACCGACACGCAGATGCTGGTCTGCGGTTTCCCGTTGGGCTTCTTTGCAGCCGGTATTCCGGCCAGCCTGGGTGCGCTGTTCAACGAACTGTATCCGAGCGGCATCCGCGGCACCGGGGTGGGTTTCTGCTACAACTTCGGTCGCGTGGCCTCGGCCGGCTTCCCGGTGCTGGTAGGTCACATGAGTGACTCGATGCCGCTGGGCCAGGCCATCGGCATCGATGCCGCCATCGCCTATTCGCTGGTGGTTGTGGCCGTGCTGATGCTCCCTGAAACCAAGGGCCGCAGCATGGAAACGGCAGCATGAGCAAAGCGGCCAGCACCACCGGCCTGCGCATCGACACCCACGCGCACGTGTTTGCGCGTGGCCTGCCGATGGCTGATGGCCGTCGCTACACCCCGGCCTACGACATCACGGTCGACGAATACCTGGCCCGGCTGGATGCCCAGGGCATGAGTCACGGCGTGCTGGTGCAGCCGAGTTTCCTGGGCAGCGACAACAGCTACATGCTGCAGGCCATCGCCCGCGCACCGGATCGTCTGCGCGGCATCGCCATGGTCGAGCCCGATCTCGGCGAGCAAGCCCTGCTGGCCTTGCAGCAAGGGGGCGTGGTCGGCGTGCGTTTCAACCTGGTGGGAGGCGCACCGCTGCCGGATTTCAAAGGCGCCTGGCGCGACACCCTGCGGCATATCGCGCAACTGGGCTGGCAGGTCGAGATCCATCGCGAGGCGGTGGACCTGCCGCAGGTGCTGGAGCCCTTGCTGGAACTGGGCATGAAGGTCGTGGTGGATCATTTCGGCCGGGTCGATCCGGCCCTGGGCGTGGACGATCCAGGTTTCCGGTACCTGCTCTCCACCGGTGCTTCGCGCCTGGTGTGGGTGAAGCTGTCGGCGCAATACCGCAATGGCGGCAGTGAGGGTGGTGCGCATTTTGCGCGTCAGGCCTGGCCGCTGTTGCGCCAGCATCTGGGGCCGGAGCGCCTGCTCTGGGGCAGCGACTGGCCGCATACCCAGCACGAGAGCATGACCGACTATGCCGACAGCTGGCGGCGATTCGAGGATCTGGTGAGCGATGAGCAGGACCGTCGTCTCATCACCGGCAAGACAGCGGCGCAGTTGTTCGACTTCGCCTGAGTCTGCCGACATGGAGGGTCGGCCGCTCGGGCGGCCCCTCCAGGACCCAGTCCGTGACACGGGCTGGGTCCTTTTGTTTTGCGCAAGAGGAAATATCGAAAAGCCAATCTTCTCAGGCCTTCGGATTTTCTCCGTGACCGATTGGTGGGGTTGGACAGGAAAGGGATATCACAATGAAATGGTTCATGGACAGGAAGATCGCAACCAAGCTGTTGCTCTCCTTCGTCACGGTGCTGGGGCTGATGACGGCGCTTGGCATCTTCTCGCTGTATCAGATGGACAAGGTCAATGACACGGCTACCGAAATCGCCCACAAGTGGGAGCCCAGCATACGCATCAGCCTGATGCTGGAACGCACGCTGGTGCGGGTGCGCTCCACCGAGTTCCAGCACATCCTGGGCAACCAGGAAACCATGGCGACGCTGGAAAAGGCACTGGCCGACCGCTACAAGGAATTCACCAGCCTGGAAGAGCAATACCGCAAGCTCGACCTCACCCCGGAGCAGGCCAGCACATTCGACCAGCTCAGCAAGACCCTGGCCACCTATCTCGTCGAGCACAAGAAGATCATCGCGCTGTCCCACGACAATCACAAGGAAGAGGCGCTGGCTCTGACCAAGGGTGACTCGCTGAAGGCCTATCGCGCCATCGAAAAGCAGTTCTCGACCCTGCGCCTGGCCAACATCGAGCAAAAGGAAGCCGCCAACACCGAGGCTGACCGCGTCTACAACACATCGCAGAACTGGATCATCGGCGTGCTGGCCGCCGGCATCCTGATCGGCCTGATACTGGCCGTGACCATCGCCCGGGTGGTGGCGGGACCCCTGGTCGAGGCCCTGCAACTGGCACGTCGCGTGGCCGACAATGACCTGACCGGTCAGGTCAAGGTGCACGGCCGTGACGAGACCGGCCAGCTGATGCTGGCGCTGAACCACATGACCGAGAGCCTGGGCACGATGGTGGGCGAGGTGCATCGCAGCATCGCCATCATCAATACCGCCTCCGGCGAAATCGCCAGCGGCAATGCCGACCTCTCATCGCGCACCGAATCGCAGGCTTCCAGTCTGGAAGAGACCGCCTCCGCCATGGAGGAACTGACCTCCACCGTGCGCCAGAACGCCGACCACGCGCATCAGGCCAACGAGCTGGTGGCAACGTCCTCACGTCTGGCCAGCGAGGGCGGCGCGGTAGTCGACCGCGTCGTGCAGACCATGAGCGAGATTCGCCTGGGTTCCTCGCGCATCGCCGACATCATCGGCGTGATCGACGGGATCGCCTTCCAGACCAATATCCTGGCGCTCAATGCGGCCGTGGAAGCGGCCCGTGCCGGCGAACAGGGACGCGGTTTCGCGGTGGTGGCCACCGAGGTGCGCAGCCTGGCGCAGCGCTCGGCCGCGGCAGCGCGCGAGATCAAGGAACTGATCGAAGGATCGGTGCAGCAGGTAGCCACCGGCGCGGACCTGGTCGACCAGGCCGGCAAGACCATGCACGAGATCGTCGATTCGGTGGCCCGCGTGGCGACCCTGATGAACGAGATCGCGGTGGCCAGCCGGGAACAGAGTCGCGGCATCGACGAGATCAACCATGCCGTCACGCAGATGGATGAAGGCACCCAGCAGAATGCCGCGCTGGTGGAGGAGGCGGCTGCCGCAGCCCACTCCCTGCGCGACCAGACCGATCAACTGGCCGGCCTGGTGGGACGTTTCCGCCTGCGCGACGGCCAGCGCGTGCTGCTGCCGGCATAGGCCGCGCGGCCGTCACGCTGCCATCCCGTCACGGCCCTGCCGGACGGGATTTTTTTCGCCTAGTTGATCCAGCTCAGTTGGGTCAGTTTCACGCGCTCGCCCAGGCGCGGCGCATTGACCAGGTGCCAGGCCGCATATTGCTCGGCATAGGGGGCGTCGGAGGCCATCAGGTCCACCGGCACCACCACGTCGAAGCCACGCAGCGCTGCGCTGGAGGCCGTATGCAGTACCGCCCCATGGGCTGCGGCACCGATGCAGATGACGGTCTTGATGCCCTTGTCACGCAAGGTCTTTTCCAGGTCGGTATTGAGGAACTTGTCGGGGCCGGACTTGAACAGCGGCTCGCCCGCCTGCATGGCCGCCTCGGGCCAGACATCGGCCGGTGTGCTGGCACCCCCCAGGGTGTGGATCACGGTGATCTTCTTCTCCCGCGCCAGCGCCAGCATCTTGGCTACCCGTGGCAGCATGGCCACGCAGCGCGGACGGGTATCGGGATGGCAGGTCTGGCGCGCCAGGTCCAGCACCAGCAGGGCGGTGGTGGATGGGTCTACGGTGATGTGCGACAGTGCCGGCGCAGCCGGCGCCTTGACCGAGGACCAGTCGTCGTAGACGCCCTGGGCCGAGGCCGGCGACAGGGCGGCCACGCAGGCCGACAGACCGATGAGCGCGACGCAGAGGCGATGGAGGAGGGGACGCATGGTGTTCCTTTCGATAGGGGGAGGTCGCTGGAAAATCTGCACCGGACGCGGGTGCCTGCTATGCAATGTTATCCTCGCGGCCTGGAAACAAATTATCGCTGAGCTTGTCCTATCGCGCAGACTGCGTGTGTGAAACGTGAAGGATGTGACCGGCGCAGGGGAGCGCCGGTGCCGCAATCCATTTCCCGATGACAGCCATATTGCCGACTGGGCGGCGGAAAGACAGCATTGAACAAACTGCTCAAACGACTGTTGCTGGGCCTGGCTGGCCTGGCGGTGTTCTGGGCGCTGGGTCGCATCAGCGCCAACGAGCTGGCCAAGAGCAGCGTGCTCATGGCCACGGCCTTGCCGGGGATCGCCGGCCTGTTCCTGGCGATGCCCGCTTTGCGGCGTCGGCCCGGCTGGTTCTCGGCGGCAAGCCTGGGCATCATCGGCCTGTTCTTGCTGGATGCCGCCATCAAGGGCTTCCTGCGCGACTACTTCGGGCTGCGCCCCAATCCGGTACTGGTGCTGCAGGCCATCTTCAATACCAACCCCGCCGAGAGCAGCGAGTTCTTCCGCCACAACGGGCGTGACGTGGCCGAGGCAGCCGGCCTGCTGTGGCTGACGTGGGGTGCTGTCTGGCTGGCCGAGCGCCGTCTGCGCCGCAGCGAGGTGGGCCAGCCGGCCCCGGTCTGGCGCTGGCGGGGTGTGGCGGGGGTCGGCAGTCTGCTGGCGATCTTCATCGCGCTGCATTTCAACCCGACCATGGCCAAGGAAAATCCCTTGCTGTTCTGGCCCATCCGTTATCTGGATTACCGCGACCAGATGGCCCAGGCCGCCAGCATGGAAGAGAACGTGGCGCGCAACATGGCGCAAAAGTCGGAGTGGCAGGTGCGTTACCACGGTCCCGAACGCAACACCGTGGTGTGGGTGATCGGCGAGAGCCTCAACCGCGCCAACATGTCGCTGTATGGCTATGAGCGTGCGACCTCGCCCACGCTGGAGGCCATGCGCAAGGACCTGATCGTGTTCCGCGACGTGGTCTCCTCTGAGCCTGCCACCATGGCCTCGCTGATGAAGATGCTGACCCCGGCCGACCTGAACGACCCGCAGGCCTGGAACCGCAAGCCGGACGTGCTGATGCTGGCGCGCGAGGCCGGTTTCCGTATCCACTGGCTATCCAATCAGCCACCCAATGACGGCTGGCTGGGGCTGGTCTCGCGACGCGCCGATCATCAGGTCTTCATCAACAAGGGGGCCGGGCGCGGGGAAAACAATTTCGACGGCAACCTCTTGCCGGCCCTGGAAGCCGCCTTGCAGGACCCGGCCCCGAAGAAGCTGATCGTGGTGCACCTGCTGGGCGCCCATCCCACCTACGACATGCGCTATCCCAGCCAGTACGCCCGCTTCGACAGCCTGCGCGACAGCGTGGCCGAACGGCTGGAGAACGCCGACCGCTCGGCCTGGATACGGCAATTGCGCAACGAATACGACAACGCCATCGCCTACAACGACTACGTGCTCGGCAGCATGCTCAGGCTGACCATGAACGATGCGCGCGAAGACAATGCCAGCCTGCTCTTCAGCTCCGACCATGCGCAGGAGGTCGGCCACACCCGCAACCACGCCGGCCAGTCGGTGGCCGATGCCACCGGCTATGAGATCCCGATGCTGGCGTGGACCCGCTCCTTCACCGGCAAGAGCCCGGAAGAAAAAGCCCAGCTCGAATACCGCCCCTACCAGACCGACCAGATGGAACACACGGTATTAGGCCTGCTGGGTGTGGATTCGGTCTATTACGACGCCCGCCACGACATCCTCAGCGAGCGCTTCGTCAGTGCCCACTTCCACCAGTTGCGGCGCATCAACGGCCAGCCCTACCAGCCACGCACGCTGCGTTACAACGAAGCCGCTGCGCAGGGGCAATGACGCAGCGACGTCAGGCGCCGTCCGGGATTTCCGGGTCGACCAGTTGCGCCAGCAGCTGCAATGATTCCTGCCAGCCGGCATAACAGAATTCCAGCGGGATCGACGGCGGTATGCCCTGTTGCACCACCGTCAGTTCGCTGCCCACCAGGTTGGCGGCGATGCTGATGCTGACCTTCATCTCGCCCGGCAGATTGGGATCGTCGAACTTGTCGGTGTAGACGATGCGCTCATGCGGTACCAGCTCCACATAGGTACCGCCGAAGGAGTGCGACTGCCCGGTGCTGAAATTGGTGAACGACATCTTGTGCGAGCCACCGACCTGCGCATCCATGTGATGCACCTTGCCGGTGAAGCCATGGGGCGGCAGCCATTTCACCATGGCGTCGGGATCCAGAAAGGCGCGATAGACGCGCTCCGGCTTGGCCCGCAGGACGCGGAAGATCTTGACGGTATGGGGCTGGCTCATGCGGGTCTCCTCGGGCTGGCGGGTGGATGGTGACGGGCTGCGGGGCGGCAACGGGGCCGGCGCATGCCAGCCTCCGCCGCTCCGGTGATGCTGTCAAGCGCGACCGTGCCGCGTCTGTTTCAGGCCGGGCAATGGCAGACGACTTCGATGTTGTGCCCGTCGGGATCGAGGACAAAGGCGCCGTAGTAATTCGGATGGTAATGGGCGCGAATGCCCGGGCCGCCGTTGTCGCGCCCGCCCTGGGCCAGTGCTGCCGGATGCCGATCTTAGGCGGCGCCGTGCGGCGGGTCAATCGAGCCAGCCTTGATCCGGATCGGTCTGCCGGACCTGATCAATGCTGACCTCGACGTCTATCAGACATCCGTCGGCAAGTTCTCGTATCATGCTGCTTTATTCCGCACATCCGCCCATGTCCACCTCTCAGGAAATTGTCTTTCCCCGCCACGTCGTCGTCATCGGCACCGGTGCCGTGGGGCTCATGAGCGCCATCCACGCGCTGGACGAGGGCCTGCAGGTCAGCCTGCTGGACTTCAACGAGGCCGGTAGCGAAGAAGCCTCCAGCTACGGCAATGCCGGCTGGCTGTCCTCGCATTCGGTGATTCCCCCGGTCGAGCCGGGCATGTGGAAAAAAGTACCGGGCTATCTGAAGGACCCGCTGGGCCCGCTATCGATCCGCTGGCGCTACCTGCCCCGTCTGACGCCCTGGCTGCTGCGCAACCTGGCCAGCGCCCGGCGTGATCGCATCCGCACCACCGCCCGCGCCCTGCGCACGCTGGTGGCCGATGCCCGCAATCTGCACCTGGAGGTGGCGCGCCGTGCCGGCGTGGCCCACCTGATCGATACGTCGGGCGTCTTGCACGTCTATCGCTCGCGCCGGCACTTCGACAACGACGCCTTCGGCTGGGGCGTGCGGCGCGAACTGGGCATCACCTGGCAGGAGCTGGAAGGCGAGAGCCTGCGTCGCCGCGAGCCCGACCTCGATCCGGCCTTCGGCTTCGCGGTGCATGTGGACGAGGCCGGTCACTGCAAGAATCCTGGCGCCTACATGCAGGCGCTGCAAGCCTATGTGCTGGCCCGCGGCGCCACCCGCATCAGCGGCCGCGCCAGCGGCTTCCGGGTCGAGCAGGGGCGTCTGAAGGCGGTGCTGACCGAACAGGGCGAGATCGCCTGCGATGCCGCCGTGATCGCTGCCGGCGCGCGCTCCAAGGCCCTGGCCGCCCAGGCAGGTGACCGCGTGCAACTGGAGAGCGAGCGGGGTTACCACGCCGTGATCCGTGGCCAGCAACTGCGGGCCACCGCACGCACACCGATGATGGTGTCTGAATTCAAGGTCATCGCCACCCAGATGGAAACCGGCCTGCGCATCGCCGGCCAGGTGGAATTCGCCTCCTTCGAGGCCGCGCCGGACTGGCGCCGTGGCGAGATCATGCGCGACATCGCCCTCAAGCTCTTCCCCGGCCTGCCCCGCACGCTGGCTGCGCAGGATGTGCAATTCTGGCTGGGCCGGCGTCCCAGCACGCCCGATGGCATGCCCTGCATCGGCCACGCCAGTGCCAGCCACGACATCATCCATGCCTATGGTCACGGCCATATCGGACTGGGCTGCTCGGCCCGCACCGGTCGCATCGTCGCCCAGTTGCTGACCGGGCAAGCCCCCGAGATCGACCTGTCACCCTTCAGCGCACAGCGCTTCTGAGGGCGTCACCGCGATCAGAAGGCGATCTCGGCCACCGGCGTGATGGTGGTGCGTACGCCATAGGCCCCCAGGTTGGACAGCGTGGAGTGGTGATGCGCCACCACATCGGACACCGACAGCACGCCGTTGGGCGCGGTGGTGTGGCCATCGGCCGCCAGCGTCACCGGAAAGCCCAGCGCCAGCGCGCGCCGTACCGTGGATTCCACGCAGAATTCGGTCTGCATGCCGCACACCACCAGTTGCGTCACACCCAGCGAGCGCAGCAGCGCTTCCAGCCCGGTGTGATGGAAGGCATCCGAACCACGCTTGCGCACGTCCAAATCCGTCGCATGCCGCTGCAGGCCCGACGCCAGTTGCCAACCGGGGCTGCCCTGCAGCAACGCACCCTGGTCCTCGTGCTGCACGAAGATCACCGGCATCCCGGCGGCACGCGCCTTCTGCGACAGCAGGTTGATGTTGGCGATAGTGAGCTCGCCGTTGACGACGGCGTCGGGACCGGTGCACAGGGCGTGCTGGACATCGATGATAAGCAGGGCGGTAGTCATGGCGTGGCTGCCTTGGGGTGGGGGAAGTGCGCTAGGGTAACAGAGCAGGCAGAGCAGGCTGCGTCAATGTTTCCCGATATTGCCAGCCTGACACTGCGTCAATTTGTCCCATTACATCGGCCGTCGGCCTTGGCTAGAATGCTGGTTGTTAGCTTTCTTCACTCGTCCCACTTCCTTATTTCCCAGCTCATCCATGACCGCCCTCTTTGACCGCGTCGAAGACGTCTTGCGCAAAGCCTCCGGACTGCACATTGTGCTGGCCCTGCTGCTGGTGTGCGGCCTGTTGTGCTGGGCGGTGTGGGTGTGGGCCACCGGCGAAGGGCGTACCCCCTTCGGCATGCTGGACTTCTGCATCACCCCGCCGGCCAAGTAAGCGGTCTGCCGTCTTCCCGGGTCGCATCGTCTTTCCTGTCGCGCGCCTGCCCCCCTGCTGCACCTTGCTCGCGAAGCGCCCTACAATGGCCGCTTTGCCCAACTTCCCTGGTCGCATGCCCAGTCCGCCTTCTCCTTCTCCCAGTGCCTTCCATCCGCGCCTGACCCTGCAGTCCCTCACCCGTGGCGAGGGGCTGCTGGGCATGCGCGCCCATGGCCTGTTCGGGCCACGTGGCGCCCTGGTCACGGTGGCGCAAATCGACTGGGTCTATGGCGATGGGGCGCAGCGCTGGAGCACGCCGGCGCCGACAGGTCACGCCGAGGACGAAGCCGGCTACACGCCGGCCCACATCGTGCGCGATTCCCAGGCCGAAGCACTGGCGCTGGAGACCATCCGCGACATGGGCCTCCTGCCCCTGCGCGAAGATGCCCTGCAATGGCGCGCCAGCAATCCCCTGCATGACGCCGGCCAGCTCTGGACGCTGGTGCAGGAAGAATTCTTCGGCGACTTCTGGGCCGACCAGGCGCCACGCCTGCAACAGATGGGCTGGGTCTTGCGCCTGCACCCCGGCTTCGCCCACGAGAGCGTGCCGGTAAGCGCCTGGCGCATCATCGTCAGCCCCGACACCGGTGAAGTCGTCAGCCGCGAAGTGGCCGCGCCCCTGTTGCCCCGTGCCTTTTCCAGCGAAGTCTTCGATGGCCTGGATCCGACCGGCCGCTGGTTGCTGTCCATCGGCATCGACGTCGATGGGCAATCCATGGACGTGGCGCCGATGGTGGCCGACCTGCTGCGGCGCGACCCGCGCTGGGCCGATGCGCAACAGGTCGAGCGCATGGACCCGCATGCGGTGATTTCCCTGCGCGCTCCCGGCGGGCGTCGCATCGATGCCATGGCCGGTCCGCTCAAGGCGGTGGTGCTGGCCTTGCTCGATCTGCTGATCGACCTCAAGCGTCAGGACGGTCCGCTGCGCCTGACCCCCTGGGATGCGCACCGCCTCGACAGCCTGCATGGCGCGCTGCAGGCCCTCGACGGTGGCCAGCCCTGGCATATGAGCGGCGCGACCGGCGTGCTGCAACTGGCGCAGCGCCTGCGCGCCGCCGGCAGCGTCGTACCGGTGGCGGCACCCGATGGACTGGGTCTGCGCCTGCGCGGCTACCAGCTGCAAGGTGTGGCCTGGATGCAATACCTGCGTGAGCACGGCCTGGCCGGCATCCTGGCCGATGACATGGGCCTGGGCAAGACCGCCCAGGTGCTGGCCCACCTGCTGATCGAGCAGCAGGCCGCTCGCCTGGACCTGCCGGCGCTGGTAGTGGTACCGACCTCGTTGTTGTTCAACTGGCAGCAGGAGGCGCAGCGCATTGCGCCGGCACTGCGCGTAGTGGTGCTGCACGGGGACGACCGCGCCCGCCACGTCGCCACGATTGCCGCCGGCCAGGCCGACCTGGTGCTGACCACCTATCCCTTGCTGTGGCGCGACCTGGATGCGCTGCTGTCCTTGCGTTTTCACCTGCTGGTGCTGGACGAGGCCCAGACCGTCAAGAATGCCGGCGCCCGCAGCGCCGCCGCCGCGCGCCGACTGCATGCCCGCCATCGTCTCTGCATGACCGGCACGCCGCTGGAAAACCATCTGGGTGAGCTGTGGAGCCAGTTCCATTTCCTGATGCCGGGCTTTCTCGGCGATGCGCGCAGCTTTGCGCGGCTGTGGCGCAAGCCTATCGAACAGCAGGGCCAGACCGTACGCGCGCGACTGCTGGCGCAGCGGGTACGCCCCTTCATCCTGCGCCGGCGCAAAGAAGACGTGCTGCAGGAATTGCCGGCCCGCATCGAGATCGTCGAGCGCCTGCAACTGCAGGGGCGCCAGCGTGAGCTCTACGAAAGCGTGCGCGTGGCCGCCGACAAGCAGGTGCGGCGCGCCCTGGAACGGCGCGGCCTGGGCAGTGTGCAGGTCAGCGTGATGGATGCACTGTTGAAGTTGCGCCAGGTCTGCTGCGACCCCTACCTGCTCAAGCAGGGACGCATGCCCCAGGGGCTGGAGCGCGCCAAGATCGAGTGGTTGCGCGATACCCTGCCGGCGCTGGTGGCCGAGGGGCGCCGCATCCTGGTGTTCTCGCAGTTCACCAGCATGCTGCGGCTCATCGACAGCGAGCTGCAGGCCTTGCAGCTGCCCTGCCTGATGCTGACCGGCGACACCGAACCGGCCGCCCGTAGTGCCGTGATTGAACGCTTCCAGGCACAACAGGTGCCGCTCATGCTGGTGAGCCTGAAGGTCGGCGGCGTGGGCCTGAACCTGACCGCTGCCGATACCGTGGTGCTGGTCGATCCCTGGTGGAATCCTGCCGTGGAAGAGCAGGCCATCGCCCGCGCCCATCGACTGGGTCAGACGCGCCAGGTGTTCGTCTACAAGCTGGTCATCGAGGGTAGTATCGAAGAGCGCCTGCTGGAGCTGCAGGCGCGCAAGTCGGCCTTGGCCGAAGGCATGCTGGGGCGGGATGACACCACTACCATCAAGTTCGGCGAAGAAGAATTGCGGGCACTGCTGGCGCCGTTGGGGGCAGGCATCGCCGAGAAGGTCCTGGCCTAGCGGGGCGATCAGTCCTTCCACTCCGCCACGTCTTCCAGCGTGCGCCGTTCCGCATCCACCGCCCAGCGCAGCGCGCAGGCACCCGCCAGCAGGGCCAGGCATGCGCCCAGCGCATAACCCGCCGCCACCGCATGACGATCGCCGCTGGCGATGAGCCAGCCCAGCAGCAGCGGCGCGATGAATCCCCCCACCCCGGTCCCGATGGCATAGAAGATCGAAATGGCCATGGCCCGCATGCGCAGCGGGAATACCTCGCTGGCCGTGAGATAGGCCGAACTGGCCGCCGCCGATGCCACGAAGAACACCGCGCTCCAGCACAGCGCCAGCCCGAGCGCATCGAGCAGGCCGGCCTGGAAGGCCCAGGCGGTGGCCGCCAGTCCGGCGCCGGAGAGCAGGTAGGTGGCGGCGATCATGCGACGCCGGCCGATGCTGTCGAACAGATGGCCCAGCACCAGCGGCCCCAGCACATTGCCCAGCGCGAAGGGGAAGATGTAGAGCGCCACGCGGTGGTCCGGCACCTGGAAGAAGCGCGTCAACACCAGCGCATAGGTGAAGAAGATGGCGTTGTAGACGAAGGCCTGGGCCACCATCATCAGCGCCACCATGAGGCTGCGCTGGCGATAGCGATGCAGCAGCACCTGCGCCATCTCGCGCCAGGGCAGCATGCCGGTACCGGTACTGGCAGCCGGCGAGGTATCGGCAGGCAGCGGCGCCGGCAATGGACCGTGTTCAGCCGCGACCTGTGTCTCGATCTCCCGCACCACCTGTTCGGCCTTCTCGTGATGCCCATGCATGAGCAGCCAGCGCGGACTTTCCGGCACATGCCGGCGCACCAGCAGGATCGCCACCGCCAATACCGCCCCCAGCAGGAAGCAGGCGCGCCAGCCCAGCGCCGCACCCAGTACGCGCGGGTCCAGGATCACCAGCGACAGGCCCGCGCCCAGTGCCGCGCCGATCCAGAAGCTGGCATTGATGATCAGGTTCACGCGGCCGCGCACCCGCGCCGGCACCAGTTCGTCGATGGCCGAGTTGATGGCCGCATATTCCCCGCCGATGCCCAGGCCGGTGACGAAGCGGCACAGGGCCAGGAACAGGAAGTCCTGCGCAAAGGCGGTCGCCAGCGTGGCGGCCATGTACAGCGCCAGGGTCAGCATGAACAGGCGCTTGCGCCCCAGACGGTCCGTCAGGCGCCCGAACAGCAATGCCCCCAGCACCGTGCCGGCGATGTAGAGCGAGCCGGTCCAGCCGACCTGGGCCGCATCCAGCCCCAGCGTATCGGAGCGTTCGAGGACACTGCCCAGCGATCCAACCAGGGTGACTTCCAGCCCGTCCAGAACCCAGGCCACGCCCAGTGCAATGACCACGCGCCAGTGCCAGCGTGACCATGGCAGGCGGTCAAGGCGGGCGGGAATGGTCGTGCTGCCGACGTGTGCGGACGAGGGGGCGGACATGGGCGACTCCGGTGGGATGAGCCAACAGCAGAAGGCTGAACGGCAAGACGGCAGACCTTTCCGCTGGCGAGGCGGTTCCTGCGGATGAGCTTGGCCTGTGGCAGGACGGCGACTCAGTCATTTCCTGATGGGCATCGTCGAGTTACACGCCTAAGATCCGTCCATTCCCGATATTCCCCCCCAACCCATCCAAACGAGGACCGGCCGCACATGGACTGGATCGACGCCATCATGCAGTACGCCATCTATGCCGCGCTTGCGCTGTGCATGGGCGGGCTGGTGGCGGCCATCGTGCTGTTCATCGCGCTGGAACGACGCTGGCAGGAACGCGTGGCCGAAGATGTCGAGGAGCTGGCCAGCCGCGTGCAGTCCGAGCATGCTCGCGACGGCCTGCCCCAGCATCCCTGGGAGGAATTGCGCAACCGCATCGGCGAGATGCAGATCGTGGCCGAGGAATCCGACCGTCCAATTCCCTACAAGAACGTGGCCTAAGCGCTGGGCTGCCTGCTTTCCTACAGCAGGGATGGCGCTTGTCTGCTTTGCGGTGGGTGGCTACCGCAGAGATACTCTCGCTCATTCCCGGCATGGGTCTGCGCCATCAGTCTGCACTCCTGAGTTTGCACTCCTGAGTTCGCCCCCCTTGCCGCAACAACAAGGAGATTGCGGGAGGAGACAGCGCATCATGAAAGCCACCAAGCACCCCGGATCGGCCACGCCTGCCGATGCCGGTCTTTCCGAAACCTTCCATCGTTTCAGCGAAGCCTGCGCGCATGCGGTGGGCAGTTCCTGGACCTTCGTCCTGGCGCTCGGCGTGGTGCTGGTCTGGGCCATCACCGGTCCGATGTTCGACTACTCCGACACCTGGCAACTGCTCATCAATACCGGCACCACCATCGTGACCTTCCTGATGGTCTTCCTGATCCAGAACGCCCAGAAGCGCGACGCCCAGGCGACGCAGCTGAAGCTGGATGAACTGATCCGCGCCGTCAAAGGGACCCGCAAGCAGATGATGGAGGCCGAAGACCTGTCCGACCAGGATCTGTCGCGCCTGAAGGAAGAATTCGCGCGCATGGGCGAGCACCCTGACGACCCGGTGCGCCAGCGCCTGCGCCGCTCGCTGGGACGTGGCGCGGTGGCGCGCTCGATTTCCCCCACGGGTGGCGTCCAGGAACAGCCCCGACCCGCCGTCGCAGCGCAAAGGCGCGAGCGGCCGGCCCAACGTCAGCACGAGGAATACACCCGTCCGCTGCGCGCCAGCCAGCGCCAGTGGACCTGAGCGATGAGGAGACCATCATGAGCATGCATCCCGCCGATCCGACCAAGCCCGATAACGTCCTCGAGGATCATCCCGATCCGCGCCATACCCCTGAGCAGGAAACTGTTCCTGCCCCACTGGATGGCGCGCCTGCCAAGGGCCGCACCGTGCTCAAGCCCGGTGGCCTGTCCGAGGCCGAACAACTGCTGGAGCAGCAAAAGCTGGATCGCTCCGCTCGCTAGGACCTGTTCACGCGGCTGTCCCCGACGTTTTCATCTGCGTGCAGGCCCCTGGCCTGCGACGTACCAGTCTGCCTGCGCTCTGCAGCGGCCTGGCGCTATCCTCTGCGCGGCCCTCGCTATCGTCGTGACTGTGGAAACTGTTGCGGCTATTACCTATCGCTTCGATAGTCCCTGACGATTGTTCCAGATCGCGGAACACTCAATTCTCTCTGGCATGGTTTTTCTTCGCGCCGCTCTTCCGTAGACTTCAGTCCATCGATGAACGACATCGCAACGCCCCAAACGAGGCGGTAGCGACGGAGTTCTAGAGAGCGGCACATGTGTCCCATTCGCTCCACCGAAACATGTACCCAACATTGCCTGTGCATCACCAAACTGTATTTAACCCGATTGAACTTAACTGTACCCAAGGAGAACATCATGTCCGCAAAGACCATCATCGCAGCAGTCCTGGCCCTGTCCGCTTCGTCCGTCGCTTTCGCTGAAGCCCAGTATCCGGTTGACCAAGCCTTCGTTTCCCACACCACCCGTGCCGAAGTCAAGGCCGACCTGGCACGTGCCCAGCAACAAGGCCTGGCCAACCAGCCTGACTCGGTGTTCCCGGTGATCAGCAACGGTCCCGCCAAGAGCGAAGTGCAGACCGCCGGTCGTGCCGCTGCTTCGACCTACGCTGGTGCCTGATGCAGGGCATGCGGATGCAAGGTCATCCCGATTGATCCGATGACCACGCATCCGCCTCGCTGGCCTGCCAGGCTGATTGAAGCAGGCAGTCAAAGCAAGCCAAAGAAAGTTAGAGCAAGTTAGAGCAAGTTAGAGCAAGTTAGAGCAAGTACAACAACAAAGAGGAAATCATCATGTTGCAGCAAGTGTTCTCGCGTGGCCTGTCCTTCTATCCACGGATCTATCTGCAGTTTGCCGCTCTGGTCGGTTTGCTGATTGCAGCAGAGTTCAGCCTGAGCACGCTCTCCATGATGTTGACCCAGCGCGCCGTGTACCGCGTCTCGCAACGCGTGCGCCACCGTCGTGAAGCCCGGCGCCAGGAGCGCTGTGAACATATCGACGGTAACTGTTGTGCCTGAGGGGCCCACACAACCCCGCTACTGACGAAAACGGCGCGCCTTCAACGGCGCGCCGTTTTCGTTGCTGCTGCCGCCTGGCGCGCAGTGTTCTACACTCTGGGGACAGTGACTGCCTGCCGCCCTCCGGAGCCCCCATGAAACGCAACTTCCACCTGCTTGTCATCGATCCGCAAAACGATTTCTGCGATCTCCCCGCCAGCTACCTGCCGCTTGATCCGGTCAACGGTGACCTGCTACGTCCGGCGCTGCCCGTGGCTGGCAGCCATGCCGACCTGCAGCGCGTGGCCGGGCTGATCGACCAGGGCGGGGCCGGGCTCTCTGCCATCAGCATCACCCTCGACGCCCATCACCGCCTCGACATCGCTCACCCCACCTTCTGGCAGAGCAGCGAGGGCGCACCGGTCGCACCCTTCACCCAGATTGAGGCGGCCCAGGTGCGCGCCGGCCTCTACCAGCCGCGCGACCCGCAGGCACTGGCGCGCAGCCTGGCCTACCTGGATGCGCTGGAAGCAGCCGGCCGTTACCGCCTCATGATATGGCCGGTCCACTGCGAGATCGGCAGCTGGGGCGCCGCCGTGCATGCCGATGTGCGGGCCGCCTACAACCGCTGGGAAGATGCGCACCTGGGCCAGGTCACCAAGCTCGGCAAGGGCAGCAATCCCTGGACCGAGCATTATTCGGCGGTGATGGCCGAAGTCCCCGATGCCGACGACCCCGCCACCCAGCTCAACCACGGCTTCATCGCCCGCCTGGCCGAGGCAGATCGCGTCTACATCACCGGCGAGGCCGGCAGCCATTGCGTGCGCGCCACCACCGAACACATCGTGGCCCAGCTGGACGCGGCCGCTCGCATGCGCCTGGTGCTGGTCACCGACTGCATGAGTCCCGTGACCGGCTTCGAGGCGCACTACCAGCAATTCCTGCAAGCCATGTCCGCGGCCGGTGTACGTCTGGCCCGCGCCGACGAAGTCTTGTCAGAACTGCAAGCCAACGCCTGAGCGCCAGCGCCGATGCCGGCTGCTGGCTCGTCTTTCGCCATCGCCTGTCACTGATCCAAATCGGCCGCAACCGAGCGCCCGGCGCGACTTATGCCAAAATGGCATGGGACGTCGGCGGTGCCGTTTCGGTATAGTTGCCGCCAAGGGAGAGGGCGACTGCGATGCCGATGGCATGCGGCGCACACCGCGCCACGTGCGCGCAAACACCATGCCGCCCATCCGGCGCGGCATGCCAACGGGGTGGCAAGCATGGAAATCAAATGGGTGGAAGACTTTCTGTCGGTAGTCGACACGCTCAACTTCAGCCGTTCGGCCAAGTTGCGCAATGTCACGCAACCGGCCTTCGGACGCCGCATCCGCTCGCTGGAAACCTGGCTGGGCGCCGAACTGTTCGATCGTTCTTCCTACCCCTGCACCCTGACCCCGGCAGGCGAGTCCTTCGTGCCCATCGCCAAGGAAATGCTGAACCAGTCCATGCAGGCCAGGCTGGTGCTGCGCGGCCAGCTGGCCGGTGCGCAATCGGCGGTGCGCTTCGCCATGCCGCATACGCTGCTGCTGACGGTCTTCCCCAAGCTGCTCTCCGAGATCGAAAAGAAGATCGGCGCCATCTCCACCACCGTAATGGCCGGCAACGTCCACGACGCCGTGATGGCGCTGGTGGAGCGCAACTGCGACCTGCTGATCTGCTACGACCACCGGCAGCAGGGCATCGCCCTCGATACCGAGCGCTACGCCGTGCTCTCGCTGGGCAAGGAGCCATTGCGCCCCTATGTGAAAACCCTGCCCAGCGGCCTGCCCAAATATGTCTTGCCTGGCACGCCCAATGATCCACAACCCTTCCTCAGCTATTCGCCGTATTCGTCGCTGTCGCGCATCGTCGAGAAGGCCCTGCATTCCAGCCCGCGCCGCGTGCATCTGTTCCGCCGCTTCGAGACCGACCTGGCCGAGGGTTTGAAGAGCATGGCCGTGGAAGGCCACGGCATCGCCTGGCTGCCCGCCAGCGCGGTGGCCCGCGAGATCGCCGAGGGCAAGCTGACCCTGGCCATCGCGCCCAACGACAGCGAGGCGCTGGAACAGGGGCTGTGGTGCGAAGAGATGGATATCCGCGCCTACCGCCGCCTGGATGGTGCCAACCCCGACATCGACCGTATCTGGAATTACCTCAAGTCCGAGCACGGCGCGCAGTGAGCTTGCCCTGCCCGGACCTCCCACGCCTGAACATCACAAGGATCTACCGATGAAATTTCTCACCAACCAGCAGATCAGCGAACTGCTGACCACCGAAGACGCCATCGCCTCCATGCGCGAAGCCTTCGCCCATGCCGCCGAAGGCGCCCACCAGGGGCGCGTGCGCACCAGCGCCTCCAATGGCGTGATGCTGTCGATGATGGGTGCGGTCATTCCGGCCGCCGGCATCGCCGGCGCCAAGGTGTACACCACCATCAAGGGCCAGTTCAAGTTCGTCATCCAGCTGTTCTCCACCGAGACCGGGGCGCCGCTGTGCACCATCGAGGGCGACACCATGACCGGCCTGCGTACCGCTGCGGCCACCGCCGTGGCCTGTGATGCGCTGGCGCGCCCGGATGCGCAGGTGCTGGCCGTGATCGGCACCGGCGTGCAGGCGCGCTCGCACATCCCGGCGCTGCTGCAGGTCCGTCCATTCAAGGAAGTCCTGATCGCCGGCCAGTCGGGCCAGCAGGCACTGGCCGAGGAAGTCACCCGTACCCTGGGCGTGCCCGCGCGCGCAGTCGGCATCGACGAGGCTGCTGCCCAGGCCGACGTGCTGGTGACAGTGACCCGCGCCGCCACACCCCTGTTCGATGGCCAGCTGTTGCGTCCAGGTACCTTCGTGGCCGCCGTCGGCGCTTCCAAGGCCAATGTGCGTGAGCTGGATGACGTGGCCATCGGCCGCGCCGCTGCCCTCTTCGTCGAATGGAAACCACAGGCCCAGCAGGAAGCCGGCGACCTGGTGCAATGCGCGCCGGGTGTGTTCGACTGGGCCGAGGTGATGGAACTGGCGCAGGCAGTCGACGGCAGCATGGCCTATCAGCGCAAGCCCGAAGACATCGTCATCTACAAGGCCATCGGCATCGGCCTGGAAGATGTGGCCCTGGCCGGCCTGGCCTATCGCAAGGCTTGCGCGCGCTACGGCTGGTAAGCCGGGGTCGGCAGGCGACTGCCGGTCAATACCTCGCAGGAAATACGCACCAGCAAAAAGGCGCCGCAGAATCTGCAGCGCCTTTGTCTTTTCCACAGCCGTCGGCCTGTCCTCAGACGGTGGCCTTGGCCTGCGGCGGCTTGACGCTGGCCGCCGGCTTGGCGCGCAGCGCCGTGGCGGTTGCCACCAGCACGATGGCGATCCCGGCCACGGTGCCTAGGGTCACCGGTTCATCCAGCAGCAGCCAGGCCCACAGCGACGCCGTCATCGGCACCAGGAAGGTGACGGTGATGGCCTTGGTCGCGCCCTCGGCGGCGATCAGCTGGAAGAACAGCGCATAGGCAATCCCGGTACAGACCACGCCCAGCACCAGTACAGCCAGCAGGGCCGGCACGGTGCCGGCCTCCAGCGCATGCGGCACCGACGGGGCGGCCAGCGGCAGCAGGCACAGGGCGGCGGCGAACTGGCTGCCGGTCGCCATGGCGATAGGAGAGATGCCACCGGCGCGTATGCGCGTAAACGTGGCGGCAAAGCCATAGCTGACAGCCGCCCCCATGGCCGCCAGCACTCCTGCGATGACCAGGAAATCGGCCGGCGCCGGGCCGATGCCCACCAGCACCGCCACGCCCACCAGGCCCAGCACGAAGGCGGCGCCGCGCAACAGGCTCAGCCGCTCACCCATCAGCAGGAAACCGAACATGGCCGTAAACACCGGCGCCAGCGAATTCATCGTCGCCATGTAGGAGGAAGGAATGTGCAGCGCCGACCACGCAAACAGCGCGAAGGGCAGGGCGGTATTGAACACGCCGATCACCAGGTAGGGCAGCCAGTTCTGGCGCCACTGCAGCGATACACCGCGCACGCGGGCAAAGGCCAGCAGCGACAGCGTGGCCAGCGAGGCGCGGCCGAAGGTGGTCAGCATGGGGCCGAAGACGGGCGCGGCAATGCGCATGAGCATGAAGCTGGTGCCCCAGATGGCGGCCAGCAACAACAGTTTGGCGATATTGGAGGAGGACATGGAGATAAGGCGTCGCGTCGCGGGGCAGCGCCATGGAGGGCCGGTCGGATGATGATTGTACGGCGACCGGCCCCTGGCCGTCCCGGTACAGTTGCGTGCTTTGCACCGTGCCACTTGGCCGCCCGCAACAGTGGCTGCCGATACGGCCGGGCAACTGTACATGTCGCCCCGTGCGCCGTGCTGATAATCTTGGGCAGATTGACAACAGGGAGGGCAGCGATGCTGAAAATCTACGGGCGCGACAATTCCATCAACGTACGCAAGGTGCTGTGGGCCTGTGCCGAACTGGGCATCGCCTTCGAGCGGGAAGACTGGGGCGCCGGCTTTCGTCCCACCAGCGAAGCAGGCTTCCTGGCCATGAATCCCAATGCGATGGTGCCGGTGATCGACGATGATGGTTTCGTGCTGTGGGAATCCAATAGCATCCTGCGCTACCTGGTCGCGCAATATGGCGGCAGCGCGCTCTATCCGGCCGCGCCGCGCGAGCGTGCCCGCGTGGACCAATGGCTGGACTGGCAGGCCAGCGACCTCAACCGCAGCTGGAGCTACGCCTTCATGGCCCTGGCCCGCAAGTCGCCCGAGCATGGCGATGCACAACAGGTAGCGGCCTCCATTGCCGGCTGGACCCGTTTCATGCAGGTGCTGGAACAGCAGTTGCAGCACAGCGGTGGCTACGTTGCCGGAGCGGACTTCACGCTGGCCGACATTGCGGTCGGCCTGTCGGTGAACCGCTGGTTCGGTACACCCTTCGAGCATGCGCCCTTGCCGGCGGTGGCGGCTTATTTCGAACGGCTGACCGAGCGTCCAGGCTTTCGCACCTACGGCCGCAACGGCATGGCCTGAAGGCGGCTGGCGCGGTACACTGCGGCCTTACGCTTTTTACCGCGTCCCCCATTGCCCTTTGCAGGACCACCATGGCCACCCGAAAGAAAAAACTGCTCTTCCTCGCCGCCTTCCTGGGTTGCCTGCTGCTGGCCAGCGTGCCGCTGCTGAGTCTGTTGTTCTACTGAACACAGTTCCGGACCCGCAGCTTTTCATCCTCACCAAAAAAAAACGCCCCTTGGTCAAAGACCAAGGGGCAACACCAGATCCACTTCCACCTGCCTGCAAACCGACGTCAGACCGGCAGACGCTGTCCCGGCAGGCGGATATTGCGCGCCAGCGGGTGATGCTGCCATTTCGCCTCGGCAAACAGATAGATGCCCAGGAACGAAAAGGCGACGGTCGCCAATGCGGAAAGAACGACGGTCAGCAGGTAGGTGGTGAACATGGTGATCTCCTCAAGACGATGTCATCTTAGGAAATCCCCCGTCCGTTGGCTTTAGTGATTTTCCCTAGAAAACCACGAGACCGCTCAGGGAAATCCCGAGCGGCAGGCACCTCAATAACGTTCCAGCCAGTGCGCATAGGGCGCCGGCAGTGTCCACGAGGGACGATCCACGCCCAGTTCCCGCGCCGCCTGGTAGGGCCAGTGCGGATTGACCAGGTGCGAACGGCCGACCATCACCAGGTCCAGCTGCTCTTCCTTGACCGCACGTTCGGCCAGCTCGGGCGTGCCGAAGCCCCAGGCCGACGAGACCGGCACGCCGGCTTCTTCACGCACGCGCCTGGCGATCGGGCCGAGGAAGGCCGGGCCCCAGGGGATCTGGACCTCGGGGATGGTAAAGCCCATGGTCACGCTGATCATGTCCATGCCGCTGGCCTTGAATTGACGTACCAGGGCGATCGATTCCAGCAGCGTCTGTTCATCCCGGCCGTCGTATTCCAGCACGCCGAAACGCACGGTCAGGGGCAGCCTTTCCGGCCATACCTCGCGCACCGCACGCAGGGTTTCCAGCAGGAAACGGGCGCGATTCTCGACGCTGCCGCCATAGATGTCATCACGCTGGTTGGAATGTGCCGAGAAGAAACTCTGCGCCAGGTAACCGTGGGCGAAGTGCAGTTCCAGCCATTCGAAGCCGGCATCGCGGGCGCGGATGGCCGCGTCCACGAAGTTCTGGCGCACCCGTGCGATGTCGTCCAGGCTCATGGCCTTGGGGACCTTGGGCAAGCCCTTGCCATAGGCGATGGCCGACGGGGCCAGGGTGTCCCAGCCACGGGCGTCGTCGGCGGCGATGTGGTCGTCACCTTCCCATGGACGGTTGGCGCTGGCCTTGCGGCCGGCATGGGCGATCTGGATGCCGGGGACCGCACCGGCGGCCTTGATGGCTTGCACGACCGGCACGAAGGCCTGCGCCAGTTCGTCCGACCAGATGCCGGTGCAGCCCGGTGTGATGCGGCCCTCGGGGGCCACGGCGGTGGCTTCCACGATCACCAGGCCGGCACCACCGCGGGCGATGCCGGCGTAGTGCGACAGATGCCATTCGTTGGCCTTGCCGTCCACTGCCATGTACTGGCACATGGGTGGCACGGCGATGCGGTTGCGCAGGTTCAGCTCCTTGAGCTTGAAGGGGGTAAAGAGGGCGGACATGGGCGTTTTCTTGTCAGGGTTCAATGAGGGAGCGCCAGGCGTCGGGACCGCGATCGCCTGTTTCGTTGGTTCGAATATATTCGAACTATGGAAGGAGTATAACCCAGGGTGTATCATCCTGCAGATGCGTCCCTACAAACATCCCGAGATTGCCGAGTTCGTGCTGGAGCGCGTTCTCTACGCGCTGAGCGATTCGATCCGCCTGGAGATCGTGCGCCATCTCGACCGCGTGGAATGCGCGACCTGCGGCGAACTCGATGGCGGGCGCCCCAAGTCCACCGTCTCGCACCACTTCAAGGTCTTGCGCGAGGCAGGGCTGGTGCGTACCGAGAGCAACGGCACCACCCACATCAACACCCTGCGCAGTGCCGATATCGAACAGCGTTTCCCCGGCCTGCTCAGTGCCATCCTGGCGCAATCGGACAAGCTGCCGGCGCGCCGCCGCAAGGCGGCCTAGGTCCTCTACAATCGACCCGCCGCGATATCGGCATCCACCGCCCGGAAGGCGCTGGCCATGGCATGTTCCTCGGCCTCCACCATGGTATTGCCACGGAAGTCGTCGCACGTCACGCGACGGAAAGCCACCGGATTGTCATTGCGATGCAGCTGGTAGTTGCCGACCCAGCTACCGTCGATCTGCTCGGTGCTGCTCACGCGGATGAAGTAGCCATGATGTTCGGCCACATCGTTGTCGAGCTGGGTATCGATCAGCGCCCGCGCATAGGCGACCCCGGCTACCTGCGCCGCCGCCAGCGAAGCGAAGGGATTGCCGCGCAGGCCGGGTGCCGGTTCGCCGTCGATGCGGACCGAACAGATCACGTCGCCGTTTCTTTGCTGCGTGCTCTCCACGCTGATGTGCTTGCCGCGATAGGTGGCGCCGTAGGGTTGATTCATGTTGAAGATGTCGAGAAGGCGCTGAGGGTGACCAAGACAGGACTATAAGCCCTTTGCCCACTCGCTGTCGCCCCACCCGCCAGGCGTCCGCCGAAGCACTGCCCGTCTTGAGCTACACTGTGGGCTCATCTATTCCTCTTTCCCTTTCCCCATTTCTCATTAACGCAAGCCAGCCGCCCACATCATGCAGATCCGCGACGCCACCCCCGCCGATATCCCCGCCATCACCCTGATCTTCAATGACGCCGTGGTCAATACCACCGCCATCTGGAGCGATACCCAGGTCGATGAAAAGAACCGCCATGACTGGCTGGCCGCACGCCGTCAGCTCGGCTATCCGGTGCTGGTGGCGGTGAACGGCGACCAGGTGCTGGGCTATGCCAGCTTCGGTGACTGGCGCCCGTTCGACGGCTTCCGCCATTCGGTGGAACACTCGGTCTATGTCCACAAGGAGCATCGTGGTGAAGGCCTGGGCGTGGCGCTGATGCAAGCGCTCATCCCGCGTGCACGCGCCGTGGGCAAGCATGTGATGGTAGCGGCCATCGATGCCAGCAATGTCGGTTCCATCGCCCTGCACAAGAAGCTGGGCTTCGACCAGGTCGGTCATATGCCCCAGGTCGGTACCAAGTTCGGCAAGTGGCTTGATCTGGTTTTCCTGCAACTGACGCTGGACCAGCGCAGCGATCCCGACCGTCTTCCGGGCTGATCGCCATCGTTGATGGTCTTCACTGACCAAGCAAGCAACAGGGCCGCTCTTGAGCGGCCCTGTTGCTTGCTGCATGGCAGGAAGAGTCAGCGCTCAGCCATTGTGCTTTTCGGCTTCATGCCGTTCATTGCCTCGTTTGTCCTCCTCATGCCGCGCCGGCTCGTGCTTCTGGGCGGCATGCTGCTCTGACGCATGTTCATGCGCAGCGGCCTCATGTCTTTCGGCAGGCGCCTGCTGGGGGTGGACCGGCCGGTTTTCCTGGCGGGCTTCCGGCCTGGCGGCTGCCTGCTGATGGGCCGGCACAGCCTCCTTATGCTCGGCGGGATGGGCCGGCTGGGCGCGCGCGGCTTCCTGCTTCAAGGCCAGCGCCTGACGCTGCTCGGCCTGTTGCCGTTCCTGCTGAGCCGCATTCTGCTGCGCCTGCTGATGTTCACGGGCGACCTGCTGTTCCATCTCCTGATGCTGGCGTGCCGCGTTGGCCTGGGCAGCTTGCTTCTGCTCGGCTTCCTTGTGGTGGAGATCGGCGACCTGCACGGGCGACTGCGGGTGTTGCGGCTGTGGTTGCGGATGGACTGCCGGCATCGCACCCGCATGCGCATCGTTGGCCGTGAAGTGCGGCATGCTCATGCCGGCCTGGCGGTTGGCCGCTTCCGGATGATTGTCGATGCGGGTCTGGTCGCGGCTGATGTTGCGCTCGTCCACGTTGCTGACATTGCGCACATTGCTGACATTGTTGATATTACTGACGTTGTTGTTCACAACCCGGTTGTTGTTGATGGTCACGCGATTGATCACCGTGGTCGAGTGCGAGACATAGGTGGTGTTCCGGTACACCACCGCCGGACGCTGCCATCCCGGAGCGGACTGTGCGCCCGCCGGTGAACCGCCCCAGTGCATGCCCCAGTCGTGCCAGCCCCAGTCGGCGTGGTGGCTGATGGCTTCGCCCACGAAGATGCCCACCCCGAACGACAGGGCCCCTACGACCACTTCATTGCTCACCCGGCTGGGCGGGCGATACGCGTAACCCGGATAGACCGGCACCGGCGGACCATAGACCACCGCCGGGTTGTAGCTCGGTACATAGACGGTATCGGGCTGGCTGGATTCGATGACGATGGTCTGCGGCGGCGGCGCAATCACCGGCGCGCCGGCATAGACTGGAACCGGCTCCGGTGTCGACACAGGTGCCTGGCTCTGGCTGCTGCGTACCGTGGTGGAGACCCGCAGCTGCGAGGAATTCTTCAGGTTGCCGGCCTGCTGGGCGCGCAGCCGCAGTGCCTGGATGGCGTTCATGACGTCGTTCGGATCATTGACGAAGGCGTCACCCAGGGCCCGCGTCCAGTCCGGATTGGCCGCCATCTGCGAGAGCACCGCCGGGAACATGGTCAGTGATTTCACGCTGACATCCCAGGGCTGTCGGTCCTCGGCGGCCTGCAGGATGTCGCCCTTGAGCGCGGCGTTCTGTCCCACCCACTGGTTGGCCGCGATGATCTGGTCGGGATAGGTGGAACCGGCCAATACCTGGGCCACCAGCTTGTCGGGAAACAGCGCGATGGGCGCCACCATCTGTGACAGTTGGGCTGCCGTGGGTGGCACGTAGGCCGGCGCGCTCGCAGCAGTGGGCGTGGCCGACGCTGCCGCATTGGGCGGTGCGGTGTCGGCATTGTCCTTCTTCTCGCAGGCCGAGAGTGCCAGCACGGCACTCAGGAGCGAAGCGGAAACGATGATGGCGCGATGGCTGTTTCTTGTTGTCATGATCTGGTCCTCGATCCGGCATGGATGATGGGAACGGTGGGGGGGATTGCCTGGATAGCCTTGATAACGACACGCCGCACTGCGCAGTTGACGATCAAATTGTGATGGGATGTAACGGCGAAGGGACGTGTCAGATTTCTAAGTTTGAGAGACCTGATCAAGAAAGGTTCATGCTCAAGAAGAAGGATGAAAGCTGGGGAGAATTTGATGGATCGCTGACAAATAGCTGACTGGAAGCCACGTCCATATTGACTTTCGGAAGCATGCTGGTGTCAGTGCTTTGTCAGGAAAATAAAAAAAGGCAGACCGGATCGGCCTGCCTGAAAGAACCACAAGGAGAGAAAAACTTAGTTTCCGAAGCTGGAAAAATTCCTGGAATCCACTCTCACCGGCACTCGGTCATGTAGCGCGATTCCAGCCGGGCGCGTTCGCCATATTCGATGGAGCCCGGGCCGGTCATGGTGAAGCGGCCATCGCGCAGGGTGCCGGGGGTGGGGTCGCGTTGCACGCTGCTCGGTTCGTTGGTGCGGGCGCGCTCGGCCTGCATGCGCAGCGTGCGGCAGGACGAGGATTCGCTGCTGGCGGCGACTTGCATCATGGCGCCACCACCGTTGCCACTGGCCGCGCCCATCGCGTTGCCGCTGGTCGATTGCAGTGCCGTGCGCACCATGGCGCGGTGCGGCGACAGGGCCTGCTCCAGCGCGCTGTCGGAGGCGGCGTAGGCGGTGTTGCTGAAGGCCGAGGCGAACACGGCCAGGGTGCCGATGGCGGCGATGCTGCACAGGGTGGACAGGGTGCGGAAGGATGGGCGCATGATGATTTCCTCGGTCAGGGTTGGGGACTTGGTCTGCTTGCCCCTTGCCTGTCTGGCGTTGGGCTGGCATGGACGTAGTCTGCGTGTGCCCGGTTGACCCAGTATGTCAGTAGCGGCCGCCAATATTTCAATTGAAATGTCAGTGCCTGGAGTCATGTTGCCCAGCTGCCGGTCCGTGCAATGATGGTGTGCCGGATGCATGAAGTAAAATCCGTCTATCCCAACCATCCATGAGTTCCATTCATCATCATGCTGGACCGCATCCACCTCTCCATCGTCCAGGAAGTCGAGCGCCAGGGCTCGCTCACCGCTGCTGCCGGTGTCCTGCATGTGACCCAGTCGGCCTTGAGCCACAGCATGAAGAAGCTGGAGCAGCAGCTGGGTACCGACATCTGGCTAAGGGAGGGGCGTCATCTGCGTCTGACCCAGGCTGGCCAGTACCTGCTGGCGGTCGCCAACCGCGTGCTGCCGCAACTGGCCCTGGCCGAGGAAAGGCTGCGCCAGTTCGCCCAGGGCGAGCGTGGCGCCTTGCGCATCGGCATGGAATGCCATCCCTGTTACCAATGGCTGTTGAAGGTGGTGTCGCCCTATCTGGCGGCCTGGCCGGACGTGGATGTGGACGTCAAGCAGAAATTCCAGTTCGGTGGCATCGGCGCCCTGTTCGGCTACGAGATCGACCTGCTGGTCACGCCCGATCCGCTGGACAAGCCGGGTCTGGTGTTCGAGCCGGTGTTCGACTACGAGCAGGTGCTGGTGGTGGCAGCCGACCATCCGCTGGCCGCGGCCGACTATGTCAAGCCACGTCAGTTGAACAATGAAGTGCTGGTGACCTACCCGGTGCCGGTGGACCGCCTCGATATCTATACCCACTTCCTGGCGCCGGCCGGAGTCGTGCCGCGCCGGCACAAGACCATCGAGACCACCGACATCATGCTGCAGATGGTCGCCAGCGGGCGCGGCGTGGCGGCCCTGCCGCGCTGGCTGGTGCTGGAGTATGCGGAGCAGATGGCGGTGGTGCCGGTGCGCCTGGGCAAGCAGGGCATCGCCAAGCACATCTACCTGGGTGCGCGCGAAAGCGATGTCGACATCGACTACCTGCGCGCCTTCATCGAGGAAGCGCGCCAGGCGCAGGCCTGAGGGGATCGTCAGCTGGTCCGGGTCACCTTGTTGAGGTGGCGCGGCCGGTCCGCATCCATGCCCCGTGCCGCCGACAATTGCGCCGCCATCACGTAGAAGGCCTGGATGGCGACGATCGGGTCCAGGTCCGGCGCGGCCGCCACCGGCAGGGTGAGATCACGCTCCACCACATCCTGCGGCGCGGCCAGCAGCACCCTGGCACCGCGCACGCGCATCTCGGCGGCCAGCGCCAGCATGCCGGCCTGGGCCGGACCGCGAGGGGCGAACATCAGCAGCGGATACCCCTCCTCGATGAGCGCCATCGGCCCGTGCTTGATCTCGGCGCCGCTGAAGGCTTCGGCCTGGATGGCGCAGGTCTCCTTACACTTGAGCGCGGCCTCCAGCGCCAGCGGGAAGCCGGTGCCACGGCCCACCACCATGATGCGACTGGCCGGCGCCAGCACTTCGATCGCTTCTGACCAGTCGCATCGGGTGGCCGTCTCCAAGGTTTGCGGCAACTGCCCCAGCGCGTCCAGCAGCGCGGCATCGTCCTGCCAGTGCGCTGTCAACAGGGCGCCGGCCACCAGGCTGGCGATGAAGCTCTTGGTGGCGGCCACGCTCGACTCCATGCCCGCATGCAGCGGCACGCTCCACTCGGCCGCCGTCGCCAGCGGTGAATCTGCATGGTTGACCAGCGCCACCGTGGTGGCGCCATGGGCGCGGAAATAGCGCAGCGGTTCTACCACATCCGGGCTCTGTCCCGACTGCGAGATGGCGATGGCCAGTGCGTTGCGCACCTGCAGTGGCGCCTGGTTCAGGGTCACCAGCGACATCGGCAGCGAGGCCACGATATGGCCCAGGCGTGCCATGACGAGGTAGGCGCAATAGGCGGCCGCGTGGTCCGAACTGCCACGCGCCACCGTGACCACGTTGGTGGGCGGCGAGGCCCGCAGACGGGCGCCCAGTTCGGCATAGCGCTGCTGATCGCGGGTCAGCTGCTGCGCCACATGGCGGGTGGCCGAACGGGCTTCTTCAAGCATCAGCGAGGTCAATCTCTTCTCCTTCCACATAGACAGCCTTGATGGCGAAATGCCGGTCCAGCACCACCACGTCGGCATGGCAACCGGTGGCCAGGCGGCCACGGTCGGACAGACCCAGATAATCGGCGGCATAGGTCGAGGTGCGTAGTGAGGCTTCGGCCACGTCCATGCCCAGCGTGATCAGGTTGCGCAGTGCCTGGTCCATGGTCAGCACGCTGCCGGCCAGGGTGCCGTCATCCAGTCGTACGCCGCCAGCGCATTTGTGCACCACCTGCCGGCCCAGCGCGTAGTCGCCATCGGGCATGCCGGCGGCGGCCGTGGAATCGGTCACGCAGAACAGGCGCGGGATGGCACGCAGGGCGGCACGGATGGCACCCGGGTGGACATGCAGCAGATCGGGGATCAGCTCGGCATAGGTGGCATGTGCCAGCGCCGCGCCTACCATGCCGGGGGCGCGGTGATGGAAGCCGCTCATGGCATTGAACAGGTGGGTGAAGCCCGAGGCACCGTGTGCCAGCGCGGCCACGCCATCGTCATAGCTGCCGGCGGTATGGCCGATCTGTACCTTCATGCCGCGATGGGCCAGCTTGCAGACCAGCTTCAGGTGACCATCCACCTCGGGCGCGATGGTGATGAGCTTGAGCGGCGCCAGGCTGTTGAGGTAATCCACCTGCTCCAGCGAGGCTTCGATGGCAAAGTCGGGTTGCGCGCCCAGCTTGCCGGGATTGATGTACGGCCCTTCCAGATGCACCCCCAGCACCCGCGCCTGCCCCGGCTGGCGGCTGCCGCAGGCATCGGCGATGGCACGCAGGGCCACTTCCAGTTCTTCCAGCGGCGCCGTCATGGTGGTGGCCAGCAGGCTGGTGGTGCCGTGCCGCGCATGCAGGCACGACAGCACCTGCACGGCATCGCCGCCTTCCATGACGTCACGCCCGCCCCCACCGTGCACGTGCAGGTCGATGAAGCCGGGCAGGATGTAGTCGCCCTCGTCGATGACGCGTGGCTCGCGGCGCAGCGGCCGGCCGTCGATGGCACGGATGCGCTGGTCGAAGACCATGTTGCCCTGGATCCAGCCTTGCGAGGTCAGCACGTTGCCGTGCAGTTGGGTCGGTGCGTTCATGCCGGGGTTTCCTTTGGGTTTTC
Organism: Herbaspirillum sp. VT-16-41; assembly: GCF_001994935.1. Classification (NCBI taxonomy): domain Bacteria; kingdom Pseudomonadati; phylum Pseudomonadota; class Betaproteobacteria; order Burkholderiales; family Oxalobacteraceae; genus Herbaspirillum; species Herbaspirillum sp. VT-16-41. The sequence continues at coordinate 132,001 of NZ_MUXB01000016.1, forward strand.
CGCTGGATTCTGCTGCTGCAGGGCGCGCTGCGCCAGCAACAGCGCACCGCCGGCGGCATCGGCGTGCGCCGGGACGATGCGCGCCTGCAGGCGTTGCTCGAGGTAGGGTTGCAAGGCTGCCGCCAGCCCGCCGCACAGCGCCAGCGGCAGGCGTTGCGCCGGATCGAGGGTGGCGATCATCAGGCTGATCTCGGCCGCTGCCGCCTGCAGGATGTCGCGGGCTGCCGCATCCTGCGCAGCATGCATGACCACCGGCCGGGCAGCGCGGGCAAAGGCCGTCTGGTCGGCCTGGGCCAGCCAGTCCAGCAAGGTGGCGCGTTCTTCATTGGCCGTGGTGGCGGCGAGTTCGGCGCGACACAGTGCCAGCACCGCCTCGGCCAGGGGGCCACGGGCAGCGCGGCCATCCAGTGCGAGCTGGGCGTGATGCAGGGCGCGCAAGCCCATCCAGGCGCCACTGCCGTCATCGCCGCTGGGAAATCCCCAGCCATCGACGATGCGGCGGCTGCCGTCGGTGTCCAGGGCCAGCCCGATGGTACCGGTGCCGACCGCAACGATGGCGCCTGGCGCCCCACCATGCGCGCCCAGTAGTGTGGCCACGCCATCGTTGACGATCTCCAGCGCGCCGAAGGCCGGCGCCATGGCGCGGAATTCGGCCGACCATTGCGCTACGTTCTCGCCGGCGATGCCGATGCCGACCGCCAGCGCCGCATTGTCCGGCCGCGCCAGGGCGGCTTGCACAAAGACGCCATCGATGGTCTGGCCGATCACCTGCCAGGCCTTGGCCGCGCCGTTGCGCAGTGCCGAGGCGGTGCCGCTGGCTTCCTGCAGCACGCGGCCCTCGGGCGTGGCCAGCCGCACCAGGGTCTTGCTGCCGCCGCCGTCCACCCCGATCAGGTAGGCAATACCGTCCATGGTTCAGGCCTCGTCCAGGCGACGCGCCGATTGCAGGTTGCCCGGTTGACGCCGGCGCAGGGCCTGGCCCCGGGCATCGAAGAGATGGAAGGCCTGGCTCTGGACCGACAGCGCCACCTGCTCGCCGATGCGCACACTGCGGTTGCCGTCGCCGCGCACCACGATGTCATGGCCGCCGTCCAGGCTGACGTAGAGGAAGTTGGCTTCGCCCAGGTGTTCCACCAGGTTGACCACGCCGTGCAAGGGCTGGCCGTCGCCCAGGCCCTCGCGGATCTGTTCGGCACGCAGGCCCAGCGTGACGGCCTCTCCAACCTGTACCCCGGTGGGATCGACATCGGCCAGCAGTCGCAGCCCGCCAGCGATTTCCACTTGTACGCCGCGATCGTCACAACGGGTGACCACGCCCTGGAAGAAGTTCATCTTCGGTGAACCGATGAAGCCGGCCACGAACAGGTTCTGCGGCTGCTGGTACAGCTCCAGCGGCGTGCCGGCCTGCTGGATGCGGCCTTCGTGCATGACCACGATCTTGTCGCCCAGGGTCATGGCTTCCACCTGGTCGTGGGTCACGTAGACGATGGTGGCCGCGAGTTGGCGATGCAGCTTGGCGATCTCCAGCCGGGTCTGCACCCGCAGCGCCGCGTCCAGGTTCGACAGCGGCTCGTCGAACAGGAACAGGCGTGGCTGGCGCACGATGGCGCGGCCGATGGCTACGCGCTGGCGTTGTCCGCCCGAGAGCTCGCGCGGCAGGCGCTGCAGCAGGTGATCGATCTTCAGTATGGAGGCCGCATGGCGGATGCGGCGGTCGATCTCGCTCTTGCTGCTGCCGGCCACCTTCAGGCCGAAGGCCATGTTCTTGTACACGTTCATGTGCGGATACAGCGCATAGCTCTGGAAGACCATGGCGATGCCGCGCTCGGCCGGTGGCAGGTGATTGACCACCTGGCCGCCGATGGCGAGTTCGCCGCCGCTGATCTCCTCCAGCCCGCACAGCATGCGCAGCAGGGTCGATTTGCCGCAGCCGGACGGGCCGACCAGTACGCAGAATTCGCCATCGCGGATATCGAGGTTCAGCCCGGCCAGCACATCGGCGCGGCCGTCGTAGGTCTTGCGCAGTTGCTTGATGTTGACGTGTGCCATGAGGTCTCCTTTGGATTATTTGACGGCGCCCGAGGTCAGGCCGCGGATCAACTGGCGCGAGAAGGCCATGTACAGCAACAGTACCGGGATGACTGCCATCGACAGCGCGGCCAGTACCGAATTCCAGTCGGTGGCGTATTGCCCGATGAACTGCTGCACCCCCAGCGTGACGGTGCGGGTATCTTCCCCGGGGGCGAGGATGAGCGGGAACCACAGGTCGTTCCAGGCCGGGATCATGGTGAACACCGCCACGGTCGCGATGGCCGGGCGCAGCAGCGGCAGGATCACGCCGAAGAAGATGCCCAGCTCGCCCACGCCATCGCAGCGCGCCGCATCCTTGAGCTCGCCCGGAATCTGGCGCATGAACTCGGACAGGATCATCACCGCCAGCGGCAATCCCTGCGCGGTATAGACCAGCACCAGGGCGGTCCGGGTGTTGATCAGGTCCAGTGCCACCACCAGCTGCAGGATGGAGACCGTGCCCAGCCGGATCGGGATCATGATGCCGACGGCGATGAAGAAGTTCAGCGCGCGGTTGCCGAAGAAACGGTACTCGGTCAGCGCCCAGGCCGCCATCGCGCCGAACAGCACGATCAGCACCAGCGCCGCCACGGTGACTACCAGGCTGTTGCCGAAGTAGAGCAGGAAGTGGGTACCGGCCAGCACCTTCTGGAAGCCGGCGAAGGTCAGCGTCTCGGCCGTGGGCAGGGCCATCGGGCCTTCGAAGATGGCGTTGCGGGTCTTGACCGAGTTGATCAGGATCAGCGCAATGGGGAACAGCGCAATCACCGCATACAGGCACAGCACCGCATGTACCCAGAGATGGCCGGCGGTGCCGAAGCTGCGTTGGATCAGCGTGGGTTTGCGCATGGTGTGGGGAGCGGTGGAAAGTGGGGAACGTGGGGAGGATGGGGAAGAAGCCAGCATGTCGTCATCCTCCCGTCACATCGCATAGCGCGTCAGGCGCCGCTGCACCATCACGAAATACGCACCCACGCCGGCCAGGATCACCAGGAACATCAGCGTGGCCACCGCCGCGCCCATGGTGGGGCTGCCGATCTGCGCCTGGTAGCCGAAGAAGGTGCGATAGAAGTAGGTTCCCAGCAGGTCGGAGGCGTAGTTGGGGCCGGCCAGCGCGCCCTTGACCGAGTAGATCAGGTCGAAGGCATTGAAGTTGGCCACGAAGGTCAGGATGGTCACCAGCCCCAGGGTCGGATAGATCAGCGGCAGCTTGATCTGCCAGAAGATGCGCATGGCGCTGGCGCCCTCGGCGTGGGCGGCTTCCAGCACTTCTTCGGGCACCGCCAGCAGGGCAGCGTAGATCAGCATCATGGGTATGCCCACGTACTGCCATACCGAGATCAGCGAGAGGGTCACCAGGGCGGTGGATTCCTGCCCCAGCCAGGGCGCGAACCAGTCGGCCAGGCCGACCAGGCCGAGCAGCTTTTCGCCCACGCCCCACAGCGGCGAGAGGATCAGCTGCCAGATGAAGCCGATGATGACCACCGACAGCAGCGTGGGCAGGAAGATCAGCGTACGGTAGGTGCGCGCCCCGCGCAGGCCCTTGAGACTGAACAGTGTCGCCAGCAGCAGGCCTATGGGGTTCTGCAGCAGCATGTGCAGGCAGAAGAACTTGACGTTGTTCCACATGGCATTCCAGAAGGCGGCCGACCAGTCGGGGTCGAACAGGATGGTGCGGTAGTTGTCCAGCCCGACGAAGCTGCGCACCCCGGCGTCATTGACGGTATAGAAGCCCAGGCGCAGGGTGTCCAGCAGGGGCAGGGCGCTGAAGAGCGCGTAGATCAGCACGGCCGGCGCGAGCAGCACCGCCAGTTGCCAGGCGCGGATGGTTTTCATGGGTCTCCTGTTCCTGAAGGGGGAGCGCGGACATCTACTCCCGTTCGGACTGAGTAGGCCCGCGAGGGCCGTATCGAAGGCGCGCGGATGATGCGCCCTTCGACGGGCTCAGGTCAGGCTTCGATACGCGGTGTTGCCGCTACTCAGCCCGAACGGGCGGGTACTGCTTACTTCATTGAGGCAGCCTTACTGCTGCGGCTTGTACCACTTGGCAAAGCCGGCCTGGATCTTGGCGGCTGCATCCTGCGGCGTGAGCTTGCCGTTGAGCACCTGGGCGTTGACGTTCCACATCTCGTTTTCCATGCTCGGCGTGCCACGGTTGAGGATCTGCGAATTGACCCGGATGGTGGAAGCGCAGTTCTTGCGCCAGCCCATCATCTGCTTGGCAATCGGGTCCTTCACCGAGATCAGGTGGTTCGACAGCGAGAAGAAACCGGTGACCTTGTTGGTATAGAGATCGGCAAATTCCTGCGAGCCCAGCCAGGCCAGGAACTTGTAGGCGTCTTCCTTGTTCCTGGACTTCCTGTTGATGCCCATGCCGATGTCGTTGTGGTCGGAGATGTAGCAGGCATCGCCGTTCTTGGGCACCGGTGGCGGGAAGGCGGCGAAGTCCATCTTGCCGTTGAAGTAGGCGATATCCCAGGAGCCGGCCGGATACACCGCGCCCTTGCCGAGCGCGAACATGTTCTGGCTGTCGCTGTAGGTCTGGGCCGAGGCGCCCTTGGGCAGGTACTTGCCGAGCTTGGCTTCATACTCCCAGGCGGCCACGAATTGCGGATCGGTGAACTTGGCACGGCCGGCGATGAGCGCCTTGCGGCCTTCCTCGCCCTTCCAGTAGTTGGGGCCGATGCCGGTGAACAGCACCTGGTGCGATTCCCATTGTTCGGCCGTGCCCATCACCAGCGGCGCATACTTGCCGTTGGCCTTGACGGTATCGAGCAGCTTGAAGAACTCGGCCTCGGTCTTGGGCGGTTCCAGGTTCAGTTCCTTGAAGATCTTGGTGTTATAGAAGAAGCCGTGGATCACCGAGGCCATCGGCATGCAGAAGGTGTCGCGGCCGTCATCGGTCTGCCAGGCCGCCTTGGCGGCCGGTGCGAAGTATTCCATGCCGGGTTTACCGTCCAGCTTTTCCAGGTGGCCCTTGTTGTAGAGCGAGAGCGAGACATCGAAGGGGCGGCAGGCCACCAGGTCACCGGCCGTGCCGCCGGCCAGGCGCGCGGCCAGGCTGGAATCGTATTCGGTCGGGGCGGTGGGCGAGAACTTCACGGTGATGCCGGGATTGCTGCGCTGGAAGGCGGGGATCAGTACTTCCTGCCACAGCGGCAGGTCGTCCACGCGCCAGCTTTCGATGGTCAGCGTACCGGCCTGGGTGTGTGCGGCACCGAGGCCGCCGGCCAGGCCCAGGGCGAGGGCGCAGGCGGCCAGCAGTGGACGGCGCGGGATGAGGGAAAAACGACCAGGCTTTTTTTCGGTCTGCATCTTGGGTCTCCTTGGTGTTGTGGGGATCGCCGCACGCCAGCCGCGACGAAACGCCGTGACAGTAGCAGTGCCGATCATGTGATGCCAGCAACGCTGCCAGGACCCTTGGAGTATTTTTAAGTTGTTGATTTAAAAGAATAATTCAAGGATGGGCAGGATTCTTGCCATTACATATCCTTACATGGCCTGCAGCATCTGCAGGCGGTCTGGACGTCGAGGCAAGGGATGGTGATGCGCAGCATTGGCGCTGGCCTGTGGATAAGATAAGCAGAGCAAGGCTTACGTTTCTTAACAAGAGATAAACCGGCTTCATGCTTCGCAAGGCAGGATCGGGCTCCCGCCGGGGCGCATGCAAATTGCGCATTGGCATGCACCCGGCTATAGTCTCTCCCGGTTTGGAGACACGCACCCCATGATAAAAAAGAAACGGCCCGCGAATGCACGCACCGGCCCGGCCACCTGCTGGCCGGCCCTGCTGTGTCTGCTCGCGCTATGGCTGGGCTGGGGGTGGAATGGGGCGCAGGCGCAGTCGCTGCCAATGTCGAGCTCCGGCCCGGCTTCCGGCGTATCGCTATCCTCGTCATCCTCACCTTCACCCGTCCCGCCGTCCTCCGGCGGCGGCTCCCTGCAGGTGCTGCACTGGTGGACCTCGGCCAGCGAGCGCCAGGCCATCAACGTGGTGGTCAACCAGCTGGCGAAACAGGATATCCAGTGGCGCGACGTCGCCATCCCCGGCGGCGCCGGCATGGGTGCGGCCAAGGTCTTGAAGAGCATGGTGCTGGCCAACCGCGCTCCCGAAGTGACGCAACTCAACGGCGTGGTCTTCGGCGAATGGGCCGACCTGGGTCTGCTGCTGGAGCTGGACAATGTGGCTGTGCAGGGCGCTTGGGAAAAGCAGATGTTCCCTACCGTCTGGTCGCTGCTCAACAACCACGGACACGTGGTGGCGGCGCCGCTGGGCATCCACCGCATTAATTCCTTGTTCTACAACACCGCCATCTTCAAGCGCTACAACCTGAGCCCGCCCAAGACCTGGGACGACTTCGACCAGATCGTCAAGAAGCTGCAGGGCAGCGGCATCACGCCGCTGGCGCAGAGCGCCGAAGCCTGGCAGCTGGCGACCCTGTTCGAGAACCTGGCGCTGGCCGAGAGCGGCCCGGCCTACTACCGGCGGCTGTTCGTGGAGATGAGCCCGGCGGCCTATCTGGATGCGCGCATGCTGCATATCCTCAAGCGCCTGCGCGGACTGTCGGCGGCGATGGCGCAGCCGGTGCGCGAGCGCCCCTGGACCGAGGTGGCGCGCAGCATGGTCAGCGGCGAGGCCGCCATGCTCATCATGGGTGACTGGGCCAAGGGCGAGCTCAATGCCTGGGGCATGGAAGTGGACCAGCAGTTCGGCTGCGCCCCGGTCCCCGGCACGGGAGATTTCCACCTCTACAGTACCGACACCCTGGCCATGTTCGCCGGCAACTACGCGCACCAGGCCATGCAGGAAACGCTGGCGCGGCTGACCATGTCGCCGGCGGTGCAGTCCGAATACAATAGGATCAAGGGTTCGATCCCCGTACTGCGTGCGGCCGACCCGCACATGGACCGCTGCGCCAGGGATTCCTGGCGCGCCTTCAGCAAGGGTCCGGCCTGGCAGGCGCCCAGCCTGGTGCACCGCATGGCCACCGACGACACCACCAAGGATGCCATCGTGTCCGAGGTGCAGCGCTTCTTCCTGGACCGCAGCATCAGCGAAGAACAGACACAGAAACGACTTGCAGCGATTGCGCGCACCCTGTCGCGCAATCGCAATGATTAGGCTCATCGCATCCACGGATGTGAAATGAGTTCCAGGAAACACGGAGATGGAGCAGCAACATGACGCGCAAGATATTGATCGTCGACGATGACCAGAAGACCCGCACGCTCTTGAAGGCCTATCTGGAAAAGAACCAGTACGAGGTCCGTCTGGCCCATGACGGCGCAGCCTTCATGACCGAGTTCCAGCGCTTTGCCGACGAGCTCTCGCTGGTGATCCTGGATGTGATGCTGCCGGATACCGACGGCTTCGCCCTGTGCAAGGCGGTGCGTCGCAAGTCCAATGTGCCGGTCATCATGCTCACCGCCAGTTCGGACGAGACCGACCGCGTGGTCGGACTGGAACTGGGCGCCGACGACTACATCGCCAAGCCCTACAGCCCACGCGAGCTGCTGGCACGGATCAAGGCCATCCACCGCCGCATCGGCATCGACAGCAGTGCCGCACCGCGCTACTACCGCTTCTCGGGCTTCACGCTCGACACGGTGGAGCGCACTCTCACCGACAGTGCCGGCGCCATCGTGGCTCTGACCGGCATGGACTACCAGTTGCTGAAGTATTTCGTCGAACATCCCGGTGACGTGCTGGACCGCAACGTGCTGTGCGAAGAAACGCGCGGACGCGATGCCGGCCCGCTGGACCGCTCGCTGGACGTGCAGATCAGCAAGCTGCGCCTGCGACTGAACGATGGTGGCCGCCAGCCGCACCTGATCAAGACCGTGCGCGGTACCGGCTATGTCTTCTCGGCCGACGTCAGTGCCGCAGCCGCCTGAGAGCGCGGCGCCGGAGACGGCGCTGGCGCCTCCGGATGCTGCAGAAGAGACCCGCTCACCCAGCCTGCGCGGTCGCCTGGCCGCGCTGCTGGACTGGATGCTGCCGGATTCCCTGCTAGGGCGGCTGTCGGTGGTGATGATCTTCGGCGTGCTGGTCACGCAGGTGGCCGGCGGCCTGATCTGGGACATCCAGCTCCGCAGCAAGTCCGAGGCGGAAACCCGCGTGGCCGCGCAGCACCTGGCCCACAGCGCAGCCTCGGCGGTGCGTTACTTCATGACCCTGCCGCCTAACTATCGTCCGCTGATGATCCAGCAATTGCGCGAGATGGGCGGCACCCGCTTCTTCATCAATGCCAACAGCAGCGCGGTACCGGTCAAGTCCATCGGCGAGAGCCGCCTGGCCAACCTGGCCATCGAGGTGACCGCGCAGACCCTGCGCGAAGACCTGCCTTTCCTGCCCGAAGCACGGCTGGCCTTTGCCTGGCCGGACGGCCTGCCGGTGGCCAGCGATGGCCTCACCGTCAACGACCTGCCCGACAACTGGGTACAACACATCCTGCTGACCAAGCCCAACTCGGCGCCGGTGCTGGTGATCCAGATGCAGGTGGAAAGCGGGCGCTGGATCTACCTGGCCGCGCTGATGCCCAACCCCTATTTCCTCGACAGCGACAATCCGCTCTGGCTGGACCGGCTGGTGCTGCAGGGCCTGTCGCTGGCGGCGATCCTGCTGCTGACCATCCTGGTGGTGCGTTGGACCACGCGTCCGCTGGCCGCGTTGGCCGACGCCGCCGAAGCCTTCGGCAAGGGCGAGACCGTGCCCAGCCTGCCCGGCACCGGCAGCCGCGAATACGTCAAGACCGCGCGCGCCTTCTCCGGCATGCGCGAACGCATCAAGCGCTATCTCGAAGACCGCGAGCGCCTGTTCGTCTCCATCTCGCATGACCTGCGCACCCCCATCACGCGACTGAAACTGCGCACCGAACTGATGGATGACGATGCCATGCGCACCGAATTCCATGACGACCTCGATGAGCTGGACATGATGGTCAAGGGCGCCCTGCAATCGGTGAAGGACAGCGACATCCACGAGAACCGCACCGAGGTCCGCCTCGATGCGCTGGTGCTGCGCATGATCCGCGACGCCCGGCTGGCCGGCCACGAGATCGCCTTCACACCCTCCGGCATCAATGTCATGGCCAAGCCGCTGGCCTTAAAGCGCGCCATCGGCAACCTGTTCGACAATGCCTTGTACTACGGCCAGAAGGTCGAGATCAGCATTCGTCCCTCGGCCGGTGCCGACGGCGACCTGGTGGAAATCGAGATTCGCGACCACGGTCCCGGCGTGCCGGAAGATGCCATGCGCACCCTGTTCCAGCCCTATGTGCGCCTGGAGCATGGCCGTGCCCAGAACAGCGGTGGCATGGGGCTGGGCCTGGGCATCTCGCGCAACATCGTGCAGGCCCATGGTGGTGAACTGCTGCTGCGCAACCATCCCGAGGGCGGACTGATTGCCACCATCATCCTGCCGGCGCGATGATCGGTCGGCGCGAAGGCGGGAACGGGCCGGTAGATTGATCAGTCAGACAGATCAATTGCATCGAAATATTGCATTTAATGAATAAGCGACGGAAGCGTAGACTTCTGCGCACCACCACTCAGGAAGTGGTCATTCCCTCAATCCCTACAGTGGAACTTCCCCAAGGAGACTCATGAGCTATATCGCCGAACCCTCCCGCTACGATGGCCGCATGCCCTATCGCCGCACCGGCCGCAGCGGCCTGCTGCTGCCCGCCGTGTCGCTGGGCCTGTGGCAGAACTTCGGTGGCGTCGATAACTTCGAGACCGGCCGCGCCGTATTGCGCCGCGCCTTCGACCGAGGCGTCACCCACTTCGACCTGGCCAACAACTACGGCCCGCCGGCCGGTTCCGCCGAAGAGAACTTCGGCCGCTACATGGCCAAGGATTTCGCCCGCTATCGCGACGAACTGGTCATCTCCAGCAAGGCCGGCTGGCAGATGTGGCCCGGCCCGTATGGCGGTCCCAGCGGTGCGCGCAAGCACTTGATCGCCAGTTGCGAACAGAGCCTCAAGCGCATGGGCCTGGATTACGTGGACATCTTCTATTCGCACCGGGTCGATGCCGACACCCCGCTGGAAGAGACCATGGGCGCGCTGGCCCACCTGCATCGCCAGGGCAAGGCGCTGTATGTGGGCATTTCTTCCTATTCACCCGAACTGACCCGCAAGGCCGCCGCCATCCTCAAGAGCGAGGGGGTGCCGCTGCTGATCCACCAGCCCAACTATTCCATGCTCAACCGCAGTATCGAACAGGGGCTGTTGCCGGCGCTGGAAGAGCTGGGCGTGGGCTGCATCGGCTTCTCGCCGCTGGCACAGGGCCTGTTGACCTCCAAGTACCTCAATGGCGTGCCCGAAGGCGCGCGCGTCACGCGTGCGCCGTCACTGCCGCAGCGCATGCTGTCGGAAGACAACCTGGCGCGCATCCGTGCCTTGAACGAGATCGCCAGCCAGCGCGGCCAGACCCTGGCGCAGATGGCCATCGCCTGGGTGCTGCGCGATGCGCGCGTCACCTCGGCACTGATCGGTGCGCGCACCGTGGAGCAACTGGATGATTCGCTGGATGCCGTGAAGAAGCTGGACTTCAGCGCCGATGAACTGGCCCGCATCGACACCCATGCCACCGATGGCGATGTCGATCTGTGGAAGGTGTCATCGTCCATCACCGGATGAGCTGACCGACTGCAGGTCGTTCAGCTTCATCCATATTGCTGGTGTTGTCCGAATAGCCCGTACCGTACCCGACGGTACGGGCTTTTTCATGGGCCGTCGTCGCGGTCTATCCGTTCCGGGCGCGACCACATCCAGGCCGCACCGACTGCCATGCCCAGCGTGGCCAGCACGATCACCCAGTGGCGCTTAACGGTAAAGAGCATGATGACCAGACACAGGCTCATCATCAGCGAGGCACTGATCTTGGCGCGCCGCGCCACCACGCGGCCATGGCGCCAGTTGTGGATCATCGGGCCGAACAGGCGGTGCTGTTCCAGCCAGCGCTGCAGCCGCGGCGAACCACGGCCGGCGGCCCAGGCCGAGAGCAGCACGAACTCGGTGGTGGGGATGCCGGGGATGAAGAGGGCGATGATGCCGATGCCCAGGCTGGCATAGGCCAGCAGCAGCCATAGCCAGCGCGTGCGCGGTGGCGCCAGCGAGCTGGCGTTGGGGGAGCGTTCTTCAGGAGCGGCGTCCTGCCGCGGATCCGGAGCCGGATGGTCCACGATGCATCAATCCAGCGCGAAATGGCGCCTGAGCAGCACGCCGAAGCGTTCGAAGGCCGCCGTCGCGCCGGCCACCACGGCGTCCTGCTCGGCCGTTGTCAGCTCGCTGGCATCGAGAAAGCCAACGAAGCGACGCCAGGCCAGCGCCCGGCCTTCCGGATAGGCCGCCAGGTGGCGTGCGCCGAAGTGTTCGGACAGGCCCAGCTTGTCCTGGACCTCCTTCAACAGGAAGGCCGCGCCCAGGGTCGATCCTTCCGACACGTAGAGCCAGCCCCAGGCTTGCGGCATCCGTACCGAGGCGGTGGCGATGGTCACCTCACCCGGAGCTGCCTGCAGGTCGGCCAGATCGGCCAGTGCCGCCGCTTCTCGACCACGTACCTGCAGATCGGGCAGGGCGGCCTGCAGTCCGGGGTCATCGAAGAGATGTTCGACGTCGCGCTGGAAATGATATTGCGCCGCCACAAAGCGGCTGTAGTGCAGGCGATCGGAAAAAGGCTGCGCCCTTTCCATGAGCGCGTGCATCTGCTGGTGCAGATCGGCGGTCTCGGACTTCAGGCGCACCGACAGTGGTGCGGGATGGGGAGTGACTGGATTCATCGATGGTCAGGACTGGTCAGGCGCGGCACAGGGAGGAGTGGCTGGCGGACCCGGCCTGGCAGGGCGGAGAAGGCTGACGGCAACGCGCATTCTAACCCAAAGCGCCAGCGCGGCTGCGGGGCGACGGCCGGGGCGGGCGAGCAACGCTCAAGTAACGCGGGAAACTGCCGTTGACAAGCAACGCGCCGCAATTTATACCGATTGCATCGCACATGACCGGTCTCCGCTCTCGCCAATGGCGGCCGATCGATTGTCCTCAGGTAACAGATTGCCCGCGACCGAGCCGGTTGCTCGAAGGCGACACCCACAGGACCGCGACTGCAGACGCGCGCGGGTCCGGACTGGCAGCATGGTCCGGGCTTCTCTTGCATCTCTTTAATGCGACGAATGGGGGTCGACCAATGAAATTCAAGGATATCAAGATCAGCGTGCGCCTGGCCGCATGCTTTGCCATACTGATCGGCGTCATGTGCCTGATCACCGGCGTGGGCATGCAAAGCCTCAACAGCATCAGCAAGGCCTCCCGGATGGTGGTGGAGGACCGCTATGTGAAGATTTCGCTGGTGATGGAAATCCGCGAGAACGTCAACTCGGCTGCCCGCAACCTGCGTAATGCCTTGCTGGCGCGCAATCCCGAGGAAGCTACCCGCTACCTCGATCGCGGTGCGGCCAACTCCGCCAAGACCACCCAGGCGCTGGCCGATGTCGACAAGATGGTGAACACAGCGCGTGGCAAGGAATTGATGAAATCCATCAATGATGCACGCGCTGCCTACAACACCCCACGCGACAAGCTACGTGAACTGATCCGCCAGCAGAAGAAGGAGGAGGCCACCGAGGTCCTCTTCACCGAGGTGATACCGGCGCAGGATCGCTACTTCGAGGTGCTCAACGAATTCGCCGTCTTCCAGAAATCCCTGATGGATGAAAGTGTCATCGAGGGTCAGAACACCACCAACTCGGCCATCGCCCTGATGCTGGAACTCTCGGGCGTGGCCATCATCCTGTGCGTGATCGCCGCCTGGCTGGTGACCCGTTCCATCACGCGGCCCCTGAACGAGGCGGTCAACGTCGCCAGCGCCGTGGCCCAGGGCGACCTGACCGTGCAGATCGCCGATACCAGCAAGGATGAAACCGGGATGCTGTTGGCCTCGCTCAAGACCATGAACCAGAACCTGCATCGCATCGTCAGCGAGGTCCGCACCGGCACCGACACCATCAATACCGCTTCTTCCGAGATCGCCACCGGCAACCTGGACCTCTCCTCCCGCACCGAGGAACAGGCTGGTGCGCTGGAAGAGACCGCCTCGGCCATGGAAGAACTGACGTCCACCGTCAAGCAGAACGCCGACAATGCGCGCCAGGCCAACCAGCTGGCCGCGACGGCCTCGGAGGTCGCCGTGCAGGGCGGCAGCGTGGTCGGCCAGGTGGTGCAGACCATGGGCGAGATCAATGACGCATCCCGCAAGATCGTGGACATCATCAGCGTGATCGACGGCATCGCCTTCCAGACCAATATCCTGGCCTTGAATGCGGCGGTGGAAGCGGCCCGGGCCGGCGAGCAGGGACGCGGCTTTGCGGTAGTGGCCTCCGAAGTGCGTACCCTGGCCCAGCGCAGCGCCTCGGCGGCCAAGGAAATCAAGGCCCTCATCGATGATTCGGTGGCCCGCGTGGACAACGGCAGCCGGTTGGTGGAACAGGCTGGCAGTACCATGAGCGAGGTAGTGGCCAGTGTCAGGCGGGTGACCGATGTGGTGGCCGAGATTTCGGCGGCCAGCCATGAGCAGAGCGATGGTATCGAACAGATCAATCAGGCCATCGTGCAGATGGATGAAGTGACCCAGCAGAACGCCGCGCTGGTGGAGCAGGCCGCGGCCGCCGCGCAATCGTTGCAGGAGCAGTCGGTCCGCCTGAGCGAAACGGTGGGTGTCTTCAAGCTCAGTAGCAACGATGCCCCGCGCGCGCAAGCCACACGCAAGCCGCTTGCGCCGCGGCCTGCGACGACCGCCCGCCCGGCGGCCAAAACAGGGCAGGCAGCAGCACCGGCTGCGACATCGCCCGCCGCGGCAACTGCGGCAACTGCGACACCTCCTGCCTTGCCGGCGGCCAGCACCAAGGCCAGCAACAAGGCCAGTGCCAAGGCCGGCAGCAAGGCCATGACTGCCGACGACGGGGATTGGGAACAGTTCTGAGAGGTATCGCTATGCCAACGGCTCCTGCGCCTGTGCGGGCAGGAGCCGCGTCTCAGGTCCGCAACTCCACCACGCCCGGAAACGTGATCCGTACCACCAGGCCGTTGCCCCGCAGCGGAGTCGCCAGTGTGACGCTGGCGCGGTGCATGGCCGCAATCTCGCGCACGATGGACAGCCCCAGGCCGGTACCGCCGGGATTGACGTGCTGGGTCGCGCCGGCACGGTAGAAGGGTTCGAACACGCGTTCACGCTCGGCCTCGGCAATGCCGGGGCCGTCGTCTTCCACTTCCAGCAGCGCACCGGTGGGCTGCCCCGCTGCACTGGCGGCACGCACGCGCAGGATGACGTGACCGCCTGGCGGGGTGTAGCGGATCGCATTGTCCAGCAGGTTCACCATCAATTCATGCAACAGCAGGGCATTGGCCTGGATGCCGATGTCGCCCTCTTCCTCGAAGGCCAGGGCGATGTCACGCAGCACCGCCTGCTGCGACAGTTCCAGCGCCACCTGGCGGGCCGCATCGGTGAGCGAGACGCGCATGGTGCCGCCTTCGGCCGCGCCGTGTTCGGCACGCGCCAGGGTCAGCAGGCGATTGGCCAGATGCACGGCCGAGTCGGTGGTGCGCGCCATGCCCTCGACCAGATCGCGCAGTTCGCCGGCATCGAGGCGCTCACGACGCAGCTCGCGCAGGGTCAGTTCGGATTGCGTCTTCAAGACCGTCAAGGGCGTGCGCAACTGGTGCGAGGCATCGGCGATGAAGCGCCGTTGTGCGCTGATGAGCGCCTGCAGCCGGCCCATGTAGCCATTCATGGCCTGTACCAGCGGACGCATTTCCTTGTGCACCAGCGCCGGATCGAAGCCGGACAGGTCGGTTGGCGCGCGCGACTCCACCTCCCCCTTCAACTGCATCACCGGCCGCAGCACGAAACGCACCGCGAACCACACCAGCAGCGCGGCCACCGATACCAGCGTGCCTTGCCGCCAGAGCGTGTCGAACAGGATCTTGCGCGTCATGCCGTTGCGCCCTTCCATGGTCTCGCCGACCTGGATCAGGGCGATGCCGCGCATGCTGTCGTCATACACCGGCTGCAGCAGGGCGGCGATGCGGATCGGTTGCTCGTGGTAGTCCGCCTGGTAGAAGCGCACCAGGGCCGGATAGACTTCCGAGCGCTTGACATTGGCCGGCACCGGCGGCAGGTCGTCGTAGCCCGACACCAGCTCACCCTTCAAGCCGGTGACCTTGTAGTAGATGCGGCCCAGGTTGTCGGTCTCGAAACTGTCCAGCGCCACATAGGGCACATCGGCCGTGACGTGACCATCGACGATGGAAACCCGCTCGGCCAGTGCCCGGGTCGAGGCCAGCAGCGAGCGGTCGTAGGCCAGGTCGGCCACTTCCAGCGCGTTGTAGTAGACCGAGACCGCATCCACCGCCACCAGCAGCGTCAACGGGATCAGCAACCAGCGCACCAGCTGGCTGCGCAGGTTGCCCAGGCGCCGGATCGCGGTTGCCATCACACTGCCTGCAACAGATAGCCCAGGCCGCGCAGGGTGGTGATGCCGACCTTGCCGGTGCCATCGCGTTCGAGCTTCTTGCGCAGGCGGTGGATATAGATCTCGATGGCATCCACGCTGGCATTGTCGTCCAGCGAAAACACCTGCTGGAACAGTTTTTCCTTGGGGACGGTATGCCCATGGCGCACGATCAGCGCTTCCAGCACGGAATGCTCACGGGGCGTGAGCGCCAGCAGTTCGCCGTCATAGGTAAAGGTGCGCGAGACGGTGTCGAAGCTGAGCGCGCCACAGGTGACGGTGACTGCTTCATGGCTCTGCGAGCGGCGCAGCAGGGCCTTCACGCGGGCTTCCAGTTCTTCCAGTTCGAAGGGTTTGGCCAGGTAGTCGTCGGCGCCCATGTTGAGGCCGCTGACGCGGTCAGCCAGGCCGCCGCGTGCGGTCAGGATCAGCACCGGGGTGCGACTGCCACGGGCGCGCATGCGCTTCAGGACTTCCAGTCCGTCCATGCGCGGCAGGGTCAGGTCCAGGATCACCAGCGCGTAGTCCTGCGTCAACAGCAGGCTGTCGGCATCGGCGCCGTTATGGGCGCATTCCACGGTCAGGTGGGCGTCACGCATGGCCTTGGCCAGCCAGCGTGAAAGTTCGATATGGTCTTCGACCAGCAGGATGCGCATGATGCTGCCTTTTTATTGATGTAGGTCCGGTGCGGCTTGTCTCCAGCGCGGATGCTAACAGAAGGCCGTCGCCCTTTGAAATGGCCGGCGCAGCAATTGCGGAAAACGCGTAGCCGCCATTGTGGAGAGAAAGCCGCATTGCAAGCTTTACTGAAAGCCGGCTGAAAGGCTTTTCTTGTACGATGCGCCCATATCAAAAAAGATCATGCAGGAGACACATCATGACCGCCCTGTCCGTCGGCCCTGCCGACACCGCCCGTCCCGTATTGCATCCCCTGTGCCGCTGACGCCATGAAGGCGAACCGCTGGCACCGCTTTGTGGCCGCTTGCCTGCTGGCATGCGCGGCGCCGTGCGCCCTGGCGGTGGAATGCATCGTGCCGGCCAAGCCTGGCGGTGGCATGGATGCCTCGTGCAAGCTGTTGCGGCGGGTGATGCAGGAACAGGACGGTCGCGACGCCCAGGGCAACGTGAAGGTCGCCTACCTGCCCGGTGGCATCGGGGCCGTGGCCTGGGGTTCGGTGGTGTCGCACCGCCGCGGTGGTCCGGATTCGCTGGTGGCGTTTTCAGGGGGTTCCCTGCTGGGACTGGCGCAAGGCAAGTACGGTCGCGCCGATGTCGGCGATGTACGCTGGGTGGCCGGGGTCGGGATCGACCACGGCATGATCGCAGTCCGTAGCGATGCGCCCTGGCGCAGCCTGAAGCAGTTGCTGGAGGCCATCCGCAAGGATCCCTCGGCCACCACCATCGGCCTGTCCGGCACGGCCGGCAGCCAGGACTGGCTGAAGGTGGCCATGCTGGTCCAGCGTGCCGGCATGGCACCGCGCCAGTTCCATTTCGTGGCGCTGGAAGGCGGTGGCGACTCGTTCGCGGCCCTGCAGGCCGGCCACGTGCAGGTGATTTCCGGCGATGCCTCGGAGGCCGCCCATTTCATCGCCGAAGGCAAGGTGCGCATCCTGGCGGTACTGTCCGAGCAGCGCCTGCCGGGGCCGCTGCAGGAGGTGCCGACCGCACGCGAGCAGGGTTATGACGTGGTGTGGCCCATCATCCGCGGCTTCTACATGAGCCCGTATGCCAGCGAGGACGATTACCAGCGCTGGGTGCGCTATTTCGACAAGGCGATGGCCGATCCTGCATTCGATCGCCAGCGCAGTATCGGCGGCTTGCAGCCCTTTGCCATGACCGGCAAGCCGCTTTCGGATTACATCGCGCAGACCGTGGCGCGATATCGCAAGCTGTCCCAGGAGTTAGGCCTGGTGCGTTGACAGTGCGGGTGGGCAGGCGCCGTCAGGCGCTCTCTGCTGACTTGCCGGCGCGGGCCATTTTCATCATCAAGGAGAATCCATGTTGCACCAACGTCGCCTGAGCATCGCGCTCGGCCTGGCCCTCGCTTTGCCCGTCGCCTTGAGTGGAGTCGCTCACGCCGATACCCCTGCCGGCTATCCGGCCGACTACGCCAAGATCATCGAAGGCGCCAAGAAGGAAGGCAAGGTCGTGATCTACAGCACCACCGATTCCAAGGCCGCCGAATCGCTGATCAAGGATTTCAGCGCGCTCTATCCGGCCGTCAAGGTCGAGTACAACGACATGAATTCCACCGAAGCCTACAACCGCTTCATCTCCGAGGCGGCCGCCGGTGGCGCCACCGCCGACGTGATGTGGTCGTCCTCGATGGACCTGCAGGTCAAGCTGGCCGCCGAAGGCTATGCGCTGCCCTACAAGTCGCCGGAAGCGGCTGCCGTTCCCGCCTGGGCCAACTGGAAGGACACCGCCTACGGCACCACCTTCGAGCCGGCGGCCATTGTCTATAACAAGCGCCTGGTGACCGAAGCCGAAGTGCCGACCACCCATGCCGACTTCACCAAGCTGCTGACCACCAAGCAGGACAAGTTCAAGAACAAGGTCACCACCTACGACATCGAGAAGTCCGGTGTCGGCTTCAGCCTGATGACCTACGACCTCAAGCACAATCCGCAGTTCTGGGACTTCGCCCGCGCCATGGGCGGCGTGGCAGCGCGCGTGCAATCCTCCACCGGTACCATGCTGGAGCGCATCTCTTCCGGTGAAAACCTGATCGGCTACAACATCCTCGGCCCCTACGCCCTGGTGCGCGCCAAGAAGGACCCATCCATCGGCGTGGCCTTCACCAAGGACTACAACCTGGTGCTCTCGCGGGTGATCTTCGTCAACAAGGCCGGCAAGAACGTCAATGCCGCCAAGCTGTGGGTGGACTACATCCTCTCCAAGCGCGGCCAGACCATCATCGCCAATGACGCGCAGCTGTTCGCCATCCGTGGCGACGTGACCGGCGCCACTACCTCGGCCGAGCTGACCAAGCAACTGGGCGCGGCCCTGAAGCCCATGCCGGTCTCCACCGAACTGCTGGAATACCTGGACCAGAAGAAGCGCCTGGACTTCCTGAAGCAGTGGAAGGAAGCCACCAAGAAGTAAGCCCCTGCCCCGTCCGGTCCGGGGAGGTCCGGGCGGGGTCGTCCAAGCAGCCAGGTTCCATCCGTCTGAATCATTGCTCTCCCGGAGCGCCTCTGTGCGGCTCCGTGGGAGCGGTATTGCCGTCGCTTTGCCAGTTCTGATCCTTTTGTCCCGATTTGCCTATTCATGAGGCGTAACATGCAAACCTCCACAACGCTAGCGCGCAGCGAGCAAGCCCTGCCAGTCCGCCGTTTCCGGCTGAACTGGCCACGCGGCCTGGTCGTGCTGCTGGCAGCCCTGGCCATCTTCGTGCCGCTGCTGCTGATCTTCTACCAGAGCTTCCTGTCGGCGCCGTTCTTCGTGCCGGTGAAGACGCTGACCCTGGATTCCTACCGTTTCATCTTCGACGATCCGGACTTCCGCCAGGCCTTCATCAATGGCTTCACCCTGGCCGCCGGTCTGACGTTGATCGCCGTGCCGCTGGGCGGCATGCTGGCCTTCCTGATGGTACGGACCGACCTGCCCGGTCGCAGCCTGATCGCCCCGGCGCTGATGGTGCCGATCTTCGTTTCGCCCATGGTGATCGGTTTCGGCTACGTGGTCTCGATGGGACCGGTGGGCTTCTACACCGTGTGGATGAAAAACCTGCTGTCGGTATTCGGCTTCGAGGGCGACCCCTGGAACATCTATTCCTTCACCAGCATCGTCATCATCGCCGGCCTGACCCACGTACCGCACGTCTACCTGTACGCCTCGTCGGCACTCAAGAGCCTGGGCTCGGACGTGGAAGAGGCCGCCCGCGTGGCCGGCGCCTCGCCGCTGCAGGTGGCCTTGAACGTGTCGCTGCCGATGATCACGCCGGCCCTGGCCTATTCGGGCGTGCTGGTGTTCTTCCTCGGTTTCGAAGTGTTCGGCCTGGTGCTGGTGCTGGGCGATCCGGAAGGTCACCTGGTCCTGCCGACCTATCTCTACAAGCTCACCAACAAGCTGGGGACACCGTCCTATCACCTGATGGCGGCAGTGGCCGTGTGCCTGGTGGCGGTGACCATGCCGCTGGTGATGATGCAGCGCTGGCTGCTGCGTTCGGCCAACAAGTACGTCGCCATCAAGGGCAAGGGCGCGCGCCAGAAGGCTCTGCCGCTGGGCAAGTGGCGCTGGGTGGCGTTCGCGCTGATCGCCGGCTGGCTGCTCTTCACCGTGATCATCCCGCTGTCGGGTATTGCCCTGCGTACCTTCGTCTCGCACTGGGGCGACGGCGTGAACCTGCTGGAAGTGCTGACCCTGGACAACCTCCTGAACGTCTGGGACCAGCCCTCGCTGGTGCGCGGCATCATCAACACGGTGCTCATCGGTGTCATCGGTGGCGCCCTGGCGGTGGCCTGCTATACCGCCATCGCCCTGGCCATGCACCGCAAGCAGGATGGCATCACCCGCTTCCTCGACTACAGCGTGCTGGTGCCGCGTGCGGTGCCGGGCCTGCTGGCCGGCCTGTCCTTCCTGTGGGTGTTCCTGTTCGTACCGTCGCTGCTGGATTCGGCCCTGAAGGGCATCGACAACCCCATCGCCCTGTGGCTGGTGGACAGCTTCATCCCGGCGCTGCGTGGTCTGCGTTCGACCATCTTCTCGGTCTGGCTGGCGTATTCGGTGGTGTGGATGGCCTACGGCCTGCGCCTGATCAATACCGCCCTCCTGCAGGTCGGGCCGGAACTGGAAGAGGCGGCCCGCGCGGTCGGTGCCTCGCGCTCCCGTGTCACGCGTGACGTCACCATCCCGCTGGTGCGCTATGGCCTGATCGGCGCCTGGCTGATGGTGTTCCTGATCTTCGAGCGCGAATACTCGACCGGCGTCTACCTGCTCTCGCCGGGTACCGAGGTGATCGGCTCCATGATCGTCTCCATGTGGGCGGCCGGCGCGGTGGAACTGGTGGCGGCACTGTCCTTCATCAACATCACGCTGGTGGCCGTGGGCCTGGGCATTGCGCTGCGCTTTGGCGTCAAGCTGCACGACTGACTCCGACAACCGAATCCATCCATTGCATGCGTCGGGCGCCCGGCTGCCCGACGCCCCTTAAGCAAGCGTCTCCAAAGGAATCATCATGAGCGAACTTTCCGTCAACGAGCTGCACCTGGACTACGGTAGCGGCGCCCACGCCAACCCCATTCTCAAGGGCGTCTCCATGGAACTGCAGCGCGGTGAAGTGGTGGCCCTGCTGGGCCCCTCCGGCAGCGGCAAGACCACCCTGCTGCGCGCAGTGGCCGGGCTGGAATCGCCCAAGGCCGGCAGCATCGACATCGGCACCCGCCGCGTCTTCGATGGCAGCCGCAACTTCGAGATGCCGGCCGAAGAGCGCAACCTGGGGCTGGTGTTCCAGTCCTATGCGCTGTGGCCGCACAAGACCGTGGCCGACAACGTGGCCTATGGCCTGAAGCTGCGCAAGACACCCTCGTCCGAGATCGCCACCCGCGTCAAGGCAGTGCTCTCGCAACTGGGCCTGGGCCATCTGGGCGAGCGCTATCCGCACCAGCTCTCCGGCGGCCAGCAGCAGCGCGTGGCCATTGCCCGTGCCCTGGTCTACAACCCGCAGGTGATCCTGCTGGACGAGCCGCTCTCCAACCTCGACGCCAAGCTGCGCGAGGAAGCCCGCGCCTTCCTGCGCGAACTGATCGTGCGCCTGGGCCTGTCGGCCCTGATGGTGACCCACGACCAGGGTGAGGCCATGGCGATCTCCGACCGCATCCTGCTGCTCAACAATGGCCGCATCGAACAGCAGGGTACGCCGCAGAGCATGTACCAGACCCCCGATACCCTGTTCACCGCCGAGTTCATGGGCAGCAACAACAAGCTGGCCGCCGAGGTAGTCAGCCGGGATGGCGAGCGTGTGACCCTCAAGCTCGATGGCGGCACCGCTGTTGCCACCCTGCGCGGCCGCAACGATGCCCAGCCGGGCCAGCAGCTGACCGGCATCATCCGCGTCGAACAGGTGCGCGTCTCCGGCGAGCAGACCGGCAATGCCATCCGCCTGCCGCTGTCAACCTGCATGTACCTGGGCGACCGCTGGGAATGCCTGTTCAAGGTCGAGGGCGGCCCGGCCGGCGCGGTCGGCCTGCGTGCCTACGCGCCGCAGCGTCTGGAGCAGGGCGAGTACTGGCTGTCGCTGCCGGAACAGGCGCTGTGGGCGTTCTGACGCGCTGACGTTGCTGCAGCTCGCCCAGGCTATCAACGGTTCATCCCATCGATGAAGCAAGGGAGCGGACGGATACCCGCCGTTCTTCCCGCTCGTCCGGCCGGCTCGTCGGCGTGGCCGGGCGCAATACCAGAAGACGTCGCACGGCGCGTCCGTGCCGACGCAAACCATCCAAGCTTTCAACCAAGGAGACCTCAGTGCAAAGGAATCACCTCGCCGCCAGCATGCTGGCAGCATTCGCCACCCTCGCCACCATGGCCACGACCGGCGCCCAGGCGCAGTCGTCGGTCACCGTCTACGGCCTGATCGATTCGGGCGTGGAATTCGTCAACCACGCCAACGCGGCCGGCAACAACGTCGTGCGCCTGAGCTCGGGCATGATGAACACCTCCCGCATCGGCTTCCGTGGCACGGAAGACCTGGGCGGTGGCCTCAAGGCCGTGTTCCAGCTGGAAAACGGCTTCAAGCTCGACACCGGCAGCTTCGACGGCGACACCAACCAGCTCTTCAACCGCCAGTCCACCGTGGGCCTGGAAGGCGGCTTCGGTCGCGTGGTCATGGGTCGTTCCTTCTCGACCACCTATGACTTCATCCTGCCCTTCGATCCCATGGGCTATTCGGCCAACTATTCGTGGGTGACCTCGGCCGGCGCCACCGGTAGCCGCAAGGATGGCATGCCGACCGGCGTGTCCAACCTGGTCAAGTACCAGGGTGAGTTCTCCGGCGTGAAGGTCGGTGCCATGTATGGCTTCGGCGAAGTGGCCGGCGACACCAGCAACGGCGCCAAGTATGGCGTCGGCCTGGGCTGGGGCTCGGGTCCGTTCAGCGTGGCCGCGACCTACGACCGCGTCAACAGCACCACCGCCACCAGCGCCGCCTACGACCGCGCGACCAGCGCCCACCTGGCCGCCGGTTACCAGCTGTCGGATGCGTGGAAGTTCAACCTGGGCTACCGCTACTACAAGAAGAGCCTGGCCACCGGCGCCACCGACCTGCGCAGCGATTTCTTCTGGGGTGGCGTGACCTACAAGTTCACTCCGGCCATGAGCGTGATCGGTGCCATCTACTACCAGAACATCAAGAACGTAGCCAACGATGCCGATCCGATCATGTACTCGTTGCGTCTGAAGTATGCGATGTCCAAGCGCACCGACCTGTACCTGAGCACGGCCTATGCCAAGGCCAAGAACAACCAGCTGGTCGGCCTCTCGCGTGACGAGGCTGGCTTCGCCAACAGCCAGTTCGGCATGGCGCTGGGCATGCAGCACCGCTTCTGATGTATTGAAGCAAGGTCCGGGTGGCAAGGCACCCGGACTGGATAGTCTTGAGTCGTTCATTGCACGGCGCATCCCGTCTTCTGCGGGGTGCGCCGTTTTTTTTATTACGGGATAGGGGTATTGCCGGCCTGGAGCTGCAGGCGGCCGAACAGATTTTCATCGCAGATACCGGGGTCGCAAGCGGTCATCGTGGCGGCCAGATGCGCGCCCACCAGGAGGGCGAAGGTCGCGCACGTCGTGATCCTGGCCCAGGGAGTACGGGGCTGTATATCGGGTTTCTCTGCCATCTGCATGAGCACCAGTGTGGCCGGATATTCCGCGCTCTTGACGCCCAGCAGGCCGGCGATGGTGGCCAGTGCAACCAGCGAAAACAGCGCCGAGAGCGTGTAGAAATGCATTCCCAGCAGCACTGCACCCGGTGCATCCTGACCTGGCAGACCTTCCAGCGTCAGTTGGCGCAGCGCGCTCACGCCGGTCAGCAGGGCGCCGATCACCGCCATGC
Organism: Herbaspirillum sp. VT-16-41; assembly: GCF_001994935.1. Taxonomy (NCBI): domain Bacteria; kingdom Pseudomonadati; phylum Pseudomonadota; class Betaproteobacteria; order Burkholderiales; family Oxalobacteraceae; genus Herbaspirillum; species Herbaspirillum sp. VT-16-41. The sequence goes on from NZ_MUXB01000016.1 coordinate 155,622, forward strand.
CGTAGTGCGCGCTCTTCACGCCAAAGCGCAGGTTGCGCATGAACCCGATGCCGGTCAGGATGATGCCCGTACGCTGCAGGAGACAGAGCGGGCAGAGCGGCTCCTGCAAGGCCCACTGGAAGTAGAGCAGCAGGCCCAGACAGCCGCTGACGACCAGCAGGCAGACGCAGTTGAGGAAGATCCCGCCCGGCAGGATAGGGTCACGCGGAGTAAAGACGATGGAACGGTCCATGATCGCTATCCATCTCTAAAGTACGAAGCCCGGGTTACCTTGTATGTGCTGGCTGAACCACCACAAGCTCACCCCGACGCTTGCCAACCATAGCTTATTGCTTAATGACCTCCACCCCAGTGCGATCACCACGACGGTCAGAAATGCCAGCAGGAAGGGGATGTACAAGAACATGAAAGCGCCTGGAGTTGGTTCGGACTCGTGTCCGATTTATTGTTTTGTATGGTTTGTACGGCATCGTAGCTGAAGGCCCGTAGGAATCTCGCTAAAATTCCTCGAATAAAATCGAGAAATCATTACTTTATTTGAGTTCATTTCACTTCCCATCAGGGCAAGAAGAGGAGATACAGATGCAAGAATCAACATCCGGCGCCGTCCGCGGCAAGCAGGGCAAGCAGGGCGTGCAGCGTGTTGCCGTGGTGGGTACCGGGGTCATCGGCGCCAGCTGGGTGGCCTATTTCCTGGCACAAGGACTGGACGTCTCGGCGACCGACCCCATGCCTGGTGCCGAAGAGAAGTTGCGCCAGGCCGTTGCGCGCCATTGGCCCAGCCTGGAAGTGCTGGGGCTGGCGCCGGGCGCGTCGCTGGATCGGCTGCGCTTTTCGGCGCAGCTGGAAGAGGCGCTGGCCGATGCCGATTTCGTCCAGGAAAATGGCCCCGAGCGTGAAGACCTCAAGATCGACCTGTTCCGGCGCATGGATGCCGTGCTGCCGGCTGACGTGGTGCTGGCCTCCAGTTCATCGGGCCTGTTGATGAGCAAGGTGCAGGCCGCCTGCCGCCATCCCGGCCGAGTGGTGCTGGGCCATCCCTTCAACCCGCCCCATCTGATCCCGCTGGTGGAAGTGATCGGCGGTGAACAGAGTTCGCCCGAGGCGGTGCAGGCCGCGCTGGACTTCTACACCGCCATCGGCAAGAAGGCCATCCACGTCCGCAAGGAGGTCAAGGGACATATCGCCAACCGGCTCCAGGCCGCCTTGTGGCGCGAGGCTTTCCATCTGGTCGAGCAGGGCGTGGCCAGTACCGAGGACATCGACACCGCCATCGCCTACGGCCCCGGCTTGCGCTGGGCCCTGATGGGCCCCTATCTGAACCTGCACATGTCGGGCGGCGAGGGCGGCATCCAGCACATGCTGGACCACCTGGGCCCCCCCATCGAGAGCTGGTGGGCCGACCTCGGCACGCCTGCCATCACCGACGCACTCAAGGCCCGGATCCGTGCCGGCGTGGAAGAACAGATGGCCGGCAAGACCTCTGCTGCGATCGCCGCCGAGCGCGATCAGTTGCTGGTGCAGCTGCTGGCGGCGAAGGGGCGGGCCAAGGTCATTCCCTGAGAGCCAAGGGCCGCGGAAAGCAGCATGGACGAGTATCGCCAACACCAAACTCCAGAGGTGGCATTGTGCATTTGATATGGCTGGAAGACTTCATCGAGCTGGCACGCACGCGCAGTTTTTCGCGGGCCGCCGAGAATCGCTTCGTTACCCATCCGGCCTTCGGTCGGCGCATCAAGGCGCTGGAGCAGTGGGTCGGCGCGGAGCTGGTGGTGCGCGCGCATCCGGTGTCACTGACCGCCGCGGGCAGGCTGTTCCTGGATGCGGCCACGCATTCGACCGACGTGCTCTACGCTGCCCGGGCCCAGTTGCAGGATGCCTCCAGCCCGGTGGAAAAAACCTTGCGCGTGGCCACCGGGCGCACCCTGGCGCGGACCTTTTTCCCGGACTGGTACGAGAGCATCAATCAGCGCTTCGGGCCGTTTCCGGTGTCGCTCAGTACCGGTGGTGCGCAGGAGGTGATCCTGCGACTGGGCACAGGGGATGCCGATCTGCTGGTGATCTATTCCAGTCCCACCACGCGCCTGCTGATCGACCCGATGCGCTACGAGTCCCTGACGCTGGCGCGTGAGATCCTGCTGCCGGTGGCCGCTGTCGATGCCAAGGGACGGGCGCGCTTCAAGCTGCCGGCAGCCGGTACGGGCGGTGCCGCCGCGCTGGCGCCGATTCCATGGCTGGGCTTCTCGCAGTCGCTGACCTTGCGCGGGGTGCTGGCCAAGCATCTGGCGGGCCTGTCGAGAAAGATTGCCTTGCGCATGGTGTATGAAGCCGACTCCTACGAATCCATCCACGAGATGGCCCGCCGCGGTGCAGGCGTGGCCTGGCTGCCCCAGCGGCTGGTACAGGAAGACCTCAGCGAGCGCCGCCTGAAGATCATCGGCGAACCCGAGATGCGCGTGAACTTCGACATTTCGCTCTATCGCATGCGGGGCAACGACAATGCGCTGGTCAATGCCATCTGGGAGGGCGTCTCCGCGGACGCCATCGAGCAGGCCTGATAGGCGCCGGCCCGTCCCAGACCCTTCCTGCCGCAAAAAGCACAGGCTTGTGCCGACACGGCAATCGCCAGAAAAAGCGGCTCCCTATACTCCCTCGACGTTCTCGGCATGCCTTCCGATGCGTCTGGAAAGTGCGCGCACTTTTCCGGACAGATCAAGCGTGCGAGCCAAATAGAACAGGCGGCGCAGCCAGGATTGCCAACGCAGCAGCGATGCGCCGCCCACAGAGAAGAGGGAGCCATCGCATGTCAGCCGAACTAGAGTCATCCGCCGCAAGTGTCGCCAACGCCAGCAGCGCCACCAGCGCCTCCGCCCATCACGCAGCCCGCCGCAAGAACCCCTGGAAGGAGATCTGTGCCGCCAGTATCGGTAACGCCCTGGAATTCTACGATCTGCTGATCTACGGCTACTTTGCCGTGGTGATCGGCAAGCTGTTCTTCCCGGCGCAGGACGATACGACCTCCTTGCTTCTCAGTGTGGGTACCTTCGGGATTTCCTTCGTCATCCGTCCGCTCGGTGCCATCGTGCTGGGTTCCTACGCCGACCGTGCCGGTCGCAAGGCCTCACTCACGGCATCGATCCTGATCATGATGGTCGGCACGGCGATGATCGCCTTCGCGCCGACCTATGCACAGATCGGCATCGCTTCTCCGTTGATCATCATCGTGGCGCGCCTGCTGCAGGGTTTCTCCACCGGCGGTGAATTCGGTGCGGCGACGGCCTTCATGGTCGAGCATGCCGACGCCAAGCGACGCGGCTTCTTCGCCAGCTGGCAGTTGTCTACGCAAGGCCTGGCCACGGTACTGGCCGCCGGCGTCAGCGCGCTGCTCAGCTATCTGCTCACCGAAACGCAACTCAATGAATGGGGCTGGCGCGTCGCCTTCTGCTTCGGTCTGCTGGTGGGTCCGGTGGGCCTCTATATCCGCAGCCAGATCGATGAAACACCGGAATTCAAGAAGGTCGCGGCAGCAGCGACCCAATCCGAAAAATCACCGCTGGTACTGGTGCTGGTACGTGATCGCGCCAAGCTGCTGCTGGCCATTGGCGTGGTCGCCGGTGCCACTGCGTTCAACTACGTGCACAAGCTCTACATGCCGACCTATGCATTGAAGCAGCTGCACATTCCTGCAACCTCCTCCTTCATCGGTGCCCTCATCACCGGACTGGTACTGATGCTGACGGCACCCGTGTTCGGCACCCTGTCGGACCGCTATGGGCGCTTTCGCGTACTGACCATCGCCATGGCGGCGATCGGGCTGAGTTCCTATCCCCTGTTCATGTTGCTCAACACCTGGCCGACCATTTCCACCCTGATTGCGGTACAGGGCATCGTCGGCGTGTTGATCGCGGCCTGCCTGGGTCCGATCCCGGCCCTGCTGTCGGATATCTTCCCGACCCAGACCCGTGGCACGGGTCTTGCGTTGAGCTACAACTTTTCCGTGACCCTGTTCGGCGGCTTCTCCCCGCTCATCGTGACCTGGATGATCGCGGCCAGCGCCAACAACATGGCACCGAGCTTCTACGTCATGGCCACTGCACTGATCAGCCTGACGGCCGTCATCGTGCTCGGCCGCCGAACGGGACGCGCCCGATAAATCAAGCTGGAGCCTGTTGAATGAAAACCCTGGAACAAGTACGCGCCGCACTGAAGCAATATCCCGTCGAAGTGGCCTTTCCCGACATCGCCAAGTGGCAGCACGGCAACACCGGTGTCGACTTCGTGCACAGCATCGACAGCGGCGTCGCCGGCCCGCACGTGATGATCCTGGCGCTGATGCATGGCAACGAGGTCAGCGGTGCGATCACCGTCGACCGCTTGTTGCAAGCCGGCCTGAAGCCGGTAAAGGGACGTATCACATTGGGCTTTGCCAACGTCGATGCCTATCGCCGTTTCGACGCCCGCGACCCGGATGCGACGCGCTATGTGGATGAAGACATGAACCGGGTCTGGTCGCCAGCGCGCCTCGATGGCGCCGACGACAGCATGGAGCTGCGTCGTGCACGCCAGCTGCGGCCCGTCATCGACACGGTCGACTACATGCTCGACCTGCATTCCATGCATGAAGAGGCGGTACCGCTGATTGTGAGTGGTCCCCTGGACAAGGGCATCCGCTTCGCCGCGGAGGTCGGAGCGCCGGAACATGTGATCGTCGACGTCGGGCACCCGAATGGTGTGCGCATGCGCGACTACGGCGGCTTCGGCGATCCTGCCAGCGCGAAGAATGCGCTGCTCATCGAGACCGGCCAGCACTTCTCCGCGCGCAGCCGGGATGTCGCGATGGACTCGGCCTGCCGATTCCTGATCGCGACCGGCGTGATGGAGGGGGCCGCTCTGATGGCCTTCATGTCAGCCGGCGAAACCGTAGCGCAGAGCGTCATCAAGGTGACCGAGCCGGTGGTGGCCAGGTCCTACGACCTGGAATTCGCCGAAGACTATCGCGGCATGGAGATCATCCCCCAGGCCGGCACCGTCATTGCCCGCGAAGGTGAGCGGGAATTCGTCACGCCCTATGACAACTGCGTCATCGTCATGCCGTCCCTGCGCCAGCTCGGACCCGGGGTCACCGTGGCGCGGCTGGGACAGGTGGTCACGAGTTGACCGACATCCCACTTTGCTTACGATTTGACAATTGCCATTCGATCTTCTTCTCGAACAAGACTGCTCTCGTCCGCTGACCAGTCCTATCGACCCAAGGTACTGAGACCCGAGGTCAGGCGCCAGGCACCGGGCTGATGTTCCTCTCAGGTCTGCTGCTCATCGCATTCCTGATGACCGTCTTCATCCGCATCAAGGAAAACAGAGGTGTCGTCGCGCCGGACTTGCGTACGGCCGGGCCGAAGTAGGCGCGACGGCGAGACCAGCTCAGAGTCCCAGTTCGGACAGGCCGGGGTGATCGTCCGGGCGACGTCCGAGCGGCCAACGGAACAGCCTTTCGCTTTCAGTGATGGGGCGGTCGTTGATGCAGGCGTAACGGTTCTGCATCAGCCCGTCTTCGTTGAATTCCCAGTTCTCGTTGCCGTAGGAGCGGAACCAGTTGCCGGAATCGTCGCGCCATTCATAGGCATAGCGCACGCCGATGCGGTTTCCGTTGAATGCCCACAGTTCCTTGATCAGGCGATATTCCAACTCTTTGGCCCACTTGCGCTCGAGGAAGGCACGTGCTTCGTCCCGGCCGTTGGCGAACTCGGCACGATTGCGCCAGCGCGTATCCAGGCTGTAGGCAAGAGAGACTTTTGCTGCATCGCGGGTGTTCCACCCATCTTCGGCCAGGCGCACCTTCTGGATGGCGGACTCGTGGGTGAACGGCGGAAGGGGCGGACGAACTTCAGTATTGGATGACATGATATGACCTCAATGGTGACGTGAATGTTTAGGTGAAACGGACCCCGCCTGCTGCTGCAGAGTTGATAAAAGCAGAGCGGCCGCTCTACCAGCGCTATCGGCGGCACCTGTATCGCCAGTGACCATGGCCACTGCAGTTGCGCCGTCGATAAGAATCAGAAAATAGTTCGCGATTTCGTCCGGATTGCTCAAGCCTGACGCATTGGTCAGCTCACGCAGATAGGAGAGCAAGCGTTGCTTGTGCAGCGCCGCTACCGCGCCAATCTCGGGATTGACCCCTCCAAGTTCACCGGCGGCATTGATAAATGCGCAGCCGTGGAAATCCTCGGTTTCAAACCATTGGCGCAGCGCAGGAAAGATCGCCGCAAGTCGCTCAAGCGGAGCACTGGTTTGCGAAGTCGCATCGATAAACCACGCCATCCACCGCTGGTCTCTCGCCAGCAGCGCGGCCGCGACCAAGGCTTCCTTGTTTGAGTAGAGCTGGTAGATACTGCGCCGCGCTACACCGGACGCCTTCACGATGGCATCCATCCCGGTGGCGTGAATGCCCCCTGAATAGATGAGTTTCTCGGTCGCGGCCAGCAGCCGGGCGGTGAGAGGGGAGTCGTCAGTAGTATCCATGTGAACCAGATGAGAATGATCGTTCTATGTATAGTAGAACGATCATTCTCAGTGGTCAACAACTTTCGTTGCGATGGGGAGAAAGAAGCAACGGGCGTTGTGGTTGTTGATCAATTGCGAATGCGCAATGGATCGCTGTCTGGGCAGAGGGGATGAATACCCGGCGCCCGAGAAAAACCGGCATAAGCTGCCTGAACGCCCGACGCGGAGGTCAATTACGTATATAGGCGCCCAGACCCTTTACCAGGGCGGCAAATGTCACAGCGCAGCGCGGACTTGCTCGCAGGTCCTCATGCATGGCGACCCATGTTTCCATCTTGAGCGAGAATTGCCTGGGCAGCAGACGCACCAGTGCGTCGTCCCTCGCCGCCAATGCCACCTGGCAGATGCCGATGCCGAAGCCCGCGCGGATGGCGGCCAGTTGTGCGAGGTCGCTATCGGTGCGGAACGCCAGGATGGCACGCGAAAGCCAGGGGAGCTCTTTCAATACCTTGCGCACATAGGCGCTTTCCTGGTCGAAGCCGATGAGCGCATGATCGGCCAGCGCTTCCAGCGAGCGCGGTGTACCGTGGGCCGCGAGATAGCGCTGGTGGGCATGTAGCCCCAATTCGATGCTGCCCAGCCGCCTGGCGATCAGCGCATCCTGCGACGGCTTGAACATGCGCACGGCGATATCGGCCTCTCGGTTCAGCAGGTCATCGGGCTTGTTCGACATGACCAGTTCGACGCGCAACTCCGGATGCTGACGTCTGAGTTCGGTCAGGATGGGCGGCAGCACTTCCACGCTAATGACTTCGCTGGCGGTCAGCCTGACGGTTCCGCGCACTTCCTTGCCCTGGCTGCTGGCGACCCGGCGCAATGCAGCGGAGGTGGCGGCAATCCCGGCTGCATAGGGTTTCAGTTCCAGTGCTGCGTCAGTGGGCGAAAAGCCGTCGAAGGAGCGAACGAAGAGTTTCAATCCCAGCGTCGATTCCAGCTGGTCGATATGGCGGCCCACGGTCGGCTGCGTCAGGCCCATCTCGCGTCCGGCCGCTGACAGCGAGCCCGTCTCCAAGACTTTGAGGAAGGTTCGGTACCACTCCCAATTCGGTTCGATGTCGGCCATGGTATTCATTTATGTATAGATGCTAGGATAATTTATGCAATTTTCATTGATGCGTCAATTTTGCATACTGGAGCTTCTTCCATCACACGCTACCCAAGGAGAAGTCCATGTCCAAGATTGCCTTGTTCGGTGCTGCCGGCGCCATTGGTCGCAGCATCGCGTCCACCATCAGCGCCCAAGGCCAGCAATACCGCGTTGTCGGCCGTAGCGAAGCGAGCTTGCGCAAGACCTTCGGATCAGATCCGCTCGCCGAGATCGTCACCTGGAACCCCGATTCACCGGCGTCGGTGGAATCGGCCGCGCATGGCGTCGATACACTCATCTACCTGGTGGGCGTCAACTACACGCAGTTCGAGCTGCATCCAGAACTGATGCGCAAGACCCTGGCCGGCGCCATCCGCGCCGGGGTCAAGCGCATTCTCCTGATCGGCACGGTGTACCCGTATGGTGTTCCGCAGACCACACCGGTGCGTGAAGACCACCCGCGCCAGCCGCATACCTTCAAGGGCCGCATGCGCAAGGCGCAGGAAGATCTGCTGATGCAGGCGCACACCGAAGGGCGCATCCAGGCCGCGGTACTGCGCCTGCCGGACTTCTACGGCCCCGGCGTCGAAGCCAGCCTGTTGCATGGTGCGATCAAGGCAGCGGCGCAAGGGGGCAGGGCGGACATGATCGGCCCGCTGGATCGGCCGCACGAGTTTGTGTTCGCGCCGGACGTCGGTCCGGTTGTGGCCAGGTTGGTCAACACGCCTGCGGCCTTCGGCAAGATCTGGCACCTGGCGGGTGCGGGCGTGACGACGCAAAAAGCGCTGGTGGCGGAAATGGAGCGCCAGACCGGGCGTAAATTGAAGATCCGGGTGGCGGGCAAGACCCTGCTGCGGTTCATCGGAATGTTCAATCCCTTGATGCGCGAACTGGTGGAGATGCATTATCTGCAGACGCAGCCGGTGATCATGGACGATTCGGCGCTGCAGCAGTTGATCGGGCCGATAGAAAAGACTTCCTATGCGGAGGGTATCCGGCTGGCGCTGAGGGGATAGATTTCTCCCTTTCTAAATGGTTGGCCCCACCCTGGCACCCTCGAACTAAGGTATCGTGCAGCGCTGAGGAGGAGCTGGAAAATGGACTTGATTAAAATCGTGGAATACAAGAGTTGGTCGGACCGACGCATTCTTGACGCGGTAGCGCAACTCACCCAAGCGGAACAGAAAAGCGCCCTGGATTTCGCACGGCAACAGCTGAACCACATGGTTCGCGTCGAGGAGTTGTTTCAAGCCAGATTGCGCGGAGTTGAAGACCCCCATGACTCCACCAATACCGAGCATCTGCCGGAATTGGCCGAGCTGGATTCCAGGCTGACGGCGGCAAACCAATGGTCGTTGGCCTATGCCAGGAGCCTGACGTCCAGTAGTTCGAAGGAGAGCATTTCTTTCACGTTTGTCGATGGAAAGCGGGGAAGACTCAGCCGCGAAGAAGCCCTGTTCCACCTCATCAATCATGGAACCTACCATCGAGGGGCGATTGGTCACGCTCTTGATCTGGCCGGTGGTCATCGTCCGGCCGATACCTACAACGCATTCATTCATGCTGCCGAGCCGGAGAGAAGGGGCTGGTCCCATGCCCCCCATCAGCAGCCCTGGCAGGCCACGGCGCCCATGACGGATAACTACAAATCCAGTTCAATCATCTGGCAAGCCGCTCTGGAACAGCATGGCGTGAATTGGTCATTGCGGCGCTTCTCTTCATCGCTGAGAATGAAATCGCGGTGGTCGATGCTGCCGCTCAGGACGCGGGTGATGCATGTCCCGCATATCCCTTGCTCGCAGGAAGTAGGAATTTCGATGCCATTTTCTGCCAATACCTGAACGACAGACTTATCTTCAGGGATGTGGAAGACATCGCCGGTGCTTGCAATCCTGACGTCAAAGCTAGCGCCGCTCTTTTCCTCGACCGACGGTGGGGAAAAATACTCCTTGTGGAGCTGTTCTTTTTTCCAGCCCAGCCGTTCCGATTCGCCCAGGACGAAGTCCATGAAGCCGGTCGGCCCGCACACGTAGAGGTGGTCATCGGGTTGACGAGACCTGGCGAGGTCAGCCAGGTCGAGCTTCTGGCCTTCGTTATCGAAGTAGAACCGCACGTCCTTGGCAAAGGAGCGTTCGGCAAGACGCTGGCGAAACGCTGCGCGAGCGGGTGACCGGGCGCTGAAATGAAGTTCGAATGCCTTGGATTGAGCGTGCAACTCCTCTGCCATGGACAAAATGGGTGTGATGCCCACGCCACCGGCCACCAAAATCGACCGACCGGTGGTTGGCACCAGGTTGAAGTTGTTTCGGGGCGCACTGATACGGATCGATTGGCCGACTCCAATCGCATGCATGCCCCTGGAGCCGCCACGGGACGGCTCTGTCAGAAGCACGGCAATTTCGTATTCGCTCTCTTGTCCCGCTACGTTACACAGCGAATATTGGCGGACCAGGTTGGGAGCGACTTCGACATCTATGTGCGCACCGGCAGTGAAACGGGGCAAGGCCTCACCACCGGCCGCTCTGAACCTGAAAGAATAGATTCCATCCGCTTCCAGGACCTTGGCCGATACGGTCATGGTCATCCACAAGTTACTGCCTGCATCGAGCTTCATATTCTCATTCCTGCTGACTTCCGGATTCAGGACTGCTGCATCATCACCACCTGGGGGAAGCCGGCACCGGTCGATGGCGGAGCGTTTTCCTTATCCTTGGCTTCCTGGTCGGCCCGTCCTTTGAGATAACGCCGCATGGCCACGCCGAGCGCATCGCTGGCGATGGAAATCTCGTAGAGGTCGTCCCCCTGTTCTGCGATCACTTCTTCGAGCAAGCTCAGGCCGACCACGTCTTCATCGAATGCCTTGAAGAAATTCGTGGCCATGAATTGCGTCGCTGCCTCGTCGGTCTGGGCAAAGTCACGGCCCAGATAGATGAAGTAGTGGGTGGTGTTGTGCGTGGCAGGTGTGGCCATGTGAGCGACCTTGATGAGGAATTCTGGACGTTCTCCTTCAGCAAGTGCCGAATCGTACAAGCGTGTGGTTACCTCGTAGAGCGCAGGCGTCAGGAATTCATTGCGAACGATGCGCGATGCGGTTGGCACGCCGTCCAGGCCAGTCGGCTTTCCCCAGACCGGTGGCAGTTTGGTCGGCGACACCGTGCGTACCAGGGCAAACCTGCCTTCACCCATTTCGGATTTGGTGGGCGCTTTCACATAGTCGGGTGAGCCGATGGTGTTCGCATGCATGTAGCTCAGGTGCGAGGTGTCCAGCAGATTCTCGTGCAAGTAGACGTAACTGGACTTGAGGTCGTAGCAGCCCTTGGCGCCTGCCCATTCACTATCCATCATCCAGGGCAGCGCCGGAACCTTGGACTCATCAGCCAGGGCGGGGTCACCCATCCAGATCCAGATGACCGGGCCACGCTCCGCTAGCGGATAGGTACGTACGCCGATGTTCTTCGGGCATTTTGCAACTGCGGGGGCCTCGATGCAGTCACCGGATGCGTCATAGCGCAGGCCATGGTAGCCGCAGACGACCGTGTCACCGTCCAGCTGACCCGCCGACAGAGGATAGGAACGGTGCACGCACCGGTCGTCCATGACGACCGGATTGCCAGCTTCGGTGCGGTACAGGATCACGCGTTTGCCGAGCAGGGTGCGTTTGAGCAGAAAACGACCTACTTCATCGCTGAAGGCTGCGACATACCATTCGTTGAAGATAAACGGCGTATTGCGGTCGGCGAGGCGGCTCATGGCGACTTGTGCGCCGCGGATGATGTCGTGAGATGGCTGTGTCATGCTGGTCTCCACTTTGTTCTAGGTACAAATTCCGATATTAGTCTTCTCGCCTGCAAGATTTTGTCTCTATGCAAAGCAGGACTTGCCCGATTTTGCCGTGCTCAGAAACGCCATGCTGCTCCAAGAGCCGGCGTCAGATCGGCTCTGCCAGGACCTTCAGAGATTGTTCGACGAGCACGGTTTGCTCCGCGATCGGCCGACCGGCCTGTTCGCGCCGCCCAATCTCCAGTGAGTTCTGGACCACCAGCAGGCAGCGCTCATAGCGCCGGGACATGTAGCGCATCAACGCACGGTCGATATCCTGGCCGTCACCGAATTCTTCCGCCAATACCAGGGCATCTTCCGCCGCCAGACCCGCACCGGACGCCAATTGAGGCGTCGTCGGATGGGCGGCATCGCCGATGAGCAGGACTCGGCCCTTGAACCACGGACCCGGCAGTAGAAAGGCTTCCAACGGTCGATGGACGATGGTGTTCTCCGCGCTCAGAGATTTGCCGATTTCACGGATGATGCCGCCATAGGAGCGAGTCAGACGTTCCAGTTCTTCAGGAAGGGACTCTTCCGGGAGCCGACGCTTTTCCTTGGCGTTTTCCAGGAGAAACATGTACATCCGCTCCTTGGATACGGGTGTCAAACCGACCTTATACGGGCCGCCCAGGAAGAAATGGCGCCGGTCGATTTCAGGAGGGCGGGGCAGTTGGGCGCGCCAGGCGCTCTGACCGGTGTACTCGGGAGTGGGGGCGTCCGGGAAGAGCAGGCTCCGGATACGCGAGAACAGTCCATCCGCGCCGATCACCAGGTCATAGCTGGACCGGGTGCCGTCGGTCAGTTCTACGTCGACCTGGTCATGGCCTTGGTTGAACTTCTCAACCGACAGGCCAAGACGCACATTCACGCCAGCCGCCAGGACTCTGGCCGACAGAATCTTGTGCAGTACCGGCCGCATGATGCCGCCGCAGCCGGGAATGCCATCCTCTGGTCGTACGGGGGTAGGCAATACTGCCAGACGCGCACCGTCGGTAGAGCACACCTGAATGCCGGCGCCGGTATAGGCCTGCGCTTCAATGTCCGGTAGCACGCCCAGCGCCTTGAACGCCCGCAGTGTAGGGCCGGTAATCGTGATGCCCGCGCCGTAGACACGCCATTCCGGGTCCAGGTCGATGAGCTCCACGTGGTGGCCGAACCTGGCCAGCGATATGGCGGCAGACATCCCGCCAACCCCACCGCCCACGATAAGAATCTTCTTCTGTTGCATCTACACAAGTCTCCAGTTACCGGACCCAGCACGACCGCAGTCGATACGAAAAGGCCAGGATGTTGTTCACACTGGCAGCGTAGCGGTATGCATGGATGAAATTTGCCTGAACTGGCCGTGCAATTTGTCTCGGAGCGAAGGAGGCAGACAGCGATGCTGCGCTGAGGGTCAAAAGGCGCAGCACAGGGGGCAAAGTAGCTGGCCTTCGCGCGCCTACGATATCAGTCCCGGGCCCACATCGATAAGGGCTTGCAACTGACAGAGGTGACGAATTGAGCGAGAACGTAGAGAATGCCGGCGCCGTGCAGGGCCGCCCCAAGACCCTGGCCGAAGCCAAGCAATGGATGCTGGGTAAGCTGGCCGCCAAGGTGCACCCGATGAATCTGGTGTCGAAGGAAGACGGTGAGCGTCTCATTGACTCCCTTCAGGGTCTGGATGGCGCATCGTGGGCGGCCGTCTGGGGCAAGGCCGGTGACGAAACACGCGCTCTGGCTGACCGCGCCCGTGACAGCGCCAACGACGCAGAAGCTGCCGCGCTCTACATGAAGGCAAGCGGCTTCTATTTCATGGGCCGATTCCCTTGCCCGAATCATCCTGACAAGGAGCGTTGTGCACGCGCAGAGCGCGAGACCTATGTCCTCGCAGGTTCGTATTGGGATAATCCGGTGCAGCGCGTCACCATTCCCTTCGAAGGCCGCAGCGGTGAAGGCAAGGAAATCGTGTTCCTGATCCGTCGTCCCCAAGGTGTGGAGCGCCCGCCTGTCGTTGTCATGTGGGGCGGGGTGGATGCATGGAAAGAACAGATGACCGCCGCATGCAATGCCTTCCTGGCGGCCGGCGTGGCGACCATCGCCATGGACAATGCAGGCACCGGCGAGTCACCGGTGAAGGGCGTTCAGGATGCAGAGCGCCAGTTCCTGCCCGTATTCGAGTGGGCCAGTCGTCAGAGTGACCTGGACGGCGCAAAGGTCGGCATCCTGGGGCGCTCGTTCGGCGGCTACTGGGCGACCAAACTGGCGCACTTGCAGCCGGAACGCATTGCGGCCGCTGTGAACTGGGGCGGTGGCGCCCACTATATGTTCCAGCCTGAGTGGGTCGAATCCTCCCGCTACCCCGACAGCTACCTGATGGAGCTTGTCGAAACGCGTCAGCGCATGCTGGGCGTGACCACCGACCAGGAATACATTGACGGCTTCAAGCGCCTTTCTCTGGTGGACCAGGGGTTGCTCGACCAACCCAGCGCGCCGATGCTGCTGGTGAACGGCAAAGAAGACAAGCAGTGTCCCATCGCTGACCTGCATCTCCTGATCGAACGTGGCACTCCCAAGGCCGTTCGCCTGTTCCCGGGCGGACACATGGGAAATACGCCGCAGACGCTGCCAACGATCGTCCAGTGGCTGTCCACCCACGTCAAAAACCAGGTGGGGGCCGCATGAGTGGAAACTGGGTCCAGCAGATTCCATCGCAATCTGCCTACTGGTTGAACAAGGTGCTGTTCGAAGTCCATCACAACGATGGGCAGCTCAAGCGCTATCTGGCATCTCCGGGCGAGTATCTGTCGACCGTACCGATGCCGGAAAACCTCCGGGAAGCGGTTCGTACCAATGATATTGGCACCATGTATCTGGCGGGTGCCAATCCCTATCTGTTAAGGGCGCACTGCCTGGGATTGCGCATTTCAGAGCAGGAATTCCTTGCATCACTGAAGGCCGTCGCTGGAGGACAAAAGAATGGCTGAACTCGTAGGAATCTATGCGGCGAGCCACACGCCCGTCATGCTGAATTTTCCGGATGCCATCCCCGGTGAAGACCGGGACGCGATTTTCGCGGCGTTCAAGGAGATGGGGCGGCGCATCGCCGAGTCGCGGCCCGATACCGTCATCGTCATTTCCGATGACCATGTCCACAACTTCTTTTTCAACAATTTCCCTGCATTCTGCATCGGTGCCGCCGAGAGCTACCAGACGCCTGTGGAACACTGGCTGAAGGCTGAGAAGCAAGTCTTGCCGGGGAATGCGGCATTGGGGGCGCACCTCCTGGGTGAAGCGCTGCAGAACGGGTTTGACCCGTCCTTCTCGATCGAGCTGGTGCTTGACCACGGCTCGCTGACCCCGCTGTTGCTGGCCGGTCTGGTACCTCACGTACAAATCGTTCCGTTGCTGGTGAACTGTGTCCAGCCACCCTTGCCCACGATGCGCCGATGCGTCGACTGGGGCAAGTTCCTTCGCAAGGCGATCGCCAGCTTTGACGCCAGCAAGCGCATCGCGATTCTTGCCACCGGTGGCATCAGCCACGATATCGCCACGCCGCGAATGGGCATGGTCAACGAGGAATTTGACCGCCAGTTCCTGGCCAACCTGGGCAGCGGCCATACGGATACGATTGTTGAGCACGCGACAAGCCATGTCGCTGCTGCAGGAAATGGTGCGGAAGAAATCCGCAACTGGTTGATTGGCCATGGAGCGGCAGACGGTGCCCAGTTCGAGTCGCTCTACTACAAGGCAGTCTCCAAATGGTACACAGGGATTGGTCTGGCCCAGTGGAAAGTGAAAGGCTGAGATGAACGCTGAAATTGTTCCACTTGCAGCCGAGTCACTCGGCAAGGATGACAGTCACGCGGTCGTCTTGCTGCACCCCATTTGTGCGAATCGCGATATATGGCGCCTGCAACTGCCCGTCTGGTCAAAGTCGTTCCGGCTGGTTCTGGTTGACCTGCCTGGACACGGCTTCAGCAAGCCGCTCGGGGGGACGCCAACACTCACGGACTTCGCCCGGCAACTGGCCGTGACTCTGACGAGGGCGGGGGTTGACCAGGTATCACTGGTCGGCGTGTCGCTTGGCGCAATGCTTGCACAGGCTTTTGCACTGGAATTTCCGGAGCGAATCCGAAAGCTCGTCCTTGCCAACGCGGGAGCGGTCACTCCTGAACCCGTGGTGGCGCTCTGGAATGAGCGTCAGAGGAGTTACCGCGAGTTCGGCGCCGAGCAGCATGTACGTTCGACGATAGAACGCTGGTTCGATGATGACTATCGCGCCCGTGCGCCGCTGACCGTGAAATGGATTGAATCCCTTGTACGAGCTACGACCCAGGCGGGGTACTTTGAGGCAGTCGATGCCATCAAGGGAATGAACCACGTAGCGCGGCTGCAGGAGATATCAGCACCCACGCTGGTCGTCGCCGGTGAGAAGGATGCCGCCGTGAAGCCGGAGATTTGTGCAAAGGTCGCCGAGGCCATTACGGGCGCCAGATTTGTGGTGCTGCCGTCGGGTCATATCAGCAATGTTGAAGCCGCTGCCGAATTCACGGAAGTCGTCGGGCAATTCCTGCTGAGCTGAGTCAGGAATCAGGAGTCAGGCAGCTCCTGACGGCCGAGGCCCTGCCACATCCATGCAGGGCTTAGCCGTGCACCTTCCTGTACTCCCGAGGGGTCATGTCGAACTTCTCCTTGAAGGCACGACTGAAGTGGGCCACATCGCTGAAGCCCCATCCATAAGCCACCTCCCCGATGGGCCGGTTCGAGAGTTGACGCGACACCAGGTCTTCACGGCATCGCTCAAGACGCTCGGACCACACCCACTTCATCAGCGACGTCTGTTCCGCGGTAAAGAGCTGATAGATGTGCCGCGTCGACAGGTTGACCGCCTGCGAAATCATCTCCGCATCCAGCGACGAATCGTGCAGGTTGTCACGAACAAACGCACGGATGCGCTCAAGGTGAAAAACGTGCAGCTTGGAGGGCAGGGCCGTCATTTCCTTGTCGCAGAGGGACAGCGCAACCGCAAGCGTGTAGGGAAGGGCCTGCGCAATACGCGCGGCCGTATTTTCATCGAGATCCGATGCCATGCCGAACATCTCGTCATTCATTGCCCGGAAGATTGCCCCCGGCCCACCGGCCGTCTCGATTCGCCTGGCCGTGCGCAGATGCGCATCGGGAACCACCCTGCGCAACAGCTCCGAATCCACATAGGTCGAGTGCGTCACCATATGCCCGGTTTCGATGTGGAAGGGGGATGCCAGGTCGATAAGCACCATGTCTCCAGGTCGTACACGGGCGCTGCGCCCACCTTGGGAAACATGCGCCTCACCTTCCTTCTGGACAGTCACCAGCCACCGGCGGGTGTCTTTATGTGTCGCCGGTGCGGACGTCTCATGGGGAGAAAAGCGGATGGATGCAAACTGCAGGCTTCTGCCGCAATAGGCTTGCATCTGGGTGCTCAGGGGCTCGTCTTTTCCGGAGTCCAGTGACAGGCCGATCGAAAAAAGGCTGGCCATCTGCCTTTCGAACAATCGCGCGCCCTCACGGGACGGACTCTCGGCGGTAGAGAAGGTGCGGATAAAAATGGCTGTCTCCTTGGTCGTTGCGGCGCTCTTTTTGTTTTCATCTGGTGGGCGAAATGCGTTCGCCATTGATGTCGCCTTATTAGTCAAATTCTAGCGCGGACTGAAGCAAGATGGGGAATCGTAAAGGAATAGATTAACGCTACTCCCACCGGGAAATGGGAGACGGAAATAGTTTGCTCGCATCAACACAAAAAGCTGCTCATAAATGTGGCTCATTAATGCAGCTTCTAAACGCAGCTCATCGGAGACCTTTACCCACTTCATCACGCGGCGCTCAGCGCCAGATGCATCGTCGTCTTTGACGACGAGCTACAACCATAACAACGAAACCGAATGTCGCACTTGGCCGATAGGGCGTCGTGCGTCCTTCTGAAAGAGGAAAGAGAGACATGCAAAAAATCAAATGGAAATTCGGCGCAATTGCTGCCCTTGCTACGCTGCCCGTCGCCTCCTGGGCTCAAAGCAGCGTCACCATCTCGGGCATCATGGATGCCGGGGTTTCATACGTCAGCAATCAATCCGGGAAAAGCAATCTGCGAGCCGATAACGGCATCGGCGTCCCGAATATCCTGTTCATCAAGGGACAAGAAGATCTTGGTGGAGGCACTGCGGCCATCTTTCAGCTTGAGAGCCAGTTCAATCTCAGCACCGGTGCATCCTTGCCTGGAAACAATCTCATCTTCGGCCGTCAATCGCTGGTGGGTCTGAGGGATAACAAATGGGGCACACTCACTGCCGGTAACCAGTACGAATTCATGCACGACTCGCTGTTATTCGGCGGCTTTGATTCCGCGCTGACCTATGGCGGGTACTACACATTCCGCCAGGGACCGTTCAATGCCCTGGCGGTGCCGAACAACCCAACCGGCGCCTCGGACTTCGACCGCCTGGCCGGCCTGGCTCGCGTCGCCAATTCCGTCAAGTATCTGAGTCCGGATTTCAATGGCGTGACGTTCGGTGGGATGTACGGCCTCGGCGAGGTAGCGGGAGACACCTCGGCATCGCGCACCATCAGCCTCGGCACCAACTATGCCAGCGGTGCATTCGGCCTCGCA
Organism: Herbaspirillum sp. VT-16-41; assembly: GCF_001994935.1. NCBI lineage: Bacteria > Pseudomonadati > Pseudomonadota > Betaproteobacteria > Burkholderiales > Oxalobacteraceae > Herbaspirillum > Herbaspirillum sp. VT-16-41. The sequence continues at coordinate 173,720 of NZ_MUXB01000016.1, forward strand.
GCCGCATATACCGATGCGCGCTACTCCACCATGAGCAACGGTCACGACGGTATCCGCAACTGGGGTTTGGGCGCGCGATACCGGATCGGCGACTACAAGCTCAATCTGCTCTACACCAACACCCGCAATACCCTGACCAAGGGCGAGGTGAATGTCTATCAAGCCGGCGTCAACTGGCAGATGGATGTCGCCTGGAACCTGGGCGTCTCCTATGAGTACATGAAGGGGAACGCGCAATTGGCGCACAATTACGCCCATCAGGGAAATGCGACGCTGCAGTATTGGCTCTCGAAGCGAACCGATATCTACCTGCAGACCGTGTATCAGAAGGCAGGCGGCGACAACGCCACTACCCAGGCCTGGATCAACGGCCTGTACGGCCCGGGGTCTGCTTCCAGCACCGGTAGCCAAGCCATCTTCCGGATCGGCATGGCAACCCGCTTCTGAGCAGCCCAAGCCCTGAATCAAAAGAACAGAACGGAGATAGTATGAATATGTTGTCCAGTGGGACTGCCGCCGCTACGGTCGGAGAAGAGTCCTGGCGGTATCGCGGGTGGGTGGTGGTCCTTGCGTCGATGATTGCCTTGATGTTCGGTCCCAGTACCGTGGCGGTGCTCAGTCTGGGGCTTTTCATCAAGCCCCTGGAAGCCGATTTTGGCTGGAGTCGTACCCAGATCGCGCTCGCCAGCTCTATCGTGTCATATACGGTGATGTTCATTTCCCCGATTCAGGGCTACCTGACTGACCGCTTCGGCGCGCGGGCCATCATCATTCCATGCATCCCCTTGTTCTGCGTCGCCATAGGTCTGATGTACTTCATGCCGCCGGTGCCGTGGATCTACTACGCTGCGTGGGTTGCTCTGCCGGCTATCGGTATTGGTATCTTCCCACTCTCGTATCTGCGTGTCGTCAGTTCCTGGTTCGACAAGCGCCTGGGCCTGGCGATCGGCATCGCCAACGCGGGTATTGGCATCGGTGGTGCAGTGATTCCACTCGTGATCGGAACGGTGATTGTTCAGCAAGGCTGGCGTGCCGGATTCGTGGGCCTGGCCGTGCTGGTCGCACTGACGCTACCCATCGCGTTCTTCTTCATCCGGGAAAAACCTGGTACTGAGCCCAGAAAGGGGAAAGCGCAGAGCGTTCCCGGTGTTGATTTCAAGGAGGCCGCGCGCAGCAGGCAATTCAAACTGCTGGTCGGTATCTTCATGCTGCTGGGTATCATCAATACCGCATTGATTGTTCACCAGATCCCGATGTTGATTGATGCAGGCGTGACCCCACAGCGCGCTGCGATGGTACAGGCGACCTTCGGCATCTTCGTCATCGTGGGCCGCCTGCTCACCGGCCTGCTTATCGACTACATCTCTGCGGCTTTGGTCATGTGCGTCCTCGCATTGGGAGGCACGATTGCCTGTGTGCTCTACGCGTACGGCGTCAACGGCGACGTGGTGTTCCTGTGTGCCGCATTGCTGGGAATGGTGCTGGGGGCGGAGTTCGATGTGCTCAGCTACCTTTTGAAGCGCTATTTCGGTATGCGCTCATTCGGCAAGCTCTATGGCGTGATCTTTGCAGTATTCCAGTTCGGTGCTGGTGCCGGCGCCGCATTTCTTCCCATCATGCGCCAAGCCTCGGGAAGTTATCGCACCGGTCTGTTAAGCTTTTCAGCCGCCACCCTGGTTTGCGCATTGCTGCTCGTCATGCTCCACCTTTGCGGTCGTATCGGACAGCTTCAAGCGCATCCCCATCATTCGAGTATTTGACAAGGAAGTCTATGGAACAAAAAGCAGGCGAACCTCGGCTGCCAGCCGTCGACGTTGCAACAGCCTCGCCAGAACAGAAGCGCGTTCTGGATGACATCTTGAACGGGCCGCGCGGTAACCTGGCAGGTCCGTTCCTCTCGTGGATTCACAGCCCTGAGCTGGCACAGCATGCACAGAAGCTTGGCGCATTCTGCCGCTATCACACGAAGTTGTCGTTACGGCTCTCTGAGCTGGCGATCCTTTGTACGGCTTCGAAGTGGCGGGCCCAGGCAGAGTGGCAGATTCACTATCCTATTGGCATCGATGCCGGACTGGATGAACGGAATATCGAACTGGTGCGCCTGGGCAAGGAGCCGAAATTTGCGCTTCGTGAAGAACAGTTGATTTGGGAGCTGGTGGAGGAACTCTACGAAACGAAGCGAATTTCAGAGCTGCTCTACAAAGAGGCAGAGCAGTACTTTGGTGTCGAGGTATTGGTGAATCTTGTAGGGCTGCTGGGTTACTACGCGTTGGTTGCCATGACGCTGAATGTTTTCCAGGTGCGTCATGGAGATGGACAGCTTCCGTTTGAAGGGTAGTTGTCTCTGATACTGATTCTGGCTTGGCCATACGGGGGGGCAGGCAATGGTGGCGGTAGTCGCTAACTAAGAGGAATCGGACCCGCTGGACCAGAGGCCCCGTTATTCGGGGCTTCTGCTTTTGGTTATGCCACCACTACTTCAGGCAGAGAAGCTCAGTGCTTCTTACCTTTCTATTCGTAGGAAAGGTATGCCCTGATTCAGGTGGCCGGCATTGCTTCCAGAGCTTTCGCGGCGGCGAGAAGCCCTCCGAGAACCTTATCGGCGACCCTTTCAGAGAAGCCTTCAGGTAGGTCGTTGCGCACCTTTTCTACAATTGCTGGCGTGCGGGCGATGAAGTCGGTCAGCAGCGGCTCTGCATCCGCGCCGAAGCCGACGGCCTTGGCGGTGCTGTTAAAGTGTCGACGCAGGATAGTGTGCGCGAGATAGTGCTTATTGGCGCCTTGTAGGGCCATCGCCATCTTTAGCCTGCGCTCATCCCATTGGTTCGGACCTGGGCCGATGACGGGGTACGCGGACATCACGTCATAAATAGGGGTTAGCCTGAAGCGCCCGCCGCCAGGCAGTAGTTGGATACTGAAATTTTTCGCATGGCCATCTGGGGCACGTAGCATCCAGAAGAGGAGCTGTGAAGCCATAACGGTGCGCATATCCTCTACGGCCCGCTCTGATTGCTGCAACAGGGTGAACATCGCGTTCAAGCCAGGCCCGCCTTCATTCTCATATTTCCTGTGCGGAGAAGTGCCAGTAGCCTGGCAAAAGTCTTCCTGGACACGCCGGAACAGCCTCTTGCCGTCGCTTGATACTGCGCGGTCGAAACGCTCTACGACGAGCACTCTTTGTTTGCCGAACCTTGCAATTTCGGCGTTTGCCGTGTGGAGGCCGAATTCCTTGAAGAGGCGCAGGCATAGCCACTCGTTGTCGACCGACGTGGTGAAGTCCGCCTTTTTTCCACCCACCATCCCGATGGGGAGTTTGAATATGTGTGTTGTCGGCGTGGCTCCTCGCGGCTTCATCCATTTCCCGTCCCACCATAGGAAAGCGTCCTTCTCTTGCGCCCCGGCCAGAGAAATCCGGAAGTCATCGTCGGGGTCTTCTGGGCCGCCATGCCGGTCTATGTTGACCACTTCAAGCAGGTGGCGCTCAATGTCATCTTCGCTAACAGGTATCCCATCAACCTGCTCCAGCCCTTCTGGTTTGATACCCTCTGGAAGGAGCTGTAACGCACCGACGCAATCTCTGCCAATGGCCGACAGCAGGTCGAACGAATCAAGGGAGCCTGTTTTAAATCGCTCCGCAACACGCTTGCGGATGCTATCGCTATCGGGCAGCAACCCTTCGAAATAATTCGTGACATTGGGCCCCTTAATCGGCTCGTTATGCATATTGAACGGCAACGAGAGCGAAATTGGGCGTCCGGCCGCTGAGCTCTGCCAGTTGGCGTCATAAGCCAGTTCGGAGACCCCGTGACTGTTGAGCGTCCAGCGTCCAACATAGGCCCCATTGGCCCAGAGATGGAGTGTTTGGCTATGTGAGCGACGTCCCATAGTTACCACTCCAGGGTGGTGTTGAGCGGTGCCGGCGCTCTATCCCCAAGCCTCAGGTCCAGCTCAAGCGCTGCGCACCAAGTGAATAACTGCTTGGCACTGATTTCGTCTGGGTTGTGTTCCAGATGAGAGATACGATTTTGGCTCAGGCCGAGACGGGTCGCTACCTCCGCTTGCGTGAGCTTCTTCCTCTTGCGTGTCGACACGAGCAGTTGGCCGAGCTGGGATGTGGTGAGGAGGGGATGGGAGATATTGATAGCCATGGTAAGAATATCCGATATCGAGATAAATCTATTTTATCTGAATTACAGATAAAGTAAATATATCTGAATAGCAGATAATATTAAAATATCTGAATATCGGATATTTTTAAAGTGTCTGCATATCAGATAAAACGAATGCGGCCTAGCTAGGGGGTAGTAGAAGCGTCAATGAGTCGAGGATGTATTTGCGGCTCCGAAGGGGATTTGTCTGTTGATCTGCTCGCAGAATTGACCCTCTCCAGTTGACCCACTTTCCACTGCCTTCCAAAGGCGGCCACACGGTCGTACGATCCTTCATATCCCAGCTCTTTCAGCTCCAGGAACATCTGTTTCAGGGTTCTTCGTTGCTTGCGAAATTTGACGGATTCAGCACTCAGCCAAGCAGAGAGCCTGGGAGCGAACTCATCAAGAGAGCTAGGCGAATGCCTTGCTAGGTATGCTGGTTCGATCGCATCCGAACGGATATAACGGCGAACTGTATTGCGGGAGATGTCCAGTCGGCGCGCGATTTCCCGGATAGAGATATGGTCTCTGATGTACCAGCGCCGAATAATTCCAAGTAGGGCCACGTCTATCACTCCGTTCTCCTGCTCGCTGTCATGAGCAGGATTGTGGTCTAAACATGGGGCAACTTAGTATGTAAACTTCTGGGAAAAAGTGGGGGTGCGGATTTGGATGCAATTCAACACAACTGTAAGACCTAAATTCTTAGGTTATTTGATTTCCGTTTAATTCGCTCAAGTCCCACTGTTTTAGAGGGTAGGAGAACGGGTGGAGAAGAAGCAAGCGACAAAGACAATGCTGGGCATGCTCGCAATCGCCCGCTCTTGAAGGGCCTTTGCTGCTGACCCGCCGGCGGCTTTGACTCACCTACTTTTTCTTCAATTGGAAACAAGCCCGCGAAGCCGCCCGAGGGCGGCCTTTTTTTCGCCTCTCATGAACTGGAAGATTGACGCCGTCATTAAACAGGGAAATTGGGAATCTCTCTTTTTAGCCAGGCTTTCAATTTTTTCGTCCAGGTATCAATATCGGTGATGTCGCTTAGAATCTGCAATCCATCGAAATCTCGTGCGGCATCGCGGACATGTCCGTTGGTAATCAGCACCATTTCAAATCTTGACTGCGGATTGGCATTTCTGAGTGCATCGAAGCGTGCAAGTATGGTGAACGCGCGAGAGTCAGTTAGTGTTGGCGAGCTTGAATACTTGAACTCAAAAATGAAAATCCTTCCATCATCGTATGGAGGATTGGCTCGGAAAACATAGTCAAGCTCGTAGGTAGGAGAACTATCAGTTAGGAAGTTTACGTTGGCGAAGGTGCGAGCGTATTTTTCCAACACCAAGTTTGAAGCCTGAATGAGCTTTCGTTCGAAGTCGATGGGGCTGTGAAATTGAGACATATTAATCCTTCAGCTCCGGAACGGACCAAGAGAAATTCGGTAGAGTAAAGAAATGTTTGAAAGCAGCATGAGCCAAGGTAAATGACGCGATTATCCCCAGGCCCATTGCCCCGTTTTTATACATCTCATCCAGGTTGTTCCAATTCATGTTTTTGACGAACCAAGTTCCTCCTGAGAGCGCAAAAGCCGCTACTGCGGTTAATGTTTCTTTGCTTTTTAAGGTCGTCATAAATGACTGGCGCGGCGTAATTCGTACTCCGGTGTCGTAACTAACAATTAAGGCGTCACCCGTCACGTGCGGCTTGAATAGATACCAATTGACCTGCTCCCCAATTTAGTACGAGAACGACTTGGAGTCTGCGGTTAAAAAAGTCTCTGCAAACTGTTGCGGCGTC